>CALLYK010000183.1 GCA_937858365.1 uncultured Isosphaeraceae bacterium | reverse complement strand
CCGCCTTCTTTCCGATGTTGAGCGACCTTCGGAGCGACGGCCGGCCGTGCGACAACGAGACGGCCTTGGAGGTCGTCAATCACATCACGGTGGAAGAGACCGTTTGGAAAGGGGCCAAACTCGTCTTGGACCAAGGCGACAACGAGAAAGGCATGAAGGCGTCGATGGCCTTGATCGTTTGGGCACGACCGAAGTCGGAGCGGCCCGCCATCGCCGAACTCTCCTTCCGCGTCGAGGAAGGAGACAGCCAATTCCATCGGGCCTTGGCGGTCTCGGCCCGATCGGCCTTCAGGCTCCTTCAGCGCCTGGACGCGGCCCTTCCGGGAGGCATGACAAAAACCGAATATGTGTATCGCGACGGCTCGCGCGATTGAGCGCCGCCGCCATTTGGGGAGGGCACTCGCCGCACCCCCGGGACCGCTTTACAATGAGGGGGACCCCCGCGTCCTCGGAGAGTTTGGCGATGTCCCAACCGTCCGCCGGCGACCTTGAGGTCGAGGCCACCCTGGTCCCCGAGTCGGGCCGGCACTTCCTCCACCTCTTTTATCGTGTCGATCGCGCCGCGCTGGCCAACCTGGACCAGGACCATCGTCACGCTGGTCGTGAGGAACTCAGTCGGGCCCTCGACAAGGCCAGTCATCCGGGCGTCGACCAGATGCATGCGTTCGCCGTGGTGGGTCATAAGGCGAGCTTCGGCGTCGTTTTGGCGGGCCGCGACTTGCGGGCCGTCCACGGCGTGGACATGGCGATCCAGGCGTCGGCGCTTGGGCCGGCGCTCGTGCCGAGCTACTCTTTCTACTCGCTCACCGAGGTCTCTGAATACGTACCGGACGCCGAGGAATACGGCCGAATCCTCCGCGAACGTGAGGGCGTGGACCCCGAGGGTCCGACCTATAAGACCAAGGTCGAGCAATACGCGCGACGCCTGGCGCCGATGAATTCGCAGCGCCTTTATCCCGAGTTTCCTGACTGGCCCTGCCTGTGCTTTTATCCCATGAGCAAGATGCGGCAGGGGGACCAGAACTGGTATCGTCTACCCTTCGCGACCCGGGCCGACCTGATGGCCCAGCACGGTCGGAGCGGGATGAAGTTCGCGGGCAAGGTGAGTCAGGTGATCACCGCGTCCACGGGCCTGGACGACTGGGAGTGGGGCGTGACCCTGTGGGCCCGCAATCCCCAGTATCTCAAGGACATCGTTTACACGATGCGCTTCGACGAGAGCTCGGCGAGTTACGCCCTCTTCGGCCCATTCTACTTCGGTTTCATCCTTCCGCCGCGCGCCTTGCTCGACGCGGTCCGCCTTTAGACCTGGAGCTTCCCCCGATGTGGACCTGTCCCAAGTGCGCCACCAAAGTCGACCCGTCGTTCGACGTATGCTGGAAGTGCGGCACGTCGCAAGAAGGGGTCGAAGACCCGACGTTCGTCGCGGCCGACGCGGCCGAACCGATCGTGGACCCAACCTATGACCCCATCGCGGAGCCCGTGCCGGGCGGCATCCCGATCAGCGACGAAGTCGTGCCATGTTATCAGGCTTACAGCTTGATCGAGGCCAAATTCCTGGCCGACCAACTCAACGAGGCCGGCATCCCCGCGATGGCTGACGCTCGCGACATGCAGGACGAGTTTGGCACGATGGATGGCAATCCCAACGTCTATTGCCGTGAATACGACCTGAACCGGGCGCGGGCCTGGCTAGTCGCTTTCGAAGAGCGGCGCAAGGCGGAAGGGGGCCCGAAGCTCGAGGACTGACCCCGAGCCGCGAGCAAATGAAGGACGGCGCGCCCTCGAGCAGGACCGGGAAGGCCCGGCCTGGACGGGCGCGGAAGCAAGATGAACGCGAACGTCGCTCAAAACGACCCTACGCTACTTCTTGCGATGACGGATCCGGCTGCGCATCCGCCGCTTCTTGCGGCCGATCTTGCGGCGCCCCTTCCCTCGGCGGCGACTTGCCATGCGTTCTCCCGTGGACACGTTTCGGCTTGTGCGTCTGGCCGCGAGGGACGGTCCCGACCGTGGCGAAGTAGACGACTATAACGAAACGAGGGTCCGGGCTCAAGCCGTCGCGCAGAGCGCCTCGCGGTGTTGACGGCGCCTCAGGTGTTCGCAAAGGCGTCGGCACTCGCTCAGGTCCACGAGCATCGCCTCGGCGAGGAACTGCACGGACGAGCCGTCACCGGCCCCTTCCAGTTGCTCGTGACAGCGGGCGAGATGGTCGATCAGGTCCTTCATCCAAAGGATGGTCGTCCGTTGGTCGCGCATGATTGTGTCGGTCCTTGACAGGTTGGTCGCGTCCTGGCCGCCGGGCCGGTTGCAGTGGGCCCGCGTCCTCGGCCGAAAGGGATGGTGGCAAACCGCGTGCCGGGGCCCTAGGACGACCGTTCGCGCTGGTCTGGAAAGGGTTTGAGGGGGCGAACTTGAGAATTTCTCCACCGTTTTTTCTGAGGTCGACGCGCCGTCGGCGATCGGAAAGGGTTACAATCGGGTCGGGCTGGTCGCGCTGGCTCGATCGAACCAGTCACGCCTTGGCCCCTTCGGCCCTCGTCGAGATCACCCCTCGCATGGCAACGGCCGACACGTCACCGGCCCGCGAACCCGAACCCGAACGGCGACGGGACCAGGCTCGCCCTTGGAACCTGCCCGCCTTCCTGACCGCGATGCTCGACCGCTGGCTGGGCCGGGACGCAGCGCGCGGTCCCCGCGAGTCCGCCGACAAGGCCCCAAGACCACGCTTCCGGAACCTCTGCATCAGCCGAGAGACCGGCGCCGGAGCGGGCACCATCGCGCGCCTCGTCGGCGAGCGTCTCGATTGGAAAGTCTACGACCACGAAATGATTGACGCGATCGCGCGCCGCATGGAGGTCCCCATCGAGGAGGCCCGCGCCTACGACGAGCTGGCCCCCAGTGTGATCCAAGATTGGCTCCTCCCCATGCGCGAGGAGCATTACGCCCCCCACGAAGCCTATCTCGACCACCTGGCGAAGTTGGTTGAGGCCATCGGCCGGATCGGCGACTCGATCATCGTGGGCCGCGGGGCGGGCTTCATCCTCCCCCGCGACGAGACCTTGAGCGTTCGGATCGTGGCCCCGCGTAAGGTCAGGGCCCAACGCCTGGCCGACCATCACGGCATCAGCCTTCGGACCGCCCGCCGGGCCGCGCGCGATCGCGACGCCCGCTTTCTCCGGTTCGCCCGCGTCATGTACCGCGTGAACGCGGCCGACGCCCATCAGTACGACATCGTCCTGGATAGCCATAGCCTCGGCCTGACGCTCTGCGCCGACCTCTTGGTCAAGGCGATCGAGTCGGGACTGCCGCAACCGGCGCGCGACACGCTGAGCGCGGGTATGGCCCCCTGATCCGATCCGATTGGGCCGATCGGGCGACCTTTGTGGTCCGTTCTCAGGAAGTCTTGGGCTTTTTTGTTGAAATCGGCAAGCGGCGGTGTTTGAGTAGACTTGTTCGCACCAGAGTGACGGCCGTGCGGGTCCTCCGTGGGGAAAGCGCGGGAGGTCTCGGTCGGACTTGGTCGGCGGACTCGTCCAGTAGGGTGAGCGGGACTGGTCGGTCGCGGGCGTTGGCCCTTGGTCCATCGCCGGTTCGCAAGTAGGGGAGACGATTTGACGTCGTCGGACCTTCATGTCGGAGGAAACGGAAAAGGGGCCATCGCTCGGCGGGATCAATTTGGGTTGGATCGCCGCCACCATCGCGGCCCTCTTGCTCGGGAGGAGTCTGCCGCTTCCGTTGGACCGGAGCGAGCCAACCAAGCCTGCGGAGGCGATGACCACGGAGGAAGCGCCGACACCTTTCGAGGAGGTCGCGGACGAGGAAGGCGACAAGAAATACGATGAAAAGGAGGCCCTAAGTCCCCTCCGCGAGGCACTGTACGGCGAGGGTCGCGGCCCCAAGGGGGACTTTCTCGCCGACCTGGAGGAGCGCCTTTGCTGTGACCGCCTTAAGGTCCACACGCTGATCGCGACGGTCCCCGCGCCGGTTGGGTCGTCGATGAGTCATCGCTTTGACGAGTCGGTGAATTCCATCTCCTCGGCGGCCGGAAGGTACGGGTTCGTCCTAGAGCGTTGGCGGCGGCCTTGGGCCGAACCTCGCAAAGCGGAGGACCCGCGGGTCGAACTCTCCTTGGAGCGAGGGCCGAGAGGGCCGGTCGCTCGCGCGGCCGTCCCATCCGCCTCCAAGGGGGCCCCCAAGCCGCAGGCGACTACGGGCGACCCCGGGACCCTCGTCTTTCGGAACGTGGACATGGCGATCAAGACGAAAGCGTCAGACCCCGACGAGTTCCTCGTCGTCTTCCTGGTCCCCGAATCGCCGACCCAGGGCATTGATCGCGCGGCCTTGATCCATGCCTTGGACTTGTCCAAGAGATTCGTCGCATACAGCGGACGGAAGCTTCATCTTCTGGCGCCGAGGTTCTCGGGCTCGATGCCTTCCCTGCGTGACGCTCTCCTCTCATGGTTGGACTCCACACAAAAGCCATGGGCAGAAACGAAACACACTGTCCAAATCATCTCAGGCACAGCGAGCGCGTTCCCGCAAGTCCCCTTCCAGGACGCTTTCAAGAAGCATGAGGCCCTCGCGCAGCCGCTCACGTTTCACTCAACGACCCATCGCACCGAGACAATGTTGACGGCCGTTCTGAACTACCTCGGAGCGGAAAATGACCCGCACGTCGCGATCCTGCGCGAAGGAAACACGGGCTTCGGCGCCACCTTAGGCCCAACACGGAGTAAGGATAAGCGGGACCAGTCCCGTGAGAAGTGCGCTGAGAGCGAACCATCAAAGGAGTTCAGATACACCACGATCCGCTACCCCCTGAACATCGCCGAGATCCGGCGTCGCTACCAAAAGGCCGGCCTTCTCGACGACCCGACCTCAGCGGTGCTGCGCGGTCCCAAGGAGTTGGCCGCCCCCGAAGAAACGAAGCGCGACCTTCGCGACATCTTCCCTTACCAGACCTCGGATTCGACCGCGATCCTCGAAGACAGGGTCCTTTCGCACACGCTCCGCCAGATGGACGACGAGCGATATCACGTCGTCGGCTTGATCAGCACCGACGCCCGGGACGCGATCTTCCTGGCGAGGCTTGTCCGCCGCCACTGTCCCAACGCGCGGATCTTCGCGATCTTCTCGGACCTTCTCTATCTGGAGTCCGAATCGACGACCGACCTGCGGGGGATGTTGGTGGCCACGACATACCCCCTCTATCCGGCGAACCGCGATTGGACCTTCTCGAACGGAGAATCAGATGCGAAGCAGAACGACCGCAAGCGCCTCTTCCCGTCAGAAGGGGCCCAGGGACAGTACAACGCGACCATCGCGTTGTTGTCCGACATGCCGCTGTCGGCCCCGAAGTCGAAGGCCGGCGACCTCCTGATCGAGTACCGTCCGCCGCCTTTCTTCGGCCAGGAATCCGACATACCTCCCATTTGGATCAGCGTACTCGGCGAGCGGGCCTTGTATCCCGTGGCGTGCATGATTCGCGAGGAGGGGAAAGACGGAAAGGAAGGGAAGGTCCTGGATCAGGATTACCTCTGGCGACCCCCAGGGAGCACGGCCCCTTGCGAGCGGGCCGGACTCGACCGGGATGGGGCCCAGCGAGGGCGGTCGGCGAACCCCGCGCCGACTCGACCACAACCTCTGAAGATCGACCACGCGGTCCCTTGGGCGGTCCTGTTCGCGGTGGTCTCGTTCGCTTTGCTCCTTATTCAAGGTTGTCGTCTGCGCAAGGCACTCCACGAGGAATCGGGGTCGAGGTCTCACGATTGGGGAGGGACCGCCCATTTCGCGTCGATCGCGGGGCTGACGGCTATGGGCTATCTCTTCCTCGCGAGCCCTCTCATCGCGAGGATCGCGGGAAAAGTCGATTTGGTCCTGACCTCGGACGACCAGGGCACCTTCAGTGCTCGTTTCCAGTGGGTGCCGATTTCGGGCCTGACGTTCCTGGCCGTCCTGGTCGCGGCGATCTCGCTCGCCCCGAGTGCGGTTCGCAATGTGCGTAACCAAGGCGGATGGCATTGGGTGGAGTTGCTGGTGGTCTCGTCCGGATCGCTCGCGACCTTCATCGCCCAACGCAGCCTGTTGGCCGACCCGAATCGGCTCCTGTCTCTGGACCGCTCCTGCGCGCTCACGGGTGGGGTTTCGGCCTACGTTTCTACCCTATTCCTGATGAGCGCGCTAGGGGCCTGGGCCTACGCGCGCGGCAAGGTACTCAAGATCACCGAGCAATATTCCCTGAGCGGCGGCGTCCTCGGGGCCCTGGACCCAGCCGCGATGGCCGAGACCCTCCAGTCGATCGGCTACCATGGGACGCGCCTGGACGACTGGTTCCGCGATCCGTGGAAGGTCCTTCGCGACAGTGTGTATTCGTACCGCGACAGTGTGTATTCCTACGCGGAATGGCGTTGGTTGATGGCCTGGGTCCTGGCGGGTGGCTTGCTCGTGATCGTGTGCGTGGAGACATTTATCGTGAGGCCCCCCGGCTACTCCGACGAGGGCCTCTTCTTCGACTGGGTCTTCCGCCCGGCCCTCTGCCTTGGCCTCGTGCTCTTCGCGGCCGGCTTCGCCTGGCTCACGTCGATCTGGCGCGACCTCCGGGCCACGCTCCACGGGTTCGAGCAACTCCTCGGCGACGCTTTCCTCAAAGTGCCCCGAAGACTCATCGTGTGGCGTACCCATCTGGATAACACCGAGTCGGACTACCGCCTCGCGATCCGTCGCCAGGCGACGGTTGCGTACGATCTCCTCACGGGTTGGAAACGGAACCACAGGGCCGCTTCGACCTTCAAGACCGACTTCCTCCAAGGCGATGGGCGCAACACGGTGCTCGACCACCTGCAATACCTGATGTCTCGGTGCGGCGACCCGACCGCGCGCCCTACCGGTCCCCACAACGAGGTAGACACGATCCGCAAGTTCGCCGAGGACTTGGCTCTCTATCGCCTCAAGGTCCCCATCGTGACCGAGGAGAAGTCCAAGAAGTCCTCGGAGACCGAGGAGAAAACGCCCGACCTCACGATCGAGGACAAGGTCATCGGCCACATCGAGATCCTCCTCACTTTGGAAGCGGCGCGTTGGGTGGCGTTCGCCCTGGCCCGGACTTGGGTCCTTGTCATTTCGTACGTCTTCATGGGTTTGGCCCTGCTCTTCAGCATCACGTCGTATCCGTTCCCCGAACAACCTCGCGTCATGGGCATCATCGGCATCACCATCGCCGGGCTCGCGTTCATCGTCACCCGGATCGCTTTCGGCCTTTCCAGCGACCCCGTCATCAGCCGGATCGAAGGGACCACACCGGGCCGCGTTTCGTGGGACTCCGCTTCACTCCGAAGCTTGGGGACCTTCGTCCTGCCCTTGCTGGGTGTCCTGGTCGCGATCTCCTACGAACTCTTCGAACTGCTTCGCACACTCTTGGGCCCGATCCTCCGCGTGATCCATTGACACGCGCCTGGACCTCGTTTACTTTGTGACGCAGAGTAAAAGACGACGAGGCCCCTGACGAGCGAGGCGGACATGATCCGTTGGTTTGCCGACCTGGATCGGCTCTTGCGAGGCGAGGCGACACGGCCCGACGCCCTGCGCCGGGGGACGATCGAGGTTTCCGTTCCGGGTCTGCTGTTCGTCTCGATCGTCTTGGCGGCCGTCTATGGGGTTTGCATGGGGTCTTACGCCCTCTTCCGGGAGGGGGGCCCGAGTGGGACTCAGCTCGTGGCGTCGGCTGTGAAGGTGCCTGCGCTCTTTTATTTGACACTGGTCGTCACGTTTCCGTCCTTGTACGTGTCGAACGCGCTGGTAGGTTCACGTCTGGGGCCGATCGCCTTGTTGCGGCTCGTCGTGGCCGCGATCGCGGTGATGGTGGCGGTGCTGGCCTCGTTGGGACCGATCGTCGCCTTCTTTTCGGTGATGACCACGAGTTACCGGTTCGTCCTGCTTCTTAATGTGGTCGTTTGTGCAGTATCGGGCGGCCTTGGGTTGCGTTTCCTGCTCAACACCCTGCAGCGCTTGAGCATGGCCGAGCTTCACACGGGCGGGCCGGTGGAGGTTGAGCCGATCGACGAGTCGGCGGCGGGAAGGCCGGCCCCGAGCGCGATCGAACCCGTGAAGGGGCAGGTGATGACGCGGCCTGTCCGACTCATCTTTCGCTGCTGGGTCTTTCTGTTCGGGGTCGTGGGCGCGCAGATGGCCTGGGTGCTGCGTCCGTTCGTGGGGGACCCGAACCAGCCGTTCACCTGGTTCCGACCCCGGCAGTCGAACTTCTTCGAGGCCGTTTGGCACTCCCTCTTGAACCTCTTCGGTTGAGGGGGTGATCGTGCGTGCCTGGCTCTTGAGGGCCGAAGAGGTCCTGCGCGGCGAACTCTGGACGACACGGCCGGGGGCCCTGGCACCGCTCGTCGCGCTGGCGGTGTTCTGCGCGACGGCCTACGGCGCCATGATGGGGACCTTCGGCGGTCTGACGGGGGAGCGGGCCTTCCAGGTGCTGGGTTCGGCCTTGAAGGTGCCGCTCTTGCTCGTCGTGACGGCCCTTTTGAGTCTGCCCAGCTTCTTCGTGGTGAACACGCTGGTGGGGTTGCGCGACGATTTCCGTGAGGTCTTACGGGCACTCGCGGCCTCGCAGGCGGGCCTGGCGATCGTCTTGCTGTCCCTGGCCCCGGTCACCCTACTTTGGTACGCATCGTCGGGGGATTACCGTCAGGCGATCCTCTTCAACGGCCTGATCTTCGCTACGGCCAGCGGCGGGGCCCAAGTGGTCCTGCAACGGGCTTACGCGCGGCTGATCGCGCGCGACCGCAAGCACAGGGGCCTTCTGCGACTCTGGCTGGGGCTCTACGTCTTCGTCGGGACGGAAATGGCCTGGGTCTTGCGACCGTTCATCGGCAATCCCGATCAGCCCGTCGAACTCTTCCGGGCCGATAGTTTGGGAAACGCTTACGTGGAGGTCGGCCGGATGATCTGGGAGCAGGTCGCGCGGTGAGGGGCCCGCGCGCCTACAGGACCTCGAAACAAGGCGCGAACCTGATTGGTGCCATGCGCACCCAGGGATGATGGTCCATCGCCTTGGATCGTTCCGTGATCAGACGAACGAGACCCTCCCCGGGCCGACGGGTCAGGCGCTCGACCAGGAACAAGGTCATCAACGAGGCCGAATATCCCAGAAGAAGGGCCGAGAAGAGGCCGTGGCCGGGTCCGACCAAGCGACAGGCCCCGAAGAAGGCCACCATGCTCAGATTGCTCGGGGGCAGAGTGCGTGCCATCCGACAGACGGCCGCGGGTCCAGCCTCCACGTGCGTGAGGACCAGCATCGTCAGAGTCAGTCCTGGAAAGGGCGCGAGCATCCCCGCCCAACGCGCCCCAGCGAATTCTCGGATGAGCATGACCGTCCCCATGCAAAGCACGGGGACCAGGGTCCGCAAGTAAACGATGTTCATCCGTGATCTCCGGGCCTCGCCTTCTCGTTCGGCCCGCGATCGGATTCGCCCTCGAATGGGAGTGACCCAATGCCAGGCCAACAAGACCGCCGCGAGGGCCAAGGGCAACAAAGAACCGACGCCGAGTCTCACCAAGCCGCTCGTCGCGCAAACCAAGGCGACGAGGGAGTAGCCGAGCAATCCCGCAAGGGTCGCGCCAATGGTCCCCCAACCCCGACGGACCGCTTTCATGTACGCGACCGGGAACATGACCGACGCCGCCAACCCCAAGAGGCCCGTCTCGGCCATCCCGAGCGCGTCGTCCAGACCTCGTTCCACACCGGTCCCCGCCAAGGCGAGGGCCGACATGCAAGGCAAGCCCAGCACCAGACCTCCCCAGCGCGGCCCCGCCCAACGCGCCAAGCAACGAAAGGCATGGGTCAGCCCGATCAACGAGATGAGCATGAAGAGGGAGTGGCCCACGAAATCCGCCTTCCTCCCGCGACCACGCCAAAGCGTCCACATCCATCGCCATGGATGCGTCACCACCGACGCGGCGGCCAGGTGTCCAGGTGTTCATCAAGTCGCTGTGGCTGGACATCAAAGGTCCGGAGACCAGCGCCTTTGAGTCCGTTCTTCTCTATCGGCAGCGGGCGGAAGCGAGTTGAGCGATTTGGCAAAAAATAGCGATTGGCGAAAAAGAGGCGACTGGGCAATGTCAGAAGACTTCTCGGGCCGTGAGGACGATCATCGGCGCTGGGAGACGCCTTCGCGTTGGACCGCTTGATCGACGGGGACCTTGCGCCCGATGACCATGTCGAAGCGGGAGGGATCGCGCCGGTAGCGCTCGCATGAGATCCGCGCGACCTGTTCCCACGCGAAGGGGACTTTCGGTCGCGGGTCGAATGTCTCGGTCACGTAGAGGCAGAAGTAATCCACGTCGTCGTTCCGGCTGAATTGCTGGAGACTGCGGCTTTCGATGGGTGTTCCGTAGTGATAGGCGAAGACATGATGGACCTCGCCGAAACCGATGAGTCGAACGTCGCCCGGGAGGCGCTCCTTCAGAGCGGCCACGGCGGCGCGCGTATCTTCGCTCGCGGACGCGTTCACGTTCGTGCCGACGCCGGTGAAGGTCAAGCCGACCAGGCCGGCGATCGCCAGGAGCGCCACGCTCCCGGAAACCCGCGGTCGCGACCCGGTCGAGGCCAGGACGACGACCGCCAGAAGCGTTGTCATCAGAGCGTACACGAGCAGGGGACCGATCGGCTGGACGAGTTGACGAAAGACCTGGAACGGCAAGAAGCCGGAGAGGGCCACGATGGTCATTCCGAGCAACGAGGCGGCCGCACAGGTCGTCGCGAACCGAGACCATCGCGTTCGGAGGGTCGAGTGGAGGTCCGAGGCCAGCAGGCGGTCGATCGCCAGTCCAGCCAGCACGGCCATCAACGGATACATCGGTAGGAAATAGCGGCCGCGCGTGTTGGGGATGAACCAGCACGACGGGAGCGTCAGCGCGATGCAAGTCGCCAGGAAGAGCGCCGCGGGGCGAGCCGGGCCCAGGGCCTCGCGAAGGTCGCGCCGAGCGTACGTGCCCAGAACGAGTGACCAGGGGGCCGTACACGCGAGCAAGACAAAAGGGAAGCCGACGATGCTGGCCAGCCAGCTTAGGGGCGTCACGCCTTGGAAGCGTAAGAGGGTGTCGCCCGACCAGATCTCACGCAGGCCGGCGAATCCAAGACGGGAAACGAACGGGACCTCCCATGCGAGCAAGATCGTCAAGAAGAGGACGACCCCGGCAGCATGGGCCCATGAGAAGAGTCTTCGCCAATCGCGCCGCGAGACGAGGAAGACGACAACCGGCAGGACGAAGTAGGTCGGTCCTTGAGGCCCTTTCGTCAATGCGGCAAGGGCCGCCAAGGCGTAACCGCCCGACCAGGCTTGCCAGGTCCGTCCCTTCGTGTAGGCGAGGTGCCAGGTGAGCAAGGAACCCGCGAGAAAGAGCGTGAAGACGGCGTCGGACTCGGCGAGTTGGCCCAGTTGCAAGACATGGCCCATCGTGGCGTAACCAATACCGGCCGCCAGCCCGGCCCGACGCCGGCCTGAGACCCCGACCGTGTAGTGGTATAGGCCCAGGCAGGTCATCAAGGTGGACAGGGCGGTCGGCAGGCGCACGGCCACTGTGGAGAAATCACCCCAGACCAGGCCCGAAGCCGCGATGAGCCAACTGCCCAAGGGCGGTCGGCTCAGGAAGGGCTGCCCTTGCTGTGTAGGCACGACCCAATCGCCCGAACGGAGCATCTCGATGGCGACGGTCGCCCAGCGCGTTTCTTCACCACGGAGAGGCAGCGCCCCGAGTCGAACGAAATGGACGCCGAAGACCACTAAGACGACCGCCCAGGGGCGCCAATCCCACCCGCGATCACCCAGCCTCGGAGCGTCCATGCTTGTCGCCATGTGGTGTCTTCTCCGGGTCAGGTGCGGATGGAGTCCCAGCGTGCCACGGCGAACGTGGCGAAGACGATCAAGGGGGCCCACGCCCCCAGCGTGATCGGCATGACGCCGTGAGAGGCCAGATATTGCGACAAAAATATACCGATATAATAGCTTGCCGATGTGAGGATCGACTTGCCAAGGTTGCCGAACGTGTTGCGGGCGACACCGGCGAGCACGAGGGGGAGAGTCACGCAGAGCAGGGACATGCTGAGGAAGGGGCGAATGAGGCGGGTATGCAGGAACGTGGCGATCTCGCTACGTTCCGGGCCGTTCACCGGGTCGTCCATGGCGGCGAAGAGGTCCCAGGTCGAGCCGTAAACGTACCACTCCCGGCGGCGGATGATGGTGTCGAAGGAGACGTTTGTGCGGAAGAAGTAGGCCGCGCCGGCGGGTTCCGCGCCTCCTGGGTTCGTGAGTGGCAACTTGGCGAGTGTCGCCTCGTCGAGCGCGATCAGGATGCGTGGGTCGATCTCGCCGGCGAGGTCGGAGAGGCGGACGTTTCGGAGCACCCAGCCCCCCTTGAGCGGGGAAGTGGGGTCGTCCTCGGCGACGTAGCGGGCCTTCTCCGCTTCGAGTTGGAACTGTCTCGGGCCCGCCAGCGTGGCTGAGAATCGCTGAATGACCTTGTTCTTGCGTTCGGCCTTCAGGCCCAACACAACGATGTCGTTCACGTCCCGGCGCGAGGCCAGCATGATGACGTCGGATTCACCGTCGTCACCGTGGGGCTTTTGAAGCTCTTCGGCGAACTTGGGGATGACGAGTTCCTGGTTGGCAATCGCCACGACATTGACGAGGATGGCCGAGATGATGACCGGGCGAATCACCCGTTGCGAACTGATGCCGGCGGCCAGCATCGCGATGAGCTCGTTGTCGCGCTGCATCCACATGACCGTGAAGACGGCCGCCATCATGCTGATCACGCCGCAGAGCCGGTCGTAAATGGCGGTCGAGCGGACGGCGTAGAATCGGCCGATGATCGTGAAAAGGCGAGAGGTCTCACGTGTGATGTTGAGGAACTCGTCGAAGTTGGTGAAGGCGTCGATGACGACGTAAAGGCCGACGAAGGAGACGAAACAGATAACGTACGCCTTGAGGAAGGCCCAGTAGCGTTGTTTGTCGAGGATCCGCATGGCGTCTTCCCTCCGTGGAAGGCCCGGCCAGGGGTCAGTGTTTCAGCACGGGCGGCAAGGCGAAGAGTCCGGCGAGGAGGGCGAGGGCCATATTGCCGGCCGCCATCGTGGCGACTGGACTGAAGGTCCCCTCCTTCCCCAGGTTCATGCCCAACAACGTGAGGGGATAGTAGATCAAGATGATCGGCAGGAAACTCGTGATGAACGCACTCAGAAAGTCGCGTTTGGCGAAGAGGATGCCCACCGGCGCGCCCAGAAGGGCGAAACAAAAGGCGGAGAGACCCAGCGAGACCCGAAAGTGCTTCTCGGTCTCGGCGCCGTAGGCGTCGTTCTCCCAACTCTTCTGGTTGGCGATGGTCTCGCGGACCTTGGGCCACTCGACGAGACCCAACTGGCCCGACGCGATGAGTAGTCCCGCTTTGCCCGCCTGGATGGGCCGTTCCGAGCGGGCCTTTCGCTGTCGATCGGCGAGGCGAGCGTCGAGTTCCAGGGTGGTGAGTTCCTGGACCTTCGGTTCCTCCTTGGCGTCGTTGGGGATGGGCAACTCGAGGGTATGCTCGTTGATGAACCCGAGTTGCGGGGTCTCGCCGCTGGTGCTGAATTGGGCCTTGTCCACGGTGAGTTGGACGACCCCTTTCTTGAGGTCGAAGTGGACCTCGGCCCGCTCGGCGGACGCGGCGGAGTCAATCCAGATCGGGCCTTCCAGGTCTTTGACCCGGTGTTGGATCACCGGCCCGATCAGGACGTTCCCCTCGACGTCGGTCACGTTGATGATGTAGGGAAATCGGGTGTCGTTGAATTCCTTGCTCTTTCGCAGTTTCTTGAAGAAGAAGTCCTCGAAGTTGCGGTAGAGCATGTCCTTGATCGCGCGGTTGCAGCGCGGGATGGCCTCGGAGTTGAGGGCGAAGAGTCCCAGGCTCATGAGCGCGGCCAGGAAGAGGGTGGGACAGAGCACACTGAGCACACTTTGACCGGCGGCCTTCACGGCGACGATCTCGTTATCGCCGGCGAGTCGTCCGTAGACGACGGAGACGGCGAAGAGGAGCGAGACCGGGATCGTGAAGGGCAGGGTGCTGGGGATGAGGTAGGGGACGAGTTTGGAGATGTCTTGCGGGGTGAGGCCGAGCTTGGTCGCCTCGGAGAAGACCATGACGAGGACGAAGACGGCCGTCATGGTGATCAAGGCCATGACGAACGCCTTGAGCACCTGGCCCATGACGTAGCGTGGCAAGAGCCCTGTGGCGTAGCGTCGGAGCAGAAGCGCGAGCACCGCCGCCCTCCCTCAGCATCCATGCTTCCGGGTACCCGTCCGGACCGGTCCTTCCGGTCCGTTAAGCGACGGGGTCCAGGCACTCGGTCAACGCGGCCGCCAAGCGGCGGACCCCTTCCGACAACTCCGCCTCGCCAGGCACGCCATAACAAAGTCGGACCGTGTTGGCGGCCCGACTTGGCTCGGCGGGATGGGCGAAAGCGCCAGGGACGTAAAGCACGCCGTGTTGGAGACAACGGGGGAACCAGGGGCCGTCACGCCCGGTGTCGAACCCTTCAGGCAAGGTGAGCCAGACGTAGATGCCGCCCTGCGGATGGGTCCAGGAGACCCCTTCGTGGTCCCCCAGGTGCTCATCCAGGGCGTTGAGGACCACGTCTCGCTTCCGTCGATAGACTTGTCGCAAATGGTGAAGATGAGGGAAATAGGCCCCGTCAGCCAGCACTCGCTCGACCAATTGCTGGGCGAAGTGGGTCGTCCCGAAATCGTGGTTCCCTTTCAGGTCCAAGATCGGCGCGAGAAGTGCCTGGGGGACGACCCCGAACCCCGTCTTCAACCCGGGGCTGAAGGTCTTGCTGAAGGTCCGGGCCAGGATGACCGTCTCGCCGCCTGGGTCGTGACTCCACAAACTTGGCGGCTCGACGCCATCGAAGCCGAGGCCTCGATAAGCGGCGTCTTCAACAATGAAGATCCGCTGCCGCTTCGACCAGGACCGCAACAGGGCAACCAATGGCCCGCGTCGTTCCGGTGCGAGGCTCAGGCCAGTGGGGTTAGAGTGTTCGGGGATCGTGTAAAGGAACTTGACACGATGGAGCTCGCCCCGGGCGTCGATTTCTTCGAGGGTCCGCTCGAGGGCATCGAGTCGCAGGCCTCCTTCATCCGTCTCGACGCCGATCGCGCGTGCTCCCCGCGATTCCAGGATGCCCAGGAAGACGAAATAAGTGGGGGCCTCGACCAAGACGATGTCGCCCGGGTCCAAGAGGACCTCCGAGATGAGGTAGAGGAACTGCTGGGAGCCGGTGGTGATGATCGTCCTGGGGACGATGTCTTGAAAGGACCCGGGCTGGGCCACTTCTTCCTGTTCGAGTAAGGAAACGACCCGCCTGCGGAGGAGGAAATCGCCTCGGGTCGTGCCATATTGGAGGCTTCGTCGGCCTTCGACGGGGTCGCCGAACATCGCCGAGGCGGCCTGAAGGACGGCGCCGACCGGCAAGCTCGCTTGGTCGACGAAACCGGCGGCCAACGAAATCAGGTTGGGGGTGGCCAGGGCGCGCTGCATCAGGTCGGAAATCAAGGGTTCCGAAGTGCGGCGAGACGAGGATGACAGCGCGATCTTGGCGGGCATGAGGACGGACCACACTCCGAGGGGCGCGGAAGGACCGGAGGCACACGCTTTCCACTCTACTGGACCGCCGAAAGGCGTCAAGGTCGGCCGGTCCGCGGTCCGCGAAGCCAAGTAACCCTAGCGCGGTCCACGATTGGGTTGGCCTCCTCCGACGTTGACCTGGGGACAAGCGATTGTCATGCTTCTTCCGCAGCCCCGAAGGGACTGAGTACCCCCCCTGGGACTCATCGTTCCTCAGGCCCCATGAATCGTGGCCGACCCAATCGGAAACCGCTCTAGGTGGAAACGTGAGACCGCTTCTTCATCGTCAGGACACCTGGACTGGACCTATCGCTTCCTCACGTCGCCCGCGATCCGCATGTAAGCGGCCGGCGCCAGACGCTGATGTTGTGAGCATTCGTCGATCACGGGGGCGGTCGGGTCCTGGGCGTGGCGCACCGGGGCCAATCTCGGTAGGTTCCAGTTGTAAAGCAAGAAGACGGACGCCTTGGGACGCAAGCCCCGATGTTGCTCAATCTCGCGCAGGGCGTCGAGCAGCGGCCAGTCCTGGACGACGAACCGGTAAATCCCCAACCAGGCGGGGGTCCGGTCCATGCAGGCGTGACAATGCACCAGGACGGGCCACGCCTCGGGATCGCGCGCCAGGGACAGCGTGTGGTCCAGGAAGGCGTCGGCGCGTTCGGCGTCGTTGTCGTTCAGCGCGTATTGAATGCCGTGCTCCTCGGCGAACCGGCGTTCGGCGGCGAAGTCGGGGTGTTCGTCCAGGTCTTCGGGGAAGAGGTTCACGATCGTCTTGAAGTGGTGCCGCTCGTGGGCGATCGCCAGCCCATCGGGGGAAGGCATCGCGCTGATGTAGAGCCGCCCCGGGATGATCGCCTTGAACCGTTCGATCGGCCGGTGATACCAGGAGACCCAAAGCCCCGCCCAGATCAGGCCCAACATACAAGAGATGGCGCTAAGACGAACCACGAGGTCGCGGCCCCGCCAACGCACGTCGGGACGCAGTTTCCAAAGGGCCAGGTCGAACGCGAGCAATCCCAGTACATGGGCCCATCGCGGCCAGAAACCGATCGGGCCGAAGCCGGACAAGTCCGCTTGACGAAGTGGAACGAGGACCGTCGCCAAGATCAAGAAGGGCAGGGCCCCTTGAATCCGCGCCGTTTGGAGACGCTCGCCGAGCGACCGCCATTCGCGTCGGACCGCCCACCAACCCAGCGCCGTCAAGGCGAGGCCGGCGAGCAGCAGCGTCGCTTTGGGGACGATCGGCAGCGCTGGGTTGAGGACCGATCGCCAACCGAGGCCGTGCCAGCCGTCGAACGTGGGGCCGGGCGCGGCCGCGTACCAGGCCGATGCCAGCGACAAGGCCAGCGCGGTCGGCCAGAGTCGCGGACCACCGCCCCGACGATGGGCCGCGAACCAGGACATCCCCGCGATGCCGGCGCCCCAGGCCGAGAGATAGAGCGCGACGTGGTCGAGCGTGTCACCCGGTTCGGCGATCCGATAAGCGGGGGGCGGCCAGGGACTGAACGTCGGCCGCTCGACGGTCGGGAATTCGGGGTCGATTTCGGTCGGGAAGTAGACCAAATACCAAACCGCGACGCCCACGCTGGAGAGGAAGGCGAGCCAGGGCCAAACGGCCCCGAACGCTCGTCTCAAGCGGGCCCTCAAAGGACGCCTTTCGCCGGGGCTTGTGTTCACGCGGCCTCGGCCCCCGCGAGGCGAGGCGCTTCCACCAGGGCCTCGTTCGACTCGTACCAGAAGAAATACTCGTTGCTGTTGTCGGGATGGCGCCTGAGCCAGCTTTCGAGGTGGTTCAAGTGACTCTGAAGCCAGGGGGCCGCCTCGTCTTGATCGCGCGCGGTGGGCGGGACTTCGTAGGGCTCGCTGAACGTGATCTGGAAGGTGCCGTCATGACGCATCAGGCAGAAGACCGGGACGACGGGCGCCCCGGAAAGAGCGGCGAGACTGACCCAGGGGGTCGTGAATGTGTAGGTCCGACCCATGAAGGTCCCGGGGGTGGTGCGTGGACCGGTCCAGCGGACGTCGCCCGCGGCCTTCACGATCATGCCCGCGCCCAGGGCCCGACGGGCCCGCAAGATCGCCGTGGCCGCCGCCGCCGCGTTCGCCCGGCGCGAGATGAACATCTTGTCTTGACCGGTTGGACCGTCGGTCGCGAAGTCTTGTTGGATGTAGCGCGAGAGCATCTTGGGCCGCTCGCTGAACCAACGCACCGTAAGGCCCTGACGCATCAGCCAGTGCGTCGGATGAATATGGGCGCCGAAGTGGCTGAAGAGCAGCACGACGCCCTTGCCATGTCCTAGCGCCCGGTTCAGGTGATGGCGCCCTTCCACGTCGAAGAGTTCGTTCAGATGCTCGTCGGAACAGCCTTCCAACAGCAGGTCGCGCGTCAGCCAGCGCGCCGAGTTCCGCGCCAGGTCGCGCGCGATGCCGGGTATGTCCCAACGGCATTGGAAGTGGTGGGCGGCCCTCTCGATCACGTGGTGGTAGCGCTCGCGGAGCCCCGGGTTCAGGGCGTATTCCATCGTCCCGAAGCGGGCCACGAGCGCCGACGACCGGCGCGCGGACAGACACTTCAGCGGAGGCAAGACCACCTTCAGGAGGCGCTTGCGAGTGGCTTGAAACTGACGATCCATGAGGGCCTCCCGCCCTGTTCCCGGGTGCGAATTCGGGTCCGTTCCTTGGTTCGTCCCGACGTCCTCGACGAGACGAGGCTCAGGCCGCGGCCGAGCGCTGCTGCGCGGCGACGTAATCGACGATGTCGCGGACCCGGCGCAATTTGCCGGCGTCGGCGTCGTCGATGGTCATTTGATAGGCGTCTTCCAGGTGGATGATGACCTCGACCAGGGCCAAGGAGTCGAGTCCCAGGTCTTCGTCGAGGAGGTGGTCGGGTTCGATGTCCACATGGGGGGCGACTCGGCCGATCGTGCGGACGATCCCCGTGATTTCGGCGACCAGATTGGCGTCCCTCATGCCTCATCCTCCCTACGGCCTGGGACCGTTGACGACCCGAGGCCCCTTGGTTTCGCGGACCAGCAGGACCACCATCGGCATCGGCATGCGCTCGCCCGCCCTTGAGTCCGTTCGGTCGGGAGGCGACATCGCATTGACTGCGGGCGACCCGAACGGTTATGCCGTGAGGGGCGTCCCGCCGCGTGCTTCTACCATCTTCGGGAAAACTCGACCATGCAGGTTGCCCGTTTCTTGGCCCCGACCGACCCAAACCCGCGCGCGGGCCTCGTCCAAGGCCGCGACGTCGTCACCCTGGTGGGCCTGAGCAAGCTCAGCGACCTGCTCCACGCGCCGGACCCAATCGCCCTGGCGACCCAAAGCGCCCAGGGACCGACATTCGCCTTGGCGGACGTGACGCTTTTGGCCCCGATTGACGATCAAGAAGTTTGGGGGGCCGGCGTGACCTACGAGCGCTCCAAGGTGGCGAGGGAAGAGGAGTCGGAACGAGCGGCCACGTTCTACGACGACGTGTACAAGGCCGATCGCCCGGAACTTTTTTTCAAGGCGACGCCGAATCGCGTGGTGGCCACAGGCCCCGCCGTGCGGGTCCGGGCCGACAGCAAATGGTCCGTCCCCGAGCCCGAATTGGGTCTGGTGCTCGACCCATCGCTCCGCCTGGTGGGTTACACGATCGGCAACGACATGAGCGCCCGCGACATCGAAGGTCGGAACCCGCTCTATCTGCCGCAGGCCAAGATGTACGACGCCTGCTGCGCCTTGGGTCCGGTGGTGGAGTTGGCGACGGCCGAGAACGCCTCGCGAGCCTGGCCGATCACGCTCCAAATCGAGCGGGGCGGCCGAAAGGTCTTCCAAGGGGAAACCAGCACGGCCCGCATGGCCCGCGACTTCGCGTCATTGATCGCCTGGCTGGGTCGAGAGAACGTCTTCCCATCGGGCGTCGTGCTGCTGACAGGAACGGGGATCGTCCCGCCCGACGACTTCTCGCTCCAAGCGGACGACCTCGTTCGGATCGCGGTGGAAGGGATCGGCGAGCTCGTCAACACGGTGGTGAAGCGAACCTGAAGAACCTGAAGTCGCGCCCGCGCCCTGAAGGACGGTTCGACGACCGCTGCGCGGGGAAGCCGGGTGGACCCGCTGAAGAACGTGGCTCCAGGCCCGTTGACGGGCCTTGCCCGCTTAGCGGTATTCGACCCGCCGTTGACGGCGGGGCCTCGAGCTTGAAAGGCCGGATCGGCCTGGACGGGCCGTATTCGACTCCATCGTGAAACGCTCTCACGGGCGCCGCACGTTTCCCCGGCCCAAGCAGCCCGAAGGGACTGTTTGATCCTCGCGAACCATGCACGCGGACCGGCCACGCGGGACCTAGCTTTTCCCCACCTTCGTTTCGAGGAAACGTAGAAAGCCCTCGTCCTCAGGCGAGATGTTCGCCCCGCGCCGCTTCAAGCCCGCCAGGACCTCATAAGCCTGTCGCCACCAACCAAGCGCACCGGCCGCGTCCCCGTCGTCTTCGGCCATTTGGGCCATGCGCCAGCAACTGACCCAGACGTCCCGGGCGTAGTCGGCGCTCTCGGGCGCTCCCTCCGCCAGACGCTGACGAATCCGCAGACCGTCCTCGTAATACCGCCGCGCCGACACGCCGTCCCCCGTCGAACGGGCCAGGTCGCCCAGACGCTCGTAGCTGATCGACAGGTCCCGGGCGTAGTCGGCGTTGTCCGGGTTGGCAGTGTGGAGGCGCTGGAACAAGTCCTCGGTCCTCCTCCAGAGTCCTTCCACTTCGACCCAGCCACCCTGATGGGTCATCCCAGTCGCGATGCCATTGAGAATCAGGTAGCCCCGTCGGTCTCCCTGATCGAGCAGTCGGACACAAAGATCGCGCAGCGGGCCCAGTTCCCACGCGACCCCCATTTGCCCCGTGTGGGCCTTCAGCCAGTTCGCCCGGGTCACGGCGTGGTTGTGGACCTTTTCGGCCAGGCCCTTCGCTTCATGCTCTCCCAGCCTCGACCGGACGATGTCTTGCACCAGGCGGTGCGTGCGCGCGAGGTTCGCCGGGGCCTCGCCTTCCTCCGCCGTCTTCTCCTGGCGACTACGCAAAGGCACCAGCAACCGGAGTCGGTGCAGGCGGCGGAAGACGGCCGCGAAAGGATCGCCGATCCCGCCGCTTCCAGACCCGGGGAAGTCTCGGCGCAGCCATTCCCTCAGCCAGGGGAGCGGCACCGCGTCGGGCGGCAGGACCGCCGCGTAGGCCAGCGCTTGCGCCTCCTCGGCCGACAGCCCGTCCAGGGTCGGCCTCATCAGGCGGGCCAGGTTCGACTCATCGTGCCATTCGAGTCGGCCCCGGGCCTCGGGGGCCACCTCGCGTTCCAGGAACTGCACGCCGTCGCGGGCCAGCTCGCCGGCGAACTCGCGCCAGGTCACATCGTCATGTTCTCGCATGTAAACGGCCACGGTCTCGACCGCCAGCGCGTGGCCCGCCACCCGTTTCACCACCTCGAGCGCGGCCTTCCACTCGTCGTCCGGGATGGGCCGATAACCGCGCAAAAGCGCCAGGGCGTCTTCGGCGGCCAACGTCTCGAGCGCCAGGCAAGCCACGCGCGGCAGGTTCGCCGGTTCCGCTCGGGTCGTCACCAAGACGTGAATATGATCGCCGCGCGGTAACGAACGCGCGACCGATTGGGCCGACAGCAAGTCGGTGTTTTCCAGGTTGTCCAAGACGATCAACGCGGCCGGTCCCGAATCAAACGCGGCGCGGACCTTGTTCAAGGCGAGTTCAGGCGAGGCGCGTTCGCCGTCGCTGAGCGCGACCCCCTTCTTCTCCGCCAGGCCGATCACGCCCGAGGCGAGGTCGGTGAGGGTCTCGGCCTCGATCAAGAAGCGGCCTCCCGGATATTCATGGCCGTAACCCCAGGCATAGGCGAAAGCCAGCATACTTTTGCCGATGCCGGGGATGCCGTGAAGGGCCGTGATCGCGCCGATCTGGCCGCGCACCAACTGTTCGCGCAAGGCGTGCAACTCGTCGCGACGACCCACGAAATGGACGCTCGGCAAGGGGACCCAGTGGGGCGACGCATCGCGGACGGTCTTGTGTTTCAAGCGCTCGGCGATCTGGCCGGGAAGGGCGTCCAGGCGACGGCGGGCATCCTCCTTTTCGAGGGCGCGGGCCCCTTCGGGCCAGTAGTCTTTCCAATCGACATATTGACGACGCTTCAAGTCGTGGACCCAGGCGCGTAACGAGCGTCCCACTGCGCCCGAATCGTAATCGGGGTGGGTCATCACGTAGATGGGCGCGATCCCCTCGCCGGGGAGGGCCTGGGCCAGTTCGGTCTCGACGTAATGTTCCCATTCCTTGCGGCAATAGGCGCTGTCGAAATACATCGGCGAGAGCACCGCCACCATCATCTTCGATTCGCGCAGGCCCTTGAGGATGCGTAGCTCCCAGTCATCCATCGACCGGATGTCGTTCAGGTCGAAGAAGACGCGCAGAGGGGTGGCGGAGACCTTCGCGTAATCCTCGCGAATGGCCTGGACCAGCGCCGTGACCTTGCCGGCGTGGTCCTTTTCGTTGTCCTTGTGGGCGTAGCTGATGAACAGATCAAACACATCGGCATCGGTCGATTCAGACATGACGGACGTCTCCCATCAACGCCAAAAATGCGCGGGACGACGTCCAGAATGACCGAAGCGGCGAGGAAGTGCAAGCGTGTCCCCGCGGGGGCCTATGCCTTGGTCCTTCCGACCGCATATCATGGCTCGGCCGATCGTGGCCCGGGCCCTTCCGGCGGCCCCATCGAGCCCTTGACCTGTCGCGCCAGTAGGAGGTCGGTCCCATGAAGCCGCGATCGAGCCGTGTTGGATGGTCACTCGTTTCCAGGCTCGTTGTGCCGGCGTTCTTGTTCGGCACTTGGCTGGTCCCGCCGGCGCCTCGGACCGCCGAAGCGCGTCAGGACATCGACGGCGACGCGGTGATGAAGGCTCGCGGTCTCAAGCGGTCGGGCAACCTCTACCTCGTCGAGAACGAGCTTCAGGTCCTCGACAAGAACAAGCAGGAGGAAGCGGCCCTGAAGGGCCTGGAGGTCCGCGCGCAGACGCTTCGCCAAACGATGGCGCAGGCCCAAGACACGCT
The DNA here is from genome assembly GCA_937858365.1 of uncultured Isosphaeraceae bacterium. Lineage (GTDB taxonomy): Bacteria > Planctomycetota > Planctomycetia > Isosphaerales > Isosphaeraceae > CALLYK01. Next base: position 518 of record CALLYK010000183.1, on the reverse strand, counting down.
CAATGCTTCGAGCGCGGGACTGAGGACCGCCCAGCAACAGCGGACCGAGCTGATCTCCCGGAAGCAACAGATCGCCAACCAGTATTCCTTCAACGCCCCCAACGTGGACCCGAACGCGCGGGCCCAGTTTCAGGCCCAGTATCGCGCGGACATCGACCGGGTCGACAATCAGCTCGTGGAACTCCAGGACGAGATCAACCGCCTCAACAACGCAGGGGCCATCGCGCGTCAGAGGCTCACGGACCAGGCGGCCGAACTCCGCTCGCTGGAGGCCGATTACCAAACTAAACGCACCGCCTACGAAGCGTCGTTCGCCAACCTCAAAGCGACCTACGGGCCCCTCATGAAAGACCCCGAGGTCAAGCAGGCCCTCAAGCAGCTCAATCGGACGGCGCGGCCTTGGGTGATGATCGGCCCGTCGTATCAGTATGACGAGAACGTCCGCTCGCTCGCCGGTCTGGTGCTGAAGGAGGCCGGACTGGCGGTGACGACCAAGACGGTGAACCGCACCGAAGGCC
>CALLYK010000182.1 GCA_937858365.1 uncultured Isosphaeraceae bacterium | reverse complement strand
CCCGCATGCGGTGAATCGTGACGATGAAGTTGAGGCCGGTCAGGATCGACGAGAAACCGGTGATGAACACCATGAGCGCCGCGGGCACGATGAGGGTGTTTGAGAACATCGTGCTGTACGGTGTGTAGAAGGTCCAACCCGTGTCGACCCCGCCGAAGAGCACGATGCCCAGGGCCATCACCCCGCCAATGATGTAGATATACCAACTAATGAGGTTGATCTTGGGGAATGCCAAGTCACGAGCGCCGATCATGATGGGAAGCAAGAAGTTACCCAGCACCGCGGGTATCGACGGGATCAAGAAGAAGAAGATCATCACCACGCCGTGGGCGGTGAACATCCGGTTGTAGTGGTCGGGGTCGAGCACATCACCGCGAGGGGTGAGCAACTCGGCCCGAATCACGCCGGCCGCGGCGCCGCCGATGATGAAGAAGACGGTGATCGACACCAGATAAAGCATGGCGATCCGCTTATGGTCGCCCGTGAGCAGCCAAGACTTGACCGTGTGTGCGACGTTCAGGTAGTCCACGCGCGGCTTACCGTTGGCTGTGGCCGCGCCGTTGCCGTCGCCGCTGCGAGCCGAGTTCATTCGTTCGCCCCCTTCGCCCCGATCGACTTGATGTATTCGATGATCTTGAGGAGGTCTTCCTCAGAGATGTTGTCTTTGAACGACGGCATTAGCGGTTCGTACCCAGCGACCACCTGCGACTTGGGCAGCAAGATCGAGTCGCGTATGTAGCGGTCGTCGGCCAGCACGAACGTCACGTCCTTACCATTTTGGATGGGGACCGGCTTGCCGTAAACCCCTTCCAGCCGGGGGGCCTTGACGACCTGGCTCTCTCGATGACAACCCGCGCAGTGGTTCTGCACGAACAACTTCTCGCCTTCCACGGCCATCGACACGTACCCCGTGTCGTTCGAGTTCTCGCGCAACCACCGCTCGTACTCGACGGGTTCCATCACCGTGACCGTGCCGATCATCCCGGAGTGATAGGTCCCGCAGTATTCGGCGCAGAAGAGATGGTACTTGCCTGGTTTGGTCGCTTGGAACCACATCTCGGTGTATCGCCCCGGCACCGCGTCCTGCTTGACACGGAAGGCGGGGATGTAAAAGTCGTGGATCACGTCCTGAGAGGTCATAATGATTCGGATCGGCCGTCCCGTGGGAACGTGGAGTTCGTTGATCTCCTTCTTCCCTTCAGGGTGCTCGATTTTCCACATCCATTGCTTGCCCACGACGTAGATGGTCGACGCGTCGGCGGGGGTGTCAAATTGGATGAAGAAGAGCGCCGTGGTCACCGCGAAAAGCACCATCGCGATCACCAGCGGGGCGCCGATCCAAAGGGCCTCAAGGCGTTCATCCGACTTCGGTGGGTTTTGGCGATTGGCCTTCATGCCCTGGCGATATCGAATCGACAGGATCAAGACGTTCAAGCCGATGAACGTCATGAAAAAGAGGACGATCGCCACCGACAGCATCGTCCCCATGTCCACCCGGTCGGACACGGTCGAGGCGGACTCGGGAAAGAGGGGAAAGTCCCACATGGTCCTCAGACGCTCCTGGGCTCGGGCAGTTCGGCGATGGTCTTGGGGTGGGCAAGCGAGGCCCGGCGGCGGTCGCGCCAGAGCATCGCGCCCACGTAGGCGCAGAGGCCCAGCGCGGTCAGCGTGCCCACGACGCGAACGAGATACGTCACCGCCAGCGTGTAACGACCCGTGGTTGGGTCGTAATCGTAACAAAACAGCAATACCTTATGGATCGGCGAGCCGACCTTGCCGTCCGACGCGTCGATCATGGCGAATTGAAGGTCGCGCGGGGGGAACTCCATGCCGTAGAAATAGCGAGAGAGGGTCCCGTCCGGCGTCAGAACGACCAAGCCCGCCGAATGGATGTACTGGTCTTTCCTTGGGTTGTAAACAAACTTGAACCCAACGGCGTCCGCGAGCCTCTTGATCTGGTCCTCGTCACCCGTGAGGAAGTGCCATGCCTCCTCGGCCCCGGGTCGCCCGTACTTTTCGAGCATCGCTTTCTTCTTGGCGGCGGCCAGGGGCGGTTTCTCGTCGGGTGCGATACTCACGGTGACGACTTCGAAATCCTTGCCGTATTTGAGCGAAAGTGGTTTCAGGCTTCGCGCCAGGGCGTTGAGCTCTTGTCCGCAGATCAAGGGGCAACGGAAGTAGTTCAAGGTCAGGACGACGGGTCTCGAGCCGAAGTACTCCGCAAGAAGGATCTCTCGACCACTTTCGTCGTGAAACTTCACGTCCAGGGGGACCTTGGAGTTGAGCTTTTGCTCGAAGTCAACCTTACCGACCGGGGACTCGACCAATCCAGCCGCCTCGGCCATGGGGACGCGCGGAGGGTCGTCTGCGCCCGCGGTGGGTGGCAAGATCGTCAAGAAGCCGATAAGCAGAGTCCATCGGTGCGGATGGGATCGCGTGGTGTTCATGGGGCCCCCTTCGCCCGCGGGGCGGAGACCTCACGCGTGGGGAGGCCCTTCTCCACGAGCACGTCGATGGCCCGATCGATCGGGACGCGGGCGATCCCCTTGTCCTTCACGAGTTCATAAGTCGTCAACCGTCGCAACTCATCGGCACGCAGGTCGGGGCGATCCCGTGCTGGGTTTTCTTGGAGGTTGGGGCCCGCGTATTGGCCCGATTCGTCGTCAAGCCTGGCGGGTCGGCCTTCACGTTGCCTTTCGATCCGTTCCTTGAAGTTCCCAAGCAAGAGACGCATCCCGAAGATCGCGGCCAGGGAAATCAAGGCCACAGCGATCCCGACCTTAATGACGATTCCGACCTTGAGTTCGTAGCTTTCGTGGACGTGTTCGGCGGTCGTCTCGCCAGCTTGCGGAATCATGTCAGACATGATGATCAGAGACCTCCCGTGGGCAGGTAGTCGCGGCCTGGCGGGTGTGTCAACGCCGAGCGGACCACGACCGGCTTGTCGCGGAGGAGCCACATGTACGAAAAGACCCAGAAGCCGCCGATGCCCACGAAGGCCAGGAGGACAAGGGCCAAGTCGATCGGCGAGAAGGCGTAAATAAGGGTGCTCGCCTTCTCCACGTGGCCCTCGGCGGCATGCGCCACGCCAACCCCGTTCCATTGGGCGTTCGCGGGGATGGTGAGCCAGGTCAAGTCGAGCAAGTGCATGGCCAACAAGAGGATGGCCACCCGGACGAGATAGCGAGGGGTTCGTTTGACGTTGCGGAAGAGCAGGCAAAGGAAGGGCACGGCGAAGTGCAAGATGACGAGGGCCGTGGCCACGTACTCCCAACCGCCGTGGCTCCGTCGCACATACCAGGGGGCCTCTTCTTTCATGTTGGCCATCCAGATGATGAGCAACTGGGAGAAGGAGGTGTAGGCCCAGAGGAGTGTGAACGCCAACATGAGGTTGCCGAGGTCGTGCATCCGCGATGTCGTGGCCACGGTGCGCATATCAGGCGAACGACTGGTCAACCAGGTTGAGAGGATGATCGTGAACGCGAACGCCTCAAGGCCCCAGCCGAGGAGGACCATCGCGCCGTAGATCGACGAGACCCATTCGGGCTCACGGGTCATGTTCCAGTCGATGGCCGCGAACGTGCCCGTGAAAAAGACGCCTGCCATGAGTAAGCCGCTGATCCGTTCAATCGGGCGTGGCGAAGCGGGCGAGTCCTCGTCGGGCTGGTCGCACTTCAGGGAGTTAAAGTAACACCAGAGGGCCACGATGACCCAGAAGCCGAACCCGAGTGCCGCGCGGAAGGCAAATTTGGCCGCCCCGAGGAACCCCAGGACGTCGCGCTTGTAGAGGATGAGTTCGTTCCCGGCCGCGATCCGCTCGTCGGCCCAGGGGTAGAGGTAGCGACGACCGATCATGATCGGGATGAAGAGGATCACCATGGGCAGGATGACGACGGCCCCCGTCTCCAAGAGTCGGCGCACGGGTTGTCCCCAGTTGCCGCCAACAAGGTGATGGAGGACCGTCAAGGCGAGGCAGCCCATCGATAGGCCGAACCAAAAGAGGAAGGCCGTCAGGTAGGCGGGGAGCATCGCCCCGGGAGTGAGGTAGGCGAGCAGGGCGCTCAAACCCAAACCGACGCCCGCGGCGGGGACCGCGAAGTTGCGGATACGATCGATGTCCGACGCGAGGCCTTCGCCCACGCTCATTGCTGGAACTCCTGAATCATGCGCGTCTCTTCCGCCGTCGGCATGGGGATGGACTCAAGGTCCGCCTTGGTCGCCGACTGACTGAACTGCAAGGCGCGAACGTAGGCGGCGATCCGCCACCGGTCGTCGGGCGGGACCCGCGAGGCGTATGAGTACATCGCCCCGTGGCCGTGCGTCATCACGTCGAAGAAATGACCGACCGGTGCCTTGCGCAAGTCGTCGTAGATGGCCACGGGGGTCTGACTCACTTGCGGCAATTTGCCGTAAAGCGGCGGTGGTGACGAAAAGCCGCGGAGGACGATCAGACCCCTGCCATCACCCGTCGGACCATGACAGGGAGAGCAGTAGATCATGAACCGTTCGCGACCTCGGACCAGGTCGGTCTTGGCCATTTTGAAGGGGAAGGTCTCGGCGGTCTTGCCGTCCACCTTGCCCTCGTAGAAGTGGTCGTAGAACGAGGGATCATCCACGGCCTTCTGAAACTGGGCGAGGTAATCGTGGTCGGCGCATCGCGGTTCGTCGGCCGGCGAGAGCCGGGGGACCGAGCCGACAACGGCCGGCCGCTGCGAGGCCCCATCGCGGAAGGACGTCGACGCCTCCTGGGGTTCGTAACGGGGCTGATCGTACATTTCCGAGCGGCAGCCCGCGAACAGGACCGCGACGACCGCCGGCGTGATGACGTGGCGTATGTTCATGCGATCAACGGTCCACGATCGTGATGGACTTGGGATGGAACTCGGCCAAGAGGGCGCGCGACGCCTCGAGGTCGAACTTGGGGTCGTCGGCCTCCAAGCAAAGGAAATAGCCGTCGGTCGTGCAGCGGGCCGCGAAGTTCGCGTCGTTGAACAAGGGGTTGTAGGGCTTGGGCAGACCATTGAGGGCGAGCATCCCGAACGTCGCGAGAGAGGCGGCGCCCAGGACGGTCAGTTCGAACGTGACCGGAATGAAGGCCGGCCAACTGTTCAGGGGCCGGCCGCCGATGTCGTAGGGGTAGTGGACCACGGACGCGAACCACTGCATGAAGAAGCCGGTAAGGCCACCGCCGAGTCCGCCCAGAAAGACGAGCGGGGCCACCAGGTTCTTCTTCATGCCCATCGCCTCGGCCAGTCCTTCCACGGGGACCGACGAGTAGGCGTCCATCTTCCGGTAGCCGAGGGAGTAGGCCCTCTCAGCCGCCGCGAGGATGGCCTCGGTCGTCTCGTATTCGGCGAGGAGGCCGTGGGGGCTTTCCTCTTCGTGATGGGGATGATTGTGGCTCATGTTGTCGCCCCGTGCGAGGTCGCTGGGGCCCCGTGGCCGTGTTGACCGTTGCCGTGATGATGCGAGTGTTCGTGGACGAGTTCCCGGACCTCGGCGATGGAGACCGCGGGCAGGAACCTCACGAAGAGGAAGACCAAGGTCATGAACAGACCGATCGTCCCGTAGAAGGTCATGTAGTCCCAAACGGTCCCGTGGAACATGGACCAGGACGAGGGCAGGAAGTCCTTGTGCAGGCTCACGACGATGATGATGTACCGCTCGAACCACATCCCCGTGTTGATGATAAGTGAGAAAATCCAAACCATCAGAGGGTTGGTGCGGAACCAGCGGAACCAGAAGAGCTGGACGACCGTGCAATTGCAGAAGAGCAAGGTCCAGTAGGAATGGGCGTAATCGCCCAGCGGTCGTTCCCGAGTGATCTGATTGGACTCGTACGGGTTGCCGCCGTACCAGGCCATGAACGCCTCGACGAAATAGCCATAGGTGACGATCATGCCGGTGGCGAGCATGACCTTGGCCATTCGATCGATGTGTTTGATCGTGATGAACGACTGCATCCCGTACCAGCTTCGCAGGGGGATCATCAGGGTCGCCACCATGGCGAAGCCCGAATAGATGGCCCCGGCGACGAAGTAGGGCGGGAAGACGGTGGTGTGCCAGCCCGGCATGTTGGCCGTGGAGAAGTCGAACGACACGACGGTATGCACCGAGACGACCAGAGGGGTCGAAAGGCCGGCGAGCAGGACGTAAGCGGTCCGATAACGATGCCAGTGCTTGGCCGACCCGGTCCAACCCAGGGCCAGGAAGCCGTAAGCGTACTTGGCGAAGACGTTCTGGGCCCGATCACGAAGCGTGGCGACATCGGGGATCAGGCCGATGTACCAGAAGAAGAGCGAGACGGTGCCGTAGGTTGAGACCGCGAAGACGTCCCAAACCAAGGGACTGCGCCACTGGGCCCAGAGGCCCATCGTGTTCGGGTACGGTAAGAGCCAGTAGAAGAGCCACGGCCGACCCAGGTGGATCAATGGGAAGACGCCCGCGCAAGCGACCGCGAAAAGGGTCATCGCTTCCGCGAAGCGGTTGATCGAGGTGCGCCAGTCTTGCTTGAGCAAGAGCAGGATCGCCGAGATGAGGGTGCCGGCGTGGCCGATGCCGATCCACCAAACGAAGTTGGTGATGTCGAACGCCCACATCACGGGGACGTTGATGCCCCAGATCCCCAGGCCCCGATACAGGAGCCAAGTGATGGCCACGATGAACCCGCTGAGGAAGCCGCCGGCGATCAGTAGGCCGACGAACCAGCGAAATTCGTAGGGCCGCTTCAGGACCGCCCCACCAATCTGCTCGGTCACCGATTCGAACGTGTGCTCGCCTTCGAGCACCGCGTGCTCGACCAGGCCATGCCCGTTCCCCTCGTGTGGTAACCCGATGGACGCCATCGGCTCAGCTCTCCTTCATCGCGGGGTTCGGGTTGGTCAGCTTGGCCAAGTAGGTCGTCCGCGGCAGGGTGTTCAACTCCGCCAACAAGGCGTAGTTCCGAGGTCCCTTCTTGGCCTTGGCGATGTCGCTTTGATTGTCGTTCCAGTTGCCAAACGTGATCGCCCGGGTCGGACAGGCCCCTTGGCAGGCGGTCACCACCTCGCCGTCGAGCACCTTGGTGTCGCCGCGCTTCTTCTCGGCGTGGATCTTGGCCGACCAGAGGCGCTGGACGCAGTAGGTACACTTCTCCATCACGCCGCGGGTCCGGACGCTCACGTCCGGGTTCCGCATGAGCATGAGGCTCTCGCTGTCGTAGTCGTTGTAATAGAAGTAATTGAACCGCCGGACCTTGTAAGGGCAGTTGTTTGAGCAGAACTTGGTCCCCGCACAGCGGTTATAGACCATCGTGTTGATCCCCTCGGAGTCATGCACCGTCGCGGCGAACGGGCAAACGACCTCGCAAGGGGCCTTCTCGCACTGCATGCAGGGGACGGGCTGGAAGTGGGTCTTGACCTTCGACGGGTCCTTCCCGGGGTCGTTCTCGTAATAGCGGTCGATCCGCAGCCAGTGCATGTTCCGCCCACGGAGCACTTGGTTCTTGCCGATCACCGGGATGTTGTTCTCCGCGTTGCAGGCGACGACACACGCATTGCATCCAATGCATGTGTTCATGTTGATCGCCATCGCCCAGCGGTTGCCCTTCCCCTCGACCTCATTTTGGCGGCGGGGTTCCGGTGACTCCACATACAGGTTGGACGATTCTTCCAAGTGATGGTCCGGTCCTTGGGCGAACTCCGGGTGTTTGAGGAAGCGTTCGACGGTGTCATACCGGACCAAGTGGCGTTCCGCGTTGAGAGGCGCGCCCGTGTTGTCGTAGTCGATGTTCTGGAAGTGCTGCGTGGTGGCCAAACGGAACGTTTCGGCGACCTTGCGGACCTTCGCGCCGGCGGCCGACCAGGGCGTGGCGGACGTCCGCAGGGTGTAGGCGTTGAAGCCGGCACCGTCGCCCACGCGGCCCGCCTTGGTCCGGCCGTAACCCAGATGGACGGTGATGGATTCGTCGGCGTGACCAGGTGCGATCCAGACGGGGAGCTTCAGCTTCCGCTCGCCGACCGTCACTTCGACCACGTCGTTGACCATCTCCATCGTGTCCATCGCGACGCCGAGCGCCTTGGCCGTGTTCGGCGACATGATGGCCGCGTTGTCCCAGGTCAGCTTTGTGATTTGCTTGGGGAGTTCTTGGAGCCAGCCGTTGTTGGCGTAGGACCCGTCCCAGATTGATGGGTCGGGGCGGAAATGGAGTTCGTAGGCGCCCGCTTCGACCGACGTCTCGGCCGTGGCGCCGAAGGTCCCTTCCTTGAGGGTGACGGTCTTCGGTTTCGAAGCCGTGCCGGGGACGACGCCCGCGTGGAGGGCCTTGCGCCAACCGGCCTCGAAGTTCTCGCCCAGGCCGCGGGCCCGCCAGTACTCCTCGACGACGACGCGGTCGGGGGTGGTCGTCCCTTCCACGAGCACTTTCATCACTTCAACAATCGATTTACTTTTGTAAATCGGTTGGATCAAGGGCTGTTGGATCGTCACGGAGCCGTCGAAGGCCCGAATGTCGCCCCAGCTTTCCAGGGTGTGGGCAAGAGGGACATGCCAGCGGCAGTGTTCGGTGGTCTCGTCCTCGTAAATGCTGAACTGGACGCTGTTGCGAACCTTGTCGAGGGCCTTGATGACCGCCAAGTCGGCCGGGGCCTCGTACACGAGGTTCCCGCCCAGCATGATGAGCGTGTCGACGGAGCCGTCCTCGATGTCCTTCACGAGTTCAGCGAGCGTGCCGCCTTGGGGGCCGCCGTGATGGGCGACCGGTTCGATGAACGAGACAGTCTGGCCGATGTTGCCGAGTTTCTGGTTGATCGCGTGGGCAAGCGCGTGGACCTCGGCGGGTTGGGTCTCGCCGACCAAGACAAGCGACTTGCCCGCGGCCCCTTGAAGGTCTTTCGCCAGGGCATCGACCCACGCTTCCTGCTTGTCCGCGGCCTTACCGCCGGCGTTGACACCGAGCTTGGCGGCCAGCGACCGGAGCAAGGCGGGCACGCCGGACGGCTTCGTGGCCAAGCGATGGTCGGCCATCGCGCCGGTGATGCTCGGCATCGTCTCGACGCAGTAAAGCCGGTTGCACTTCCAATCCTTGGGGGCCGGCCCGGGGCCGGGGTCGCGCCGCTGGGCCCAATGCCGCGCGTCGGTCAGCCGGCTGGGGCCCCAAGCTAAGAAATCCGCGTCGAACGCGGCGATCACGTCGGCCTTGTCCAGGTGGTGGACCGCGTCCACAGGCTCCCCGAACGCCAGGACCGTGCCGGCGCGCGTGGCCTCGCGGCCGACGGGTTCGTACTGGACCCAGCGCGCTTCGGGCATCGCCTTGAGGAATTGGTCGAAGAGGCTCGCCAGCGTCGGCGAGGTGATCGTTTGGGTGAGGAGCCGAACGCCTTTGCCCTTCTCGGCGAGCTTCGTGGACCGTAGCTTGACCCACTCTTCCAGGAACGATTCCCAAGTGCTCACGCGGCCGTTTAGAAGGACGACCTTGGAGCGATCGGGGTCGTACATTTGAAGCAGTTCGGCCTGGCAAAAGGCGTCGGTCGCGCCCAGGCTGGCGGGGTGGTCTGGATTGCCTTCAACCTTCGTCGGCCGATGGTCGTTGCTCTCGACGAGGACACCCGTGGCGAACCCGCCCAATGAAAGGGCCGTCGCGTAGAAGACGGGTTTCCCCGGCACATAGTCATCAGGGGCCTTCACATAGGGCACGATCTTCTCGGGCGGTTGATAGGCGCAACCGGCGGCCCCCGCCAAGGCCATAGACGCCCCCATGAGCTTCAGGAAATGGCGGCGGCCGACTGGGTCACTCCACGTCTCCAGTTGGCTGGGGAACTCGTCCCGGAGCATGGCCCGGAACTCGGGTGTCCGGGAGTATTCGTCGAGACTTCGCCAGAAGCGAGGCCCGGTGGTCCCGTCCACCTGGCCGCCAAGCTGTACAAGGTCCATGCCTTTGCTTCCTGATCGTGCGTTGATTCGCGAAGGGGGCGAGTCGTGCGTCGACGGTCGGTCGGAGGGACGAGGCCTCAGCGGTGGCAGACCGAACACTGGTCCAGGCCCGCCTTCTGGATGTGGTTCTGCTCCATGAGCTTCTGACCAAGTTCACCCACGTTCTTGACCCCGAACTTTTCCAGGAAATCGCGAGGGTCGTAGGTCATGTTGAAGACCTCGCTGGTGGGTCGGACCCGTTCCTCGGGATTGCGATGGCATTCGAGGCACCAGCCCATCGTGTGCGGTTCGGCCTTGTAAACCATGGGCATCTTGTCAAGTTGCCCATGACAAGAAACACACCCGACCCCCTTGTTCACATGGATCGAATGGTTGAAGTACACGAAATCAGGCAGGTCATGGACGCGGTTCCATGTTACGGGCTCTCCTTCGCGCAGGCTTGCCCGGACCGGCTCCAAAATGGGGGCGTTGGTCCAAATCTGCGAATGGCAGCTCATGCACGTGTACGTCGGGGGCACGCCGGCCGCGGAGGAAGACTCTACCGATGAGTGGCAGTAGCGGCAGTCGATCCCCAAGCCGCTCACGTGGTGTTCGTGGCTGAACTGGACCGGTTGCGGCTGGACGACGCGGACCTTGGTGACGTAAGGAGACGTCTGCAACGCGTACGACCCGCCGACGACCCCGAGCCCCAGAAAGGCGGCGCCGAGGATGCTCACGCGGGCCAGGGTGTTCGCGGCTGGGGTAAAAAGTTGGGGCATGTCGTACCGTCTGGAATCAGGTCTGAGAGGTCCCGAGCGGAACGTTGTCCCCGCCAGGGGCAAATCGGGTGCCTATCATGGTCGAGCATTGTCCAAGATTGCAACGGGCGAGCGGGTCGTCATGCGAATTCGCCGTAAGATTCGATTTTATGTCGGGTTGCGCCTTCCTCAGCGACGGAGGTCGACCGCGAGGCAGCGATCTTTGGTCCGCGAGGGCGGGATTTGACAACGCCCCAGTTCCGAGAGGCCGGAATGGACAAGGGCTCGATTCCGATTTCTCGGAATCAACCGGCGCGGTCACCTTTCATTCCGTGGATGGTTGAAAGGGGCGGGAAGGTGGGTGGGGGTCTTCTCGGAAGGACCGCGTGACTTCGAACGCCACGGCACTCGTCGAACCGGGCGTCCCGATGACTTGACCTGAAGTCCGGTCTACCGAACGACCTGAGCCAATTCGGGACTATGGGGGAAGGCGCCTTCCATGACACCGGACCAGTGTCCGACTCCGTTTTATGACTTCGACTGGGCGGATGTACGATCAGAAGTCACGGGACACGGATCAGAAGTCGGTGAACCACTGGACCTGGAAGAGCGTCCCCGACTCGCCCGCTCGATAGCCGGTCAGCAAGTTCTGCGCGGGGGAGTTTTGGACCCGGAGCACCTCGGCCGTCATTCGCCAAGTGCGCAAACCCTGGGGATACCAATTGACCCCACCACCCCATTCGTAGCCGCCACCGAAGGGGCCGGACACGATCGAGGTTCGGGCGAACGGTTCGATGCGCTGTGGGACCAGGAAGTAACCTGCTTGCAACAAGGCCCCTTGGTCGAAGATCGACCGCCGCATCGGCTCGGGACCGACTGCCTGGAAGTTGTTGAGCCAACGCATGAAGTACTCTCCCGAGACGCCCAGGCCCCGGTACTTCATGGCCGCGTCGATCGTCCAGAGTTGGACGGACGTCGCACGGAGTTCGACCCCCGGCCCCAGGGCGCCCCGACGGAACAGGGGCGTCCCGTTGGAGAGTCGTAAGATCGTGTCTTCAGGGTTGCCCAGGGCCGTTGTGCTCAGTCCCTGATTCGATTCGCGTGAGAAGGCCACGTTGGTGCCGATCCGAGGACTGAGTGTTTCGTGTTGCTCGATATCGGACGGCCCCGGGCCGAAGTCGGCCAGAGGTTCCCACCAGACCGTCCCGCCGAAGGCCCCCGCCGTACCGACGCGCTCGACCCCTTGAGTGAACCGGTTCAGGGAATTAGCGACCATCGCCACGTAGTTCAGGCCGGGGAGCGGTTCCCCTTGGGCCCAGATGCCCGGACTGATGTTGGGGCGGAAGAACGTGGTCGCCATGAGGCGATCGGCCCCAAGCGTGTATCGAAACGACTCGATCCACTCGCGAGTCCCAGGCACCAGCCAGTTGCCGACACGCAGATCGAACGCCTTGTTGAAGCGGTAGTTGAGCCAGCCTAGATAGACCGTGTCGTTGATCGCGGTGGAAGAGAAAATGATCGCGTTGAATTGAAGGCGAGGGTCCAGGCCGTATCCGGAGAATTGGAAGAAGTTGCGCGTCACCTCAAACGAACTGTAGTCGCGCACGGGCAAGCGCGCGCCGGTGCTGTCGACCCAGAAGTCCTTGGAACGCCGGAAACCGAAGTAGCGGGCCTGGGTGAAGACGTCGAGTCGCAACTCGAATGGCATGACCTGGTCGTCGCGCGTGCGCACTAACACGAAGGCGCCGCGCTCGTCGTCGTACTCACCGACCAGGAAGCGCGACGACGGCCCTTCCGCCGCCCTGGGCCGCGACCAGTATTCGTTGGGTGCCGCGAGTGCGACCGGCGGCGACGGATTCGGCAGAGGCAAGGGGAGGGGCATCGCCGGCGAAGGGACGGAGTCCTTCTCGGGTCGCTCGGACCTCTCCGTGATGGATTCCAGGCGCTGACGAAGGTCCTTGTTCTCCTCGGCGAGTCGAGCGTTTTGTTGTTCCAGTCGGTCCAGACGCCTCGCCAACTCCTCGACCGAGACACTGCGGGGTGGCCCCTGCCCTTCCTCCCGGGGCCCTTCGGCCCTCGCGTGAGGAGGCCGTCCAGCGCTCAGCAGGAGAAGACCCACCGCGAAGTGAGTGACTCGGAGGGAGGGCCAGGGACTCATCGCGCGCACCCATGTCGGGTCGCCGGATCAGGCATCGGAATTGGCACGTCCATTCTTTTCGGCAGAACGGACGTGTTCGGATGAGTCCCCTGGAGAGCCGGGCCGGACCCTTTGGGTTGAGGGGTACCGTTCGGGTCAATTGGTCAGGTCGGCGGGGACGGGGTAATCGGTGGCGAACTCGGCGATTTCCGCTTGGACCTTCCGGGCCAGGCCCGCGTCTTCAGGGGCCTCGCAAACTTGGATGATCCATCGGGCCACTTGTTGGAACGCGTCTTCCTTCAGGCCCCTCGTCGTGAGTGCGGGCGTGCCCATGCGGATGCCGCTGGGGTCGAGCGGCCGGCGCTCGTCGAACGGCACGAGGTTCTTGTTCACGGTGATCCCAGCGCGGCCGAGGGCGGCCTCGGCGAGCTTGCCCGTGAGGCCCTTGGAAGTCATGTCCACAAGGATGAGGTGATTGTCCGTGCCTCCCGAAATGAGGCGGAAACCAGCCCTGAAAAGCTCTTCACCCAACACGCGGGCGTTGGCCACGACCTGCTTCGCGTACGTTCGGAAATCCGGTCGGAGCGCTTCGCCGAAGCAGACGGCCTTGCCCGCGATCACGTGCTCCAGAGGGCCCCCTTGCAATCCGGGGAAAACGGCCGAATCGACCTTCTTGCCCCACGATTCCTTGCAGAGCACAATGCCGCCGCGCGGTCCGCGGAGCGTCTTGTGGGTCGTCGTGGTGACGAAGTCGGCCAGAGGGACGGGGTTGGGATGAACCCCACCCGCCACGAGGCCCGCGATGTGGGCCATGTCCACGAAGAGCATCGCCCCCACTTCGCGCGCGACCTCGGCGAAGCGGTCGAAGTCGATGATGCGCGGATAGGCGCTGGCGCCGGCGAGGATGAGCTTGGGCTTGTGCTCACGCGCCAGCCGGGCGAGTTCGTCGTAGTCGATGCGTTCGGTCTCGGGCGAGACCCCGTAAGGGACCGTCTTGTACCAGCGACCCGAGAAATTCAACTTCATGCCGTGGGTCAAATGGCCGCCCTGGGCCAGGTCCATCGCCAGCACGGTGTCGCCGATTTCGAGGGCCGCGTAATATACCGCTTGGTTGGCGGTGGCCCCCGAGTGCGGTTGCACGTTGGCGTGCTCGGCGCCGAAGAGTTGCTTCGCCCGCTGAATCGCCAGGGTTTCCGATGTATCAACGTGTTGGCAGCCGCCGTAATAGCGACGACCCGGGAGCCCTTCCGCGTACTTGTTCGTCAGGACCGAGCCGACGGCCTCCATGATGGCGCGGCTCGTGTAGTTTTCCGAAGCGATCAGCTCGAGTTCGTCGCGCTGGCGATGCTCCTCGGCCGCGATCGCGGCGAAGACCTCCGGGTCCTTGTCTTTCAGGAAGCTCATCGCGCTCGGCTCCGCTGGGAAAGGGCGTCTGATTGCATTATGGCACCCAGACCCACCGATAGGCGAGCCTGGCCGTGGTGCGGACGGAGTCGAGGGGCGATTGGACCTGAACGTGCGTTGCCTGACGGCCCGCTTCGGCCAAGGCCAGGCGCGCGAGACCCACCCCTTCAAGCGTGAACGTGCCGGCGCATCGCCAAACGACCTTGCCGCCGTCGGCCGTCAGGATGTCGCTGGATGTGCGGGCCACGCGATAAGTTGCCGAGGGCCCGCGATCGGGGGTCCGGCATCGGTCGGCGATGTCGAATTCCAGTAACGCGCCGGTGTCCCACAGGGCCATCCTGACGACGGCCGAATAATGATGGGGCCCATTCTTCCCCACCAGGAGCAGAACAGGAGCGCCATCGACTTCGTCTTCATGGAGTTCTTGATAAGTCGGACTGACCGGCCGCTCCGGGTCTTCCGCGCCGGCGACGATGTCCAGGGAATGAGCGATGGTCTCGCCGTGGACCTTGATCGCGTGGCACCAGCGTCCGTCCAGCGAATGGAACTCAACGGCCAAGGCTTCAAAGGAAAGCCGTCGAACGTCTGCGGATTTTTCGAATGGCATCATGAACGGTCAAGTCTGAGGCACGGCCCTTGACTCTACGAAACAGGCCGTGCGCGTGCCCGGTCCTGGTCCAAGCTGGGATTGATCTTACCGGCGCACCGGGTTGGCGGCTATCTTGCTCGGCAACAGGGAGGTGACACGGATGATCGCCGGGGTACAACGACGAGACCTGACCAGACCCGCTAGCCGGATCGAGCAGGCCCCTGGCCCGCCTTCCGGGTGGGCACTCGCCCCAACCGCGATCGGATGCGGCGTGGCGGCCGGGTTTTTGGAACTCGTCGTCTTCCTGGTCCAAACGCGACTGCTGCATCGCGTCGATTCCACGAGCTTGCATATCAGTCGACATGTAATGTGGATGATACCAGTGGCCGAGGCGTTCGTCGTCACGGCGGTGGCGGTCACATTGGTCGCTCCCGTCTTGGTCGCGGCCCGACTCCGAAAGCGCGGCCCTTCACGGACTTATTCGTGGATGGGGCTGGTGCTGGGGACCTTCTTGGTACTGGGACCACTCATGGCGATTCGCGGCATGGCCTGGTGGGCGGCCTGCCTACTCGCCTTGGGCCTCGGGTGGCGAACGCGGCCATTCCTGGCGAGGGCGTTCACTTCATGGGGACGAGGGGTCCGAGTCTTGGGCCTGATCGCGTTGGCGTTCTTGGCGGCGCATGCGGTGTGGTTTTGGCGGCAAGCGGAAGGGGCCGCGAATCGGGCCTGGGCGGGCCGGGCGCCCGCCGCTGGTTCGCCCAACCTGCTATTCATCGTGCTCGACACCGTGCGCGCTGATCGCATGAGCTTATATGGATACCCCAGGCCGACGACCCCCGCCCTGGAACGTTGGGCCGCGCGAGGTGTCACGTTCGAAGGGGCCCGATCGCCGGCCACTTGGACGCTCCCTTCGCATGTTTCCATGTTCACGGGCCGCACTCCCGGCGAGCACGGGGCGCGGGTCGATCGAGCCTACGCGGGACCGTGGCCGACCCTCGCCGAACACCTTGCCGAGAACGGTCGCTCGACGGCCGGCTTCGTGGCCAACTTCGGCATGTGCAACGCCTGCTATGGAGTAGGTCGCGGTTTCGACACCTATGTCGATTTCACGTTCAACCAGGACGTCACACCCTTTCTCGTCTTGTACAACTCCTCGCTCGGACGGGCGGCGCTCACGCTGCTGGACAAGTTGGGGTCCCCGATCGACTGGCGGCCCCTCTATCCCCATCATCCGTCGGCCCGAACGATCGACGACCGGGCAATGCGCTGGCTGGGCGAGCTGAAGGCGAAGGAGGGCCGCCCTTTCTTTCTGTTCCTCAATTACATGGACGCGCACAGTCCTTATCTGCCAAGGGCCGACATGGAACGCCGCTTCTCGGGGGACCGCCCTGCGCTGTCGCGTCGCGAGGCGATGCCGGCGACCGCCTGGAAGGCCCTTCAAGCCGTGTCGGAGGCCCCTGTTGACGAAAAGGCCGAGAAAGAGCGGAGCTACGAGGCAACGCGACGACTCCTGGGCGACCTCTACGACGATTGCTTGCTCGGACTCGACGCGGAAATCGGCCGCTTTCTCGACGCCTTGGAAAAGGAAGGGACACTCGCCGACACGTGGGTCGTGATCACGTCGGACCACGGCGAGTACTTGGGCGAGCGCGGTCTGTTCGGGCATGGCATCGGGGTGCATGACGCGGGCATTCATGTTCCCCTGATGATCGTCCCGCCGCTGGGGAGTGTGGTCCACGAGAGATTATGCGGTCGGCGCGTGAAGGAGGCCGTCTCCCTCTGTGATCTGCCGACGACCCTGGCGGCGCGCTTGCTTCCCGGACGCCCTCATCCTTTTCCGGGTGAGGACCTTGGCCGTTTCTGGAGTGAGACCGCGCGTGGCGAAGCCGACGTGGTCGTTTGCGAGATGCACACGCAGACGATGGGCGGCGACGACGTGAAGGCCGACCTCGTCCGCACGAACTCGGCCACGTTTCTTGAGGACTTCGTCTTGATCGAACCCTTGAGCGGGCCCGCCGAACTCTACGACTGGAAACACGACCCCAAGCAAGAGCGTAACCTGATCGACGGTATTGAAGGCGAAGAATGGGCCCAGTGGATCAGGGAGGCGCGGGCGACCTTCAACGCACGACGAGGTCCCACCAGCCGAGCAGGAAGCCGAGCCGAATCACCAGGACCGAGACCGTGATCGCGCCCGAGGAGATGGCGGCGATCACCACGCCACCGTTGGCGATTTCACGCGCGACGCGCGGTCCGGGGGCTTCGGGGTCGCCGGTCGCTCGGACGAGGGTGTCAATCGCGCTATTGGTCATCTCCGCGAGGAGCACGAGGGTGGCCGCGATCACCAGGAGGAACCAACCCAGGGGCGAGACCCGCAGGAGTCCCGCGGTCAGGGCGATGAGGACGCCGCGATAGAAATGGGCGAAGAAGCTGGAATCGCCCCGGATCGCATGACGGATTCCGCGCAGGCCGGCCGCGAATTTGCCGCGAGCGCTCTGCCGCTCGCCGCGTCGGGCCCAGGCGGGTTCCGGCTCGAAGCCTTCGAGCATGTCGTCACGCGTCTCGGCGGGTTCGAGGGTCGCGATCATCGAACCGTTTTGGGTCATGCCAGGGTCGCTCCTTGGGGGTGGGTCGGCATGGTCCACCTCGCGGTCATCCTCAATCGTACGCGGCGAAGCGGGAGTCGAAGCGTGCCATGCCGGCCGTCGAGCCGAGTCGCATGTTGGGACTGAGACGCGGCACGACCTCGAACTGGAACATGTAGCTTTGACGCTGGGGATCGACCGAGAGTCCGATCGTGGTCAGGAAGTCGGCGCCGACGCGCGTGATCGACGCGACCGTCCCCAACATCACTTGGTTGCCGAAGTCATACGACATCGAAACCGAGCCGAACCACTTCGGGCTAAGCCAGTACGTGTAAGCGGCGTTGAGTGCCGACGTGTTGATCGTGCCCGAGTCGATGATGTAATAGCCGAAGTAGACGCTGCCGCGGGGCGGTCGATTGAACAAGAAGCCCGCGTTGATGACGTTGATCCCCTGGCCGAGCGACTTGTTCGCGGGAATCAAGAGGGGCCTTCCGGAGATGTCGAACTGTTCGAACCAGCCGGTCGAGATGAAGTTCGTGCGGTCGCCCAGATACCATTCCAGGTTGTAAGTGGTCTGCCCGAAGGGCGTGCCGAAGTTGTCCCGCTTCGAATTGGGGAAGTACGTCGTGCCGATGTCAAATGTCACGTAATCAACCACGCGCCGATTCCCTTCCGGACCGCGCTTGGTTTGGAGCCGTTGGCGGAAATCGAGTCGCAAGGTCTCGATGCTGTCCTGAATGTCCACCGAGCCCGTGATGGGCGAGACGGTGCGCCTCAAGGCCAGATAGCGTGGGTCGTATTGGATGGGCAGCAAGGCCCCCACGAACTGGGTCATCGCGTAGTAACGACGGACATACTCATACGTGTTGTCATCCAGGTTATCGGTCACGCCGATCCGGCTGAGGGGGACGTTCGAGTAGGCCGTGCGGTACTCCATGTCGAACGTCATCTTGTGGGCCACGCCGTGGACGTTGAGGAGTTCGCTCTCGACCCAAGGATACGCCTTCCAGGCGAAGAAGTTGGCACGCGCGCCCGCGGCCCCCCAGGCCCTTCCGGTGCTCTGGTAGTCGAGTTGATTGGTCCAGCCGGTGAGTTGACCTTGGACGAACGGCGTCACCCGCATGAACCCGAGGGAGATCGGCAAATCGAGCTCGTGGGCCGTGAAGGCGCGCAGCGTGGTGAACGGGCCCGACGTGTTCGTCACCGGGTCGAAGGGCAGGAAGGCGAAGACGTTGGGATTATTGACCTCGATCGACGTGTGAACGTTCGTGTAATTGATGCCGCTGTGCTGGTTGTAGGTGAAGAGGCCCCAGAAGGGGGCGTCGCCCAGGCGGTAGTAATCGAGCCTCGGTAACGATTGGGCCTCCGTGTAGAAGTTCTGCAAGTTCGGTTGGGCCAGCAAGGTGAGGGTCGAGCTGTCGTGCTGGCGGATGAAGTAGAGCAATGTGGACTGGTCCTGCCCCGTGTCGAAGAGCCGTTTGTAGTACTCTTCGAGGAAGTTGCGGTCGGAGAGATAAGCGAACTCAAGTTGGAGCCGCGTGTCGTCGAACGGGGAGGCGTCCACCGCGTTGAGCGACTGCATGTGGCGCGCGATGACCCGACCGCGGAAGTCTTGGAGCGGCGGCACGGCGTTGCGGAAGTAGGTCTTCGTGCTGGGCGGGGTGTTGTTCAAAATGGCCGGGCCGGGTCCCAGGTTGTCGATGCCGTGATCGCGCAGGCCCCAGAAGTCGAAGTAGCCGTTGTAGCTTTCGCGGATGCCGGGGAAGAGGTCGGTCCCGAAGAGGTCCTTGGACAAATCGCGGCCGAAGTAGCCGAATTCCGAGCCGAATGCGACGCCACGATAGCTCAAATAGTCCAGGTCCAGGTTCCACTGGTCCACGTTCAGGGGCCGACGGATGCCCAGGAGCTTGAAGGCGTCCCAGTCGGAGAGGGCCTGCTGGCCGAAGACGTTGTTCGCTCGGAACGTGAGGCGCTGAAGGGGCAGATTGATGTCGTCGGTCGTCGTCAGGAAACGGGGCCAGTAGAAGATCGGGATAGGCCCCATGTAGAACACGTTCTGTCGGCCGTCCACGAGATAGCGCTGCTCTCGAGGCGCGTCGGGGTCGTCCTTGTCGGCCACTTGCGAGCCGGTCCCCTTGTCGCGCGCGACTTTCGGCGCCAGCTCGGTGAGGTCCAGCGACCGGCTGTTGAACTTGTAGCCCGGGTAGGGGAAACGACTCCCCGTGCTCATCGTCTGGTCCACCTGGATCAGGGCGGGCCCGAAGGTGGTCCGGCCGTCTGCGTCGCGAAGAACGTCCTTGAACTGTTGGATGCGTTGCCCTCGCGTGCGGAAGGGGGAGACGAAGTCGGGCATCCACTTGGAGAACTCGCCGTCAATTACGGTGACGCGCTGACTGCGAAGGTCCATGTACAGCCGACGGGCCTCAAACAACGCCTGATCGCCGGTACCCGCGAGTTTCCGTTCGTCCTGGCGGAGCACCACGTTCCCTTCCAGGTACATCTCCAGAGGCTGCTCAGGGTCCTGGACGAGTTGGACCCCTTCGCGCGTGCCGGCCGAGCCGGGCCCACCGAGCTTCGTCCAGATGATGGCGTTGTCCGCGGAGACGTCGATCGTGCCGAACTTGCCGAATGACTCGGCGACGATCAACACACCCCCGGTGATCACGAAAATGTCGGTCCCATCCTGAGTCCGTTCCCGCTTCTCGAAGCGCGAATTCGGGGCGTTCTTCCGCAGGAAGACATTCACGACGCGCATCGAGTTGGGCAACAAGGGCGCGGTGAGCGGGTCGGGCGACTCGGGGACCACGATCGGCGGATTCGTCAGCGGTGGGCCCGGCAGCGGGTCGATCTGGGGCGGGTCGTCGATCACGATCGGCATCTGGTCCGGCCCCAGCACTGGCGCGATCGGGGCCGCGCGTCCGGGCGCGTCTTCTTGGAACGGGTCGATGACCGGCAGGTCGGGGAAGGCCCGGCCCGGGTCCTGCGGGGCCGAACTGCGCTGGACCTGCTCGTCGCGGAGCGCCGGTCGCTGGACGAAGGCCGCGGGCGAGGTTCGAGGCGCGGCGGAGAAAGACCTGGGAAAGGCCCGCGCGAGAAGGGCGCGATCCTCGTCGTCCAATTCTGTCGAGCGATCGCCGGCGATGCGCAAGGGGCCTGTCATGTCGATCGTCTGGTGGCCCTTCTTGGGGTCCGTCGCCGGCTCGGTGTAGATGTCGAGTCGATGGCCCCACGCCTTCTTGTCGATCCGGACCACGAACCGATCGGCGCGAAGGACATCATCGCCCCGCGTGATCGTGGCCTTGCCCGCGAGCAAGACCCAGCGAGTCGCTCCGTCTTCCCAGGACCGGACATGACTCGCCATAAACCCGACGGGTCGATCGTCGGCTCGAGCGGTCGCGTGACCGAAAGCCACTAGGATGGCGGCCAGGAGCGTCGCCCTCCAACCTGGGCGCGAGCAGACTCGGGCCAAGGCCGGTTTCGGGTCGTGACGGAGCACGGCAATCCTCCCGCCGCCGGCGCCCAACGCGAATGGCCTCGCCTTCCGTGGCGTGGCCAAGCTCTCGATACGGCCTGTCGGCAAAACGGCTGACAAGCCGGCCAAGGGCCGGGCGCGACCCGCCGCCGACGTAATGGACCTCGACGACCCGAGCAAGACGCGAGGTCGCAACAGGGTGCGGGGGGTCGGTCAAGAGACCCAGGACGGGAACGACGGGGACGAAACAAGGGCGGCACGTTAGCCGTTTCCCGATCGACCGTCAACGCTAGAATGACCTGGGACCAAGGGTCAAAGGGTCGCGAGCCGCGACCCCCAAATGGGGAGACCTCATGCCGCCGGGACTTTCGGAAACCCCCACCGAAATCGAAGTACGCCCCAGGGCCGACGGCGCGCGCCTCGACTCCTACCTCACCACGCGCTTTCCCGACTTCTCACGGAGCGTGATTCAAAAAGTCATCGATGCGGGGGCCGTGCTCGTGAACGGCAAACCCGGGCGCGCCTCCTACAAGGTGAAGGGGGGCGACCTGCTCCGCATCTGGCTCCCGGACATCGGTGACGGTACGCCCACTCCGGAGGACATCCCCCTGACGATCCTCCACGAAGACCAGGGCTTCGTCGTCGTGAACAAGCCCTCCGGCATGGTCGTCCATCCCGCGCGGGGCAACTGGGCCGGGACCCTCGTCAATGCCCTTCAGTTCCACTTCGACAAACTGTCCACGGTCTCGGGCGCCCATCGTCCCGGGGTGATCCACCGGCTCGACCGTGACACGTCGGGGGTCATCCTCGTTGGCAAGGACGATCGCGCGCACACACGGCTGGCCCGCCAGTTCGAGGACAGGGAGGTTGAGAAGTCATACCTCGCGCTCGTGTACGGCACACCCTCCAGAGACCGCGACTACATCGAGAAACCCATCGGCTTTCATCCCACGTATCGCGAAAAAATGGCGATCCGCCCCCTTCAGGAAGGGGCGCGCGAGGCCGTCACCTTTTACGAGGTCCTCGAACGGTTCCGTGGCCATGCGCTGGTCCGCTGTCATCCCAAGACAGGCCGTACACATCAAATTCGTGTGCATTTGACACATATCGGACATCCGATTCTCGCCGACAAGTTATATTCGGGACGGGACCGAGTGACATTGGGGGAGCTGACAGGACTGGGCCCTGATCACGCGAGCGTCCTCATCGAACGTCAGGCCCTCCACGCTCAGACGCTCCGCTTCACACACCCCGAGAGCGGTCAATCGCTCCAATTCACGGCCGACCCACCGGAGGACATCGTTCGGACCCTTCAGGCCCTTCGTGAGCATGGCCGCTGATTGATGCGGGTCTTACGCGGCGTCGCTTGATCGACAGACTTGACCCGGTCCGGTCCGCGTTGCAACATCAGGATCGTATGCTGTCACTGTCCCATCCGCGTCCAACGGTGGTCCAAGGTCGCGGACGTAACGAGGGGGACCAGTCAGCCACATGAGACCAAGCCGATGAGGCAAATCGCGCTCTGCTGTTTGGCCGCGTTCACCACGTTCTGCTCAGGGTGGATCTACCGCGATCGCATGGGCCTTTGGGGAAATGACAAGTCGCTTGAGAAGGCGGCGGCGCGCCTTGTGAACGTCCCCAAGGAGTTCGGCGATTGGCGGGGAGTGGATCGGGAACTGGACGAACGCCAGCTCGTCATCGGTGAGGTCACGAGCGCGATCGCGCGCGAATATGTGGATCGACTCGACCGCCATCGTTTCCAGATTGTCCTCTTGTGTGGTCGACCAGGACCAATCTCCGTACACACGCCCGATATCTGTTACGACGCCAACGGTTACAAGGCCGTGACCTTGCCCGAGGTCGTGGACGTGATCGGTACCGACGGCTCGCGGGCCCAAGTGTGGCGAGTCGGCTTCCGTCCCAAACGAGCTGACCGCGGCGAGGAACTGCGGGTCGCCTGGACCTGGTCGGATTCGGGCCCCTGGTCGGCGCCGGAAAACCCCCGGGTCACTTATGCGCCGCGTCGCTTCCTCTACAAGCTCTACGTGGTCCAACAAGGTGTGGCGGGACGTCAAGACGACAAGGGGCTGGTCGACTTCCTAAAGGACTTCCTTCCCGTCGTGGCCGAGGCGCTGGAGATTCAAGGGGACCCCGAGAACAATACGGTCTTGAAACGGGACTAATGCGTTTCACGATCGGGTTGACTCGATGGGACCTTGTTCCCAGGGCGCGATGCGCGGCTACCCACCCCCGGAACGGGCGCACCGAGACCGCGGTGGCGCGCGGTCCGATCGTCTCAACCAACAAACCGAGCCCGGATTGTCAAAGAGCGTGAACGAAAGGTCATCGTCTGCGATGACGTTTTCGCATTCTTTCCTCCCTCTTTTGCCGTCCGATCACCTTCAAATCGGTCCAGACCTCGTCCGGCTTCGGCATGAGTGTGTCGTAAGAGGGTACGCTCATCGGCCCGACCTTCGTGGGACGGACGTCCTGTCCCACTTGCGGGCCTTGCG
>CALLYK010000181.1 GCA_937858365.1 uncultured Isosphaeraceae bacterium | reverse complement strand
CATCGACGCGCACCGGCACGGCGTCGATCGACCCGGCCCCGACGGCGACTCCGACGCCGACCGGCCCCGCGTCGACCGGCGCCAAGCCCTAAGGTCGACGCCGCATCCGCACCGCAAACAGCCTCCGCCGTTTTGATTCCACTTCTTTGGGCAGACCTCGCGAGATTCCGGCATGTTGGCTCGCTTCTTCGTCGATCGTCCGATCTTCGCTTGGGTCATTTCGATCGTCATTACGCTGATCGGCTGCGTGGCGGCGATGACCCTCCCGATCGCCCAATATCCCGACATCACGCCGCCGACCGTGCAGGTGACCTGCACCTATCCCGGCGCGAATGCCCAGGTCGTCGCCGATTCGGTCGCCGCGCCGATCGAGCAACAGGTCAACGGCGTCGAGCGAATGATGTATATGTCGTCGCAATGCACGAACGACGGCGTTTACAACCTGACGGTCACGTTTGAGCTCGGCACCAATCTGAACATGGCCCAGGTGCTCGTGCAAAACCGCGTCGCCCTGGCGGAGCCCGTCTTGCCTGAATTGGTCAAGAGGCGGGGCGTGATGGTCAAGAAAAAATCGACCAGCATCTTGATGATCGTCAACCTGTTCTCGCCCGATGGCAGCCGAGACAACCTCGACCTAAGTAACTACGCGACCATCCAGATCCGCGACGAACTCGCCCGGGTCGCCGGCGTGGGCGACATCACCTACCTCGGCCAGCGCGACTACAGCATGAGGGTCTGGCTAGACCCCGAGAAGATGTCGACGCGGAACCTCTCGGCGGCCGACGTCGTGCAGGCTGTGCAGCAGCAGAACGCCCAGGTCGCGGCCGGGCAGATCGGACAGCCACCGGTGCCTCAAGGGCAGGTCTTCCAGTTCACAATGAGCACCCGAGGACGCCTGACGGAGGCGTCCGAGTTCGCCGAGATGGTCCTCCGCGTGGACCCAGACGGCCGGGTCGTCCGCCTGCGCGATGTGGCCCGACTCGAACTGGGGGCCCAATCTTACGACCAGACCTGCACGCTCGACCTGAAGCCGTCGGTGGCACTCTCGGTCTATCAGCGGCCCGGCTCCAACGCCCTGGAAACGGCGCGACTCGTGCGCAACAAGATGGATGAGCTGAAGACGCGATTTCCTGCGGGCATCGACTACGCGATCGTTTACGACACGACACCGTTCATTCGTGAGTCCGTGCGCGAGGTCTTCAAGACGTTGCGTGACGCGGTCATCCTCGTGGCCTTGGTGGTCCTGCTTTTCTTGCAGAATTGGCGGTCGGCCATCATCCCCTTAGTGGCCGTGCCCGTGGCCATCGTGGGCACGTTCGCGATCATGGGAGGACTCGGGTTCAGTTTGAACAACCTGACGCTTTTCGGGCTCGTCTTGGCGATCGGCATCGTGGTGGACGACGCGATCGTGGTGGTGGAGGCCGTTCAGCACTACATTGAGGAGGGCCTGGCGCCGCGCGCCGCCACCGTGCGCGCGATGTCGGAGGTATCTGGCCCCGTGATCGCGATCGGGCTGGTCCTCGCGGCCGTCTTCGTGCCCTGCGCGTTCATCTCGGGCATCGTCGGCCAGTTCTTCCGCCAGTTCGCGCTGACGATCGCCGCGTCCACATTGATCTCGGCATTCAACTCGCTCACGCTCTCACCGGCGCTCGCGGCCTTGCTGCTCAAGGCCAAGGAAGAAACGGGCGACGGTCGAGGTCCTGATCCCCTGCCACGGATCGCCTGGGCAGCGCTGGGGGCCTGGCTCGCCTTCGATTTCCTCACTCCCGAGTTCAGCCGGCTCTTTCCTCGCATGAAGTCGGCCCTGGATTTCCTGGGCCAGAGCGAACTGGCACCCGGTGTGATTTGCTCCCTCATCGGCCTAGCGGTGGGGTGGGTCGTGGGTTGGTTCCTCAATCGCACCCTCGCCTGGTCCTTCGCCGCGTTCAACCGAGCGTTCCAATGGGCCACCGGTGGATACGTGTTCTTCGTGGGCCTCCTCTTGCGGGGTTCGGCGGTAGTGCTGCTCGCCTACGTGGGACTTCTATATCTTACATATCAAGGCATGGTGAGTACGCCGACTGGGTTCATTCCGATCCAGGACAAGGGCTACCTTCTCGTCAACGTGCAACTTCGTGATTCGGCCTCGGTCGAGCAAACGCGCGCGGTGATGGCCAAGGTCGACGAGGCGACCCGAGGCATCCCCGGCGTCAAGCACACGCTCGTGATCGCCGGGCAGTCCATCCTCCTCGGGGCGAACGCGCCGAATTTCGGTTCCATGTACGTCATGCTCGACGATTTCCAGGAAAGGACGCGGCCCGATCGAAGCGGTGAGGCGATCGCCGCTCAGGTCCGCGAGACCTTGGAGACCGAGATCATCAACGGGACCATCGGGGTATTCTCGGCGCCCCCCGTGGAGGGCCTGGGCACGGCCGGCGGCTTCCGAATCGTCATCGAGGACCGAGGCGACGCGGGGCCGGAGGCGCTCCAGTCGGCCGCCGACGAGGCCGTGGCGGCTGGAAACGAGAGTGATGACGTGACCGGCTTGTTCACCAGTTTCCGCGCCAACACGCCCTGGCTGTACATCGACATTGACCGCTCACTGGCGACCACCAAGGGGCTGTCGATGGCCGAGGTCTTCGACGCCTTGCAGGTCTACCTCGGGTCGCTCTATGTCAATGACTTCAATCGCTTCGGCCGGACCTGGCAAGTGAACGTGCAAGGTGACGCCGAATTCCGCGCGCGCGTCGAAGACCTCAAGCGAGTCAAGTTCCGGAATGAACGCGGCCAGATGGTCCCTCTGGGGGCCCTCGCACGTTTCGAGGAGCGGGGCGGGCCCATCCTAATCGCGCGCCACAACATGTATGGGGCGGCCGTCATTAACGGGTCGCCCGCTCCCGGCGTGAGTTCGGGGCAAGCCATCGACGCGATGCAGGCCCTCATGGATGAGAAGTTGCCCGTGTCTCTGCGCACCGAATGGACGGAACTCGCCTACTTGCAACTTCAGACGGGGAACACCGCCTTGCTCGCGTTCGCGTTGGCGGTCGTCTTGGTCTTCCTCGTCCTGGCCGCCCAGTATGAAAGTTGGGCCCTGCCCCTGGCCGTGATTTTGGTTGTGCCCATGTGCCTTCTCTGCTCGGTGGCTGGGGTCGCTTGGGCCGGTATGGACATCAACATCTTCACTCAGGTCGGCTTCATCGTTTTGGTCGGCCTGGCCTGCAAGAACGCGATCCTGATCGTCGAATATGCCAAGGCGCGGCGCGAGGCGGGCGTGCCCCGGCGCGAGGCGACGCTGCAAGCCTGCCGCCTTCGACTCCGGCCGATCGTAATGACTTCGCTGGCGTTCATCCTCGGTGTGGTGCCGCTAGTCCTCGCGGAAGGGGCCGGCTCGGAAATGCGGCACACGCTGGGTACGGCGGTCTTCGGCGGGATGGTGGGCGTGACGCTCTTCGGCATTGTCCTCACACCCGTCTTCTATCAAGTGATCCAGTGGTTTGTGGATCGCCACGAGAACGCGACGGAAGACCCCCAAGTCGCGACGACCGGCAAATAGCAAGGGTTGGTTCGATCGGCGCGCGGGTACGTCGGGGGCCGCCAGCGTCTCGGGGCCTTCCTGTGGTATATTGGTACGTCCGACCTGTTTCTCGAACGACCCCCCCGAAAAGGTGGCGCGCCTGTATGGCCAGTCTCCCCGATGTCGAGGCCCTGGAGAAACCCAACGGCGAGCGATTGGCTCCTCACGAGGCCGTGATGGGCAAGCCCCCGGGAGGCTATCGCGCGTCCGACACCGAGCGTCGGCTGCGCTGGCTCGAACGGCACACTGGCCGCAGGTTGCAAGAGAACGTGAGTCCGCGCCCGGAAGAGCTGCGCGGCATCATCGAAAACCATGTGGGATATGTCCCGATCCCTCAAGCGATCGCCGCGCCGCTCTTGATCGAAGGGACGCACGCGAACGGAGAGTTCGCCGTGCCTCTTTGCACAGTGGAAGGCACATTGGTCCTTTCCATGACGCGCGGCATGTTGGCGATCGCGATGGCCGGCGGTTGCCGGACTGTCCACGTGCGTCAGGAACTCAGCCGTTGTCCGGCCTTCATCCTACCCGACGTGGCCGAGATGCGTTCGTTCATGACTTGGGTGGACGAGAACTATGAGTCGATCCGCGCCCACGCTGAATCGACCACACGGCACGGACGGCTCCTGCGGATCGAGAAGTACCCCGTCCAAAACTGGTTGGTGCTCGACTTCGTGTACGACACCGGGAACGCGGCCGGTCAGAACATGGTGACCATCGCCACCGACACCGCTTGCCGCGCGATCAGCGAACAAACGGGCCGGCGCTACTTCCTCGAATCGGGCTTCAACGGCGACAAGAAGCCGACCCGGCGCAACCTGATGTCGGGCCGAGGTCACGCGGTCATTGTCGAGTTCGAACTGCCCGAGCACGTGCTCTCTTTCTTGGGGATCACGCGGGAGTCGGTCCTCGAGTTCCAAGACATGGCGGTGACGGCCGCGCAAGCCGTTGGCATGTTGGGGAACAACCTGCACCTCGCGAACGCCCTGACGGCGATTTATCTGGCGACGGGTCAAGACGCCGCGTGCGTGGCCGAGAACTCGCTCGCCTACAGTCAAGCGCGGACCACCCCGGCGGGATTGACATGCCGGATGACACTGCCGTCGCTCACGGTTGGGACGGTCGGCGGCGGCACGCGCCTGCCCGCTCAGCAACGGAACTTGGAACTCCTTGGATGCGTGGAAGGCCCATTCGCCGCGCGAAAGCTCGCCGAGATCATCGCGGCGGCGGCGGCGGCCATTGAGCTTTCACTCATGGCGGCCATCGTCGCGGGCGATTTCCGCCAGGCCCATCAAAGATATGGACGCCCGTCGTGAGCGGGACGAAAGCGTCATGGCCGATCAAGTGACCGTCGAGCCCCTCAAGTCATTCCAAGACGCGCGAGGCTTAGTGTTCGAGCCCGTCAGCGCCGGCGAGCTCCAGTCGCAGCGAAACGTTCATGTGGTGATTACCGAGCCAGGTCAAGTGCGAGGGAATCACTTCCATGAACGTGGCAACGAGATCACCGTCTTGATTGGTCCAGCCCTATTGCGCTACCGGGAAGCGGACGAGGTGCGCGACATCGTCTTCCAAGAGGGAGAGGTGGTGAAGGTCTCTATCCCGGCGAAAACGGCGCACGCTTTTCAGAACACGGGGAATCGGCCGATGCTGTTGATTGGTTTCAACACCGTGGCCCATGATCAGGCCCGGCCGGACGTCGTGGCCGACGTCTTAATTCCACCGCCATCTTGACCTGCACTTTACTTGGGCCGAGGCCGGTTTTTGGGCGGAGGCGCGGCGGGCGCCTTGGGTCCTTTCGCGGCGGCCGGGGCCGGTTTGGTCGGTGTCGCCTTGGTGGGCGGCGCGGCCTTCATCTTGGTGGGCGGGGGAGGGGACGGCGCGGGTTTGCTCTTGGGGGAGGCGCTAGCGGCCGATGGCGCGGTGGCGGTGGCCGGTTTCGTTTTCGCGGTCGCCCTCGTCTGGGCAGTCGGGCACACCTTCCTCAGTTCGCAGCGTGGGCATTCGGGTTCCGATTCGACGCAAGTGTCGTGGGCGAGTTCCTCCATAAGATCCACGAACTCGGCCCCGCGGTTCTTGGGGACGGCCCGCTCCAACGAGGCGCGCAAACTGGCGTCGTCGCTTCCCGCTTCGACCAGGCCGAGGCGCTCCAGGGCCCGACGCATTGGGCGATCGACGGGGATCGCATGGCCGCCGAGACCTTGTTGAAGGACCGTCGCGAGCACGTAGTCGGACCGAAGCGCCTCGTATTCCTCCAGGTTTTTCACCGCCTCTTTCTGGGGGCCCTTGAGCAATTGCTCAAGGTTGAAGCCATAGGTCTTGCTGAAGAGTTGACGCAAGAACTTGCGGAGCCGCTCGGCGCGCGTCTCGTGGTCGGGCAGACCGATCAGGGCGGTCTGGACCTGGGAGAGCGGGCTGACGCGCACCTCGTTCCAATCGAAGAAGCCGTCTTTGAAACGCACGAGTGTTTGATTGGCCTGTTCGCGCGTGGTCCCCTCGTGGCAGATCCCATAGATGACCGACTCCATGACCGACAACTTCTCGGGCCTGGGTCCCATTTTGTAGCGTTTGCGCAAGAGAGTGTAAATGCTGTCTAGGAGTTGTGTCTTGCTCTGGGCCATGTTGGGGGACCTCGAGGCGGTGTAAGGGGTGTCGGAAGGTGTCCAGCAAGTGGGCGTCCGGCGCACTAGTCAATCGGGGCCTTTATCCAGGGCCCTATCGGGTCCTTGGTCATTGAGCGGATGGTCGGGGGCAATGGGCCCCTTGGGGTGCTGGTCGGACGCGATGGCCTCATCGATCAGTCGGGAGATGTCCACCGAACGCTGGACACTTGAGTCCCGATGAAACGAGAGGACTGGCGTGAACCGGGTTTGCAGACGTTGGGCGACCTTGCGTTGGATATAGCCGGCGGCGTGCTGGACACCGTGGAAGGCGAGCTTTTGCTGGGCCTCGGTCCCCATGATGGAGACGTGGACCTTGGCGTGGCGGAGGTCGCCGGAGACCTCCACGCCGAGAACGGTCACGTCTTTGACCCGGGGATCGGCCAGGTCGAAGAGGATCGCCGTGGAGACGACCTCGCGAATTGCCTCGGCCACGCGCGGGATGCGATGAGACGCCATGGTGCTGGAGAGGGTACCGCTTGGGTTTGGTTAGAGTTCGCGTTGGGAGAGGGCGAGGACCTCTACAAGGGGGTGCGCCGCCACGGCCTCGGCCACGCGGTCGAGGGTGTCGCGCGCCTCGCGTTTGGAGGCGGCGACGGTGGCGACGCCGAGGACCGCGCTGCCTGGGTGGTCGGGGCGGTCCACTTCGGCGAGGGCGACGTTGAAATGACGTCGGAGCTTGTCCTCGATCTCGTGCATGAGGCGGCGTTTCTCGCGTCGGGCCGAGCCGTCGCTCAACCGCAGTTCCAGCCGCAACGAGGCGACGTGCATGAGGCGGCCCCCAGCGGCGCGACGGTTGGCCCCCGGCCCGGTTGGGATCAAAGCGTGCGCCGGATCACATCGATCCGATAAGCCTCAATCGTGTCATCAGGTTTGATGTCGTCAAAATTGGTGATCTTGATACCGCACTCGAACCCCTCGCGGACCTCGCGGACGTCGTCCTTGAAGCGCTTGAGGGCCTCGATCGAGCCCTTGTAGATCTCGCGGCCCTCGCGAATGAGGCGGGCCTTGGCGGAGCGTTCGATCGTGCCCTGGGTGACGAAGCAGCCGGCGACCGTGCCCACCTTGGAGATCTTGAACGCCTGCCGGACGACGGCCCGGCCGAGGTGGACTTCCTTGACCTCGGGGACCAGCATGCCTTCGACGGCCTTCTTGATCTCGTCGGTCACTTGATAGATGATATCGTATCGACGTATGTCGATATTTTTTTCCTCGGCCAGGTTGATGGCCCGGTCGTCGGGGGCGACGCGGAAGCCGATGACGATCGCCTGGCTGGCGTCGGCCAGGATGATGTCGCTTTCGCCGATGCCACCGACGGCCTTGTGGAGCACGCGGATCGGGACCTCGGTGTTTTCCAGCTTTTCGAGTTCTTTGATAAGGGCTTCGAGCGAGCCTTGCACGTCGGCCTTGAGGATCAGGTTGAGGGTCTTGACCTTCCGCTCGGACATGTGCGTGTAGAGGTTCTCGAGCGTGATGGTGGGCCGTTCGCCGGCGGCGTGGCCGCGACCACGGGCCCGGCGGGTCTCGGCGACCTCACGGGCAAGGGTGATGTCTTCCACCACGCCGAACTTCTCGCCCGCGGAGGGGACCGCGTCGAGTCCGGAGACTTCCACGGGTGTGGATGGGGGGGCCTCTTGGATCGACTGGCCGCGGTCGTTGAAGAGGGCCCGAACGCGACCGAAGGCGTCGCCGCAGACGAGCGAGTCGCCGACGCGCAGGGTGCCGTCTTGGACAAGCACGGTGGCGATGACGCCGCGGCCCTCAGAGACGGACGACTCCAAGCAGGTACCGCTGGCCGGCCGGCCTGGGTTGGCCTTGAGTTCGCGAAGTTCGGCGATGATCCCCAGCATTTCGAGCAGTTCGGGGACCCCCTGACCGTTGATCGCCGACGTCTTGACGACGGGCGTGTCGCCGCCGTATTCCTCCGGCACGAGCCCTTCTTGGGAGAGTTCGCCGTAGATCTTGTTGTAGTTGATGCCGGGGAGGTCCACCTTGTTGAGGGCCACGACGATGGGGACGCCGGCCGCCTTGGCGTGGGCGATCGCCTCCTTGGTTTGGGGCATCACGCCGTCGTCGGCGGCGACGACCAGGACGACGATGTCGGTCACGTTGGCGCCTCGGGCGCGCATCGCCGTGAACGCCTCGTGACCCGGCGTGTCGACGAACGTGATCTTATGGCCGTCGTGCTCGATCTGATAGGCACCGATATGTTGGGTGATGCCACCGCTTTCGCTCGCGACCACGTTGGATCGACGGATGCGGTCCAAGAGCGACGTCTTGCCATGGTCCACGTGGCCGAGGATCGTGATGACGGGCGGGCGGTGTTTGAGGGCCTCGGGGTCTTCGGTCTCGGTCTCGATCGTGGAGAGCAAGTCGTCCTCGGCCGTCCGCTCATGAACGATCTCGAGTTCGATGCCGAACTCCATGGCCAGCATCTGGGCCGTTTCCTCGTCGAGGTTGGCGTTGATGGTGACGAGTTGACCGAGGTTGTTCATCAGCTTGCGGATGATCTCGTTGGCCTTGACGCCGATCGCCTCGGAGAGCGTTCGGACGGTGATGGGCGGCTCGACTTCCGCGTGCGTTTTGCGGCTAGGCGCCAAGACCTGTCGCGCGTGTCCCTTGTGCTTCTTTCCGCCCGAGCGGCGCTGGCGGCCGGGCTCGTCTTCGGCCTCGAGAAGCACGGACGTAGGCATGGGGGAACTGAGGGGGCGTTCCCTGGCCCGTTCGTTACGCTTGGCTCGTCGGCCAGCGCGATCGGAGGCCCCCCCCGGACCTTTCCCTTTGCGACGTTCCTCGTCGTCGTCAACGGGAGGCGGCGGGACGGCCGGGAGAAGGGGTGGGACGGCCGGGGGCGCCGGCCCCAAGGGCGGCCTACGCGCTCCTGGGGACGGTTGGGTTGCCGGACCTCTCAGGTTGGCTGGAGGAGCTCCAGGACGTGGCGCGCCCGGACGCGCCGGCGCGCCGGGACGCGGCGGCGTAAGTGCGGCCCCGGTTTGGAGTTGCCCCGAGAGCATCATCGCTCGCAGTTCTTCGGGCGTGTATCGCTTCTCGGGGCGTTGGACTTTACCGGCGTCGCCTGCGCCACCCGGACGGGCCTCGGACCGACGGACGGGGGGCGTGGTGGGAGGCGCGACCGGAGGCAAGGGTCGGCCCCCGGTGCCGGACGGACTCGCCACCGAAGGCAAAGGCCGGCCACCTGGGCGTTGGCCCCCGGCATGGTCGGCGCGACGGAGGGGGGGCTGGCCGGCGTTGGGTCGGGGCGCGGCGATCGGAGGGATGGACGCGCGGGTCCCCGAGGGGGTCATGTAGTCGGTCCGCTTCAGGGGCGGCGGGGGCATTGGGCCGGGAGG
>CALLYK010000180.1 GCA_937858365.1 uncultured Isosphaeraceae bacterium | reverse complement strand
GCCATCAGCCGGTCGTTCCGTGACGAGCGCCGCGCCGCCACCGAGAGCACCGACACCGCAGCCGAGCTGACGATGACCTACGTCGCCGAGCTCGTCGAGGACCAGCTCAGCATCGAGGCGATCCACCGGCTGTACACCGACGTCCGTCCGGCCGAGCTGCTCGAACAGCTCGAGCGGTCGTTCGCCACGGAACCCGCCGGCGAGGTGACGCCGGAGATCGTCCTCGAGATGCAGCGCCGGGGCGCGCTCGTGCTCGTGCACGCCGACGGGACGGGCACGTGGCTGACCCCGAATGCCGAGGCGTTCGTCGGTCAACGCGACCTCGACTCGGTCCGCCTCGAGGTCGCCCTCGACGGCTTCGATCACACGGTCGCGTACCAGCACGGGGTCGGCCACATCGTCGATGCGGTGACCTCGGGGCGTGCCGTCGCCGGCATCCTGATCCGCCCGGTGTCGATCGCCGAGATCCGCCGGACCGCCGACGAACGGCTCCTGATGCCGCCGAAGTCGACGTTCTTCACCCCGAAACTCCGCACCGGACTCGTCGTCCGCCCGCTCGACTGACGAGCAGGCGCCGAGGTGGGCGCGGGAACCCGTCTCCGTGAACGGTTCCCGCGCCCGCGTCGGAGCGAGGGCAGCACCGGCGCCCCTTCGGTCAAGCGGCGCAGGGGGCCCTTCAGCGACAAGGTCGGGCCGATTTCCAGGACGGGTGCGCGCGGCCCGTCGTTCAGGGTCGCGACCGTGTCCGCGAGGGAGGTCGGCTCGGTCAAGAGGCGAGCCCAGAACGAGGCGTCGATCACTTGACCGGGCCGATAGGGGACCGTCGCCTCCCGCGGGACGAGACCGAAGAGGTCGCGTTCGAGGGCCCCTTGAAGGGCCTTCGCGTCCGGACCGTGCAAGGCCACGTCGATGTCGAGGAAGCGGACGAAGACCTCGTCGTCTTGCAAGAGCGCCACGAACTCGGCAACCGCTTCGGTCTCACCGCTGATCGTGGTCATGCCTGGGCCGTCGATGGTCGCGATGCCGACTTGATCGTCGAGACCCGCCAAGCGGCGCCGGACTTCGTCCACGGGGAGGGAGACGACCGCCATCCGACCGCGTCCCGACAACTCGGCGAGACGACGGCCGAGACCGACCGCGACGCGCGCCGCGTCGGCCAGGTCGAGGACGCCCGCGACGTGGGCCGCGGCCACTTCCCCCGCGCCCTGACCGATGATGGCCAAGGGCCCCACCCCCAGCGATCGCCAATGGGCGGCGAGCGAGGATTGCAAGCTGAAGAGCGTGGGCAGGGCGAACTCGACGCGCCTCAGGACCGTGGCGTCGGGCCGGCCGCGCAGGACGTCCACGACCGACCAGCCGGTCAAGCGTCGGACCGCTCGTTCGCATTCGGTCAGGCGGGCGGCGAACTCGGGCGACTGGTCCAGAAGGCCCAGGCCGGCCTCACGCCAGAGCGAGCCCAGGCCGCTGAACGCGAAGACGGCCCCACCGCGCTGACCGTGCTTGCGCTTGCCCACCGCGAGACCGGGACGGCCCTGCCCTCGCAGGAAGGCGTCGAGCAGTTCGACGGCCTCGGCGTTCGAGCGCGCGGCGATCGCCAGACGATGGTCGTGGTGGGCGCGATGCCGGGCGAGCGTGAGGCCGACG
Source organism: uncultured Isosphaeraceae bacterium (assembly GCA_937858365.1). GTDB lineage: Bacteria > Planctomycetota > Planctomycetia > Isosphaerales > Isosphaeraceae > CALLYK01. The sequence continues at coordinate 8,449 of CALLYK010000180.1, read as the reverse complement.
TCTTCGAATCGAAGGGCCCCTTCCCCGTCTTCCAGGGCCGTCCGAAGCGAGGTCGCCAGAACGCGCAGGGCCTCGGGATTTCGGGCGGAAATCGGCAAGACCGCGGGACCAGTCGCGCCCTGGCACTCGCATCTCGTCGCGCGGGCCGGGGCCTCTTCAAGGACGACGTGCGCGTTCGTCCCGCCGAATCCGAACGAGCTGACGCCCGCGATCCGCGGACCTTCTCCCGTCCATGAGGTCGCCTCGGTCACGACGCGCAGGGCCAATTCATCGAACGGAATGTGAGGGTTCGGGGTGTGATGATGGAGGCTCGCGGGGATGGTCCGATGGCGGAGCGCCAAGGTCGTCTTGATCAGGCCCGCGATGCCCGCCGCCGCTTCGAGATGGCCGATGTTCGACTTCACCGAGCCGAGCAGGATCGAGCGGCCTTCCTCGCGGCCGTCGGCCAGCACGGTGCCGAGCGCCCGGGCCTCGATCGGGTCGCCGAGCAGGGTGCCCGTCCCGTGGGCCTCGATGTAATCGACGCGCCCGGGCGCCACGCCCGCGTTCCGATAAGCGGAGCGCAAGACCGCCTCTTGCGACTTCGGGTTCGGGGCGGTCAGGCCATTGGTCCGACCATCCTGATTGATGGCCGAGCCGCGAATGACCGCGTGGATCGGGTCGCCGTCGGCCAGGGCACGCGAGAGGGGTTTGAGCACGACCACGCCGAGCCCTTCACCCCGGACGTATCCGTCGGCCTGGGCGTCGAACGCCTTGCAGTGGCCGTCGGCCGCGAGGAAGCCGCCGCGCGCCAGGCTTTCGGTGACTTCGGCCGCGATCATCAGGTTCACGCCGCCGGCGAGCGCCAAGGTGGCCTCGCCCGAGCGCAGGGCCTGGCAGGCCAGGTGGACGGCCACCAGCGACGACGAACAGGCGGTGTCCACCGCCAGGCTCGGCCCTTGCCAGTCGAAGTGATAGGACAGGCGGTTGGCCGCCATGCTGCCCGAATTGCCCGTGATCGTGTGCGAGTCGCCCGCGTCCGATTGCGCGAATAGCAACCGGCCATAGTCATTCGTCGATATGCCGACATAAACACCCACCGGCTCGCCGCGCAGGTGGTCGGGGACAAGCCCGGCGTCTTCCAGGGCCTCCCAGGCCGTTTCGAGGAGCAGGCGATGTTGCGGGTCCATGCGCGCCGCCTCGCGCGGCGAGATGCCGAAGAAGTCGGCGTCGAACCCATCCACGCGATCGAGGAATCCGCCCGGCCGGCCCGGAATGCCGTCGCGACCGCCGGGCCAAGAGCCCACCGCATCGCCGGCGCCGCGGAGCAGGTCCCAGAAGGCGTCGGGCCCATGCGCCCCCGGGAAGCGGCAGCCGATGCCGATGATCGCGATCGGCTCGTTCATCGGGCGATCGCCCGGAGTGGCAAGCGCGACCGCCCGAGGGGCCGGCTCATCGGCTAAATGTCGGGCCAGGGTGTCGATCGACGGATACTCATACAAGAGGGTCGGCGGGAGACGACGGTCCAGGAAGGTCTCCAGGTCCCCCGCGATCCCGACCGCTTGCGCGGAGCCAAGGCCGAACGTGGCGAAGGGGGCCTCGCGGTCCACGGAGGCGCGCGTCAGTCCCATGAGAGCGGCGACCCGATCGGCCAACCAATCGGCGATCGCCTCGGCCTTTCGCGAGAGCGGCGCCGTTGGTGCGGCTTGTGTCGGGGCCGTCCCCGCCATGTTGGTCGAGTCGCCCCGGTCCCAACCGGCGACGACTTCGAGCTCGCCGCTCAGGAACTGGTCGCGGCAAGCGTGGCGCTGGACCTTCCCGCTCGACGTCTTGGGCACGGTGAGGGCCTTCACCAGACGGATGGCATGAAGGTCGATCTCGTGGGCCTCGGCCACGGCCGCTCGGACTTGCCCCAGGACCGCGGCGATGTCCTCCCCTCTACCCGGCCGGTCGACCTCTTGGACGACGACGACCCGCTCCTCGCCCGCCACATCGATCGCGAAGACCCCGCCTGACGCGGGCCGCATCAACGCATGAGAGCGTTCCACGGTCGCTTCGACGTCTTGCGGATAAATGTTGCGACCGCGAATGATGATGAGGTCCTTGATCCGTCCGGTGACATAAAACTGGCCGCCTCGCGTGAAGCCGAGGTCCCCCGTGCGCAGGAAGGGGCCTTCACCACTGGCCAGGCGGGCAAGAAACGTTCGTTCGGTCTGCTCCGGACGGTCCCAATAACCTTGGGTGACGCTCGGACCCTGGACCCAAATCTCGCCGACCTCCCCTTCGGGACGCTCGACACAGGTTTCCGGGTCCACGATCGCCACGCGCTGGCCGACCGTCACCTGTCCGCTGCTCATCAGGAGGCGCCCATCCGTCGAGCCCTCGGCGACCTCCTCGGCTCGGCCCCGCTCCAGGAGACTCATCCGAAAGGCACGGGCGATCGGCGCTTCACGCCAAGGCTTGCCCGTAACAATCAAGGTCCCCTCGGCCAGACCGTAACAAGGCAGGAAAGCCTCGCGCCGGAAGCCGCACTCGGCGAAGGCCTCGGCGAAGAGGTCCAAGGTCTCGGCGCGCACGGGCTCGGCGCCGTTGAAGGCGGTCCGCCAGGTGCTGAGGTCGAGCCCCGCCTTCTGTTCGTCGCTGACCTTGCGGGCACATAGTTCATAGGCGAAGTTCGGGGCGCCGCTGATGGCCGCCCCCATCCGCGAGATGGCCTGAAGCCACCGGGCCGGCCGCTGGAGGAACGAGACGGGCGACATGAGCAGGCTGGAGCCGCCGCAGTAGATCGGCTGCAAGACCCCGCCGATCAGGCCCATGTCGTGAAAGGTGGGCAGCCAGAAGGCGCCGACGTCGGTGGCGAAGGTGCCGAACCTCTCATGGATCAAGGCCGAGTTGTGGGCCAAGTTGCCGTGACTGACCATCACCCCCTTGGGCGTCGCGGTGGACCCGGACGTGTATTGAAGGAAGGCGAGGCGTTCTGGACCGAGGTCTCGGGGAGACCAATCGTCGTCGAGGCCGGCCAGGTTCGCGTCATCATCGGTGGCCAGACATGGAAGACCGGCCAACTCGGGCACACCGGCCACCCAGCGATCGAAATCGGGCAGCAGGGACGCGATGGTCAGGACGACACGCGGCCGGGCGTCGGCGACGATCGCTTGAAGGCGCGGCATCGGCCGGTTGACGCGCGGCAAGTGCGACGGCACGGCCACCATGCCGCCGGCCAACGCGCCGAAGAAGGCGGTGACGAAGTCGAGCCCCGGCGGGTAGAGCAGCAAGGCGCGTTCGCCGTCGAGACCGCGCTCCCGGAGGCCCCTTCCCAGGGCCCTGGCCCGGCGGTCGAGTTCGGCGTAGGTCATATGGACGGCCCCGTCCGCGTCGGGGTCGCCGTCGGGGTGGAACGTGAAGAGCCGCTTGTCGGGCTGCGACGCGGCCCAGTGCCCCACCACGTCGATCAGCGTGGCGGCCCGCTCGACCGGGTTTGAGACGTGTTGGGTCATGACGTCACCTCGGGTCGGCGACCCGTTTGAAGAAGGCCACGCGGGGTCATGTCGGCCCAAGCCCGCTCGATGGTTGCGAGGCAGTCCTCCTTCTCGCCGATTGTCCCAAGACGCCGCCAACCTAGCGGCGGTCCCAGGCTGGCCCGCCGGAGCGAATGCTCGCCCCGCGCATCGACCACGACCTGAAACCGGAACTCCACGCCGTTCTGGTCTTTCATGGGGGACCGAGTCCGATCCGTATCGAAGACCCTCCTGAATCGTCCAAACAGGGTCCCGCCGGTCCTTCGCGGTGGACTCGCAAACGTGGCGCCCGGTCCTCTCGATCACTCCGGGCGAGGGTCTTCAAACGGGCCGTATCTCTCCTTCGGATTTCAACTTCAGGGACAAGAGACCAATTTCCGCCATCCTCGACCTTTTCCCTGCGAGGAAGGCCAACTCCGCGCCTCGTGCCACTCCCGCCCCCGGAAACCCACCTTGGCCGTGCTCCTGAAAGGCCTGGCCCATCCGCGTGCAGCCCTCTTTTTCAAGGGCTAGGCCTCGCGTGGAGCGAACGAGTGTCACTCCCAGCCAGCCGGCGAACAGGGCGGCGACCAATCAAGGCACACCGTCCCATCCGCGATGATCTAGACGAGTCTATCCGACCCGGGCCCCATGTCCAGCATCGACTAGGCAGTTTCGGTAAAATTTTCTTGGCCGCGATGCCTCCGAACAGGCCGATAGCCAAAGGGACTCAACGGATTAGGTCAAATCGGCAAAGACGACCAGTCCGAGGAACTGATCGGTCCCAGAAGCCCCTCGGAAGGCCCCAGTGACAACGCGAGCGCCCGCGACCCCAAGGACCTCGTTCGCGACGAGCCGCCGAAGAGACCCGCGTGTCCCTTCCTGAAGACCCATGCGAACCGCTTCGTCACCCCTGATCCCAGTGTCCACCACATTGGGTTCGGGTTGGAACACGGTCTCTTCAGTGATCGTTTGCACCCTATTGTGTCCATCAAAAAGGCCAACTGATTCGGGCTTATTGAGTCGCAACTTTGTGAATGCCGGACTCGTCGGCCGCACACTCCGCGCGACCGGCACGACCCCAACGTCAAGGCCGGCCCTGACCAACGTCCGCGCGGACGTCGATCGGGCCGGCCCAGGGCGACACTCGATTTGGCGGTAAGTTTGGCGAATCATGATTCGCCCGTCTCAGGCCCGTTTTCGTTTCCGGGCCTCTTGCCGGGCCTTTCTCTTCTCCCGCCTCCGCGACGAACGCACGCGCTCGCCCCGCGGGGTCGGCTGCTCGAAGGCGACACAAGGCGGAGCGACCGGCCCCTCGGGGCCATCGACGGGTCCGGGTGACGGACCTGGCGGCGGGTCGGGTCGCGCCTCGACCTCCGTCTTCTCCTCCACCTTCGAATCCACCGCCTCCACGCTCGCGAGGGCCGGCGTTTGGTCCGCCACGCCTTTGGCCGCGGCGCGTTCGCGTTCGATCCGGCGCATTTCGTCGGCCGCCTTCTGTTGAATCCGGTCGGCCGCCATCGTGTAGCGGTAGAGGCGCCTGTAGGTCGGCGAATCGGCCTTTGGGAAACCCGCGATCGCCCGTTCCCGGTCTCTCTCGTCCTGAAGACGCAAGTCGTCCGCGATCAGGGCGTCGAGCTCGGCGATCCGTTCGCTCACCAGTTGCCGGAGTTCGTCCAAGGTCATTCGACTGAGGCCCATGGGGTCTTGCCCGACGCAGATCTCCGGAAGACCCGAGAGTCGGGTCGCCAACTCTTGTTCCTCCTCGTCCCAGCACCCTCGCTGGTCCAGGGCCGTGTCGAGAAGCAGCCAGCGGTCCAGGAGGCATTGCGCACCGTGAAGGCCCCCCTTCAGCTTGGGGACCACCAGTTCCGGGGTGCGCGTCAGGCGGGCGGCCAGTTCAACCGCCTCGGCCTTGCGGTCCGCTTCCCAGAGGCCCGGCGACGCCGCTCGTTCGGATCGCTCGACCAAGTGCATGGTCTCGGCGCTCCAAGCGGCCTTGCTCCGGACCAAGCCCAAGGCCCGCTGCTCGATGAGCTGGCGTTCCCCTTCGGTGGTCGGCTGAAACTCCCGCGTGAACGCGGCGATCAGGCGATCGACCTCGGCCCGCATGGCGTCGGGCAAGACCACGCCCGACCCGGTGAGGCCATGCCTCAAACCATTGGCGCGCGCGATCGCTTTGCCTTCCTCGGTCTTCGGTCCAGTGGACTTCTGTGCGTTTTGTCGGTTGGCCCGAATCCGGGCGGGGCTGGTCGGGGCATTCGTCACGCCCACGACGGCATCGTCGGGAGACATTTCTGTGTCCTTGTGAAAGAAATTTGCGTAAACGTCGGAAACCACGTCATTCTCCATCATTCGGCCAGCAGACTCTCCCAGTTGAGGGAAAATGTCAAATTAGGTGAAATGGGGTCTTCGCAGCCTTTGCTTTGTGTCCGTCAAGTGCCGGGACGAGGCTGGCGGGGTGATCCGGACGCGCATGGCCGGCTTCTTGAAGGTGGGCTTGTTCCGACGATTGTCATGAATGGGTCGATTGCGCGTAGTGATCGCGTCGGCGGTGGCGAGGGGCGAGGACCGGCCTAAAAGAGTTGAGGGAAGGTGGACCTCTTGGCCGTCCCGTTGCGTTCGAGGGGTGGGTCCTTCGCGCTGTGTCGAGGTCCCATCCGCCGGCCTATCGATCGGGAACTCGGTTGTCGAAAGCGGGACCACCATGGCGGATGAATCGATCAAGCCCGAGCTTCTTGAGCAAACGAAGGTCCAGATCCGCAAACTCGTCGCCGAGATCGCCGAGTTGGCCGAGTCGGACATTCAGCCCCAGGAATTCCATGTCGAGTTCCTGAATCGGGCGGTGGCGGCGGTGGCGGCGGCCGGCGGGGCCCTCTGGCTCGCCGATAACTCGGGCCAAGTGCGGATCCAGACCCAGATCGAGTTCCGTCAGACCGGCCTGATGGAGCGTTCTCCCCGAACGGCCCCGCACGACGCCCTGCTCGGCTGGCTCTTCCAAATGGGCCAACCACAGATCATCCCGCCCCAGGTCGCCGTGGAAGGTGTCCCGGGCGCGGGCAACCCGACCACGTTCGCCTTGATCTGCTGTCCCCTCATGGTGGACAAGAAAGTCGTGGGCATGCTCGAAGTGCTCATGGACCCGACGCGCAAGGCGGCCAGCCAGAAGAGCACTCTACGCTTCGTCTCGGACCTGTGCGACCTGGCCTCGCAATACCTCAAGTCCAGACAGAGCCGGCAGCTTGTCTCTCAGCAAAAGCTCTGGAACCAACTGGAGAACTTCGCCCACGCGGCCCACGCCTCGCTCGACCTGAAAGAGACCGCCTACGCGATCGCCAACGAGGGGAAGCGCTTGGTCGGGTGCGACCGGCTGAGCGTGGCCATGAAACTCGGCGGCAAGACGATGGTCGAGGCGACCAGCGGCCAAGAGGTGGTCGAGCAGCGATCGAACCTCATCCGCGAGTTGAACCGGCTGTGCAAGCTGGTGATCCAATCGGGCGAGGACCTGGTCTACTCGGGCCACACCGAGACCTTCCCGCCCGACATTCGCGACGCCCTGGAAATCTACATCGACGAGTCGGGGGCCAAGGCGGTCGTCATCACCTTGCTCTTCAAGCCGGTCGAGGAGGACGAGGACGGCAAGCAGAAAGAGCGGGTGCCGTTCGGCTGCCTGATCGCGGAGCAGATCGGCGACGAGATGCCCATGACCGACGCCCACGCCAAGACCGAAGTGGTGGCGCGGCACGCCTCGTCGGCCCTTTGGAACGCCCAGGAACACAACAAGATCTTCCTGCTGCCGGTCCTGAAGGCGATCGGTTCCCCTTGGCGCTTTTTCCGAGGGCGCACCGGGGCCAAGATCCTCGCCGTGATCGGCGCGGTGCTCGCGGTCATCGGCATCATGGCGTTCGTCCCCTGGGAACTGACGATCGAAGGCAAGGGCTCGCTCCTGACCGACTTCCGCCAGAACACGTACGCGCCCGTCTCCGGCCGCGTGAAGAAGGTCTTCGTCAAGCACGGCCAACCGGTGAAGAAGGGGGACCTGCTCGTCGAGTTGTATAGCCCCGAACTCGACAAGGAGAAGCAACGCCTCGTCGAACAGCGGAACAACGCGGAACTGCAAATCGCCAACCTCCAAAAGCAACTCCACGACTCGCGCACCAAGAGCGACGACAAGCCCCAAATCCAGGGCCAGGAGAAAGAGGCCGAGATCAAACTGGAGAGCGCCGAGAAGCAGTTGGAGACGATCAACGAACAGCTCGCCTTGATGCAGGTCCGGGCCCCCTTCGACGGCATCGTCACCACCTGGGACCCGCAGAAGGAGTTCACCGACCGTCCGGTGGAAATCGGCACGCCCCTCATCTCGCTGGCCGACACCGAGGGCCGCTTCATCCTGGAAGTGGAAATCCCGGACAACCACATGGGCCCGGTGCTCGCGGCCAAGTCCAAGCTGGACGCGGCGATCGCGGCCGGCACCAAGCCCGCCGACGAGCGTCTGGACGCCTACTTCGTGACGGCGGCCGACCCGGAACACAAGTACCCCGGCAAGGTCCGGCAAATCGCGACCACGGCCGAGACGGTCGAATCGAAGCACTCGGTGAAGGCCATCGTCGAGTTCGACCCCAAGATCCGCGAGGAATACCAGGCGCGAGGCAACGAGCTGCGGTATGGCTCGGAGGTCCGCACGCGAATCAAGTGCGGTCAGGCCCGACTCTCCTACGTGCTCCTCCGCGACGTGCTCCAAGTTTGGTACGAGACGGTGATGTTCCGCTGGCCCTTCCTGAGAAACGAGACCCCCGTCAGCGGGAGTTCATCCTGATCCGGTCCTTCGGCACGGCCCACAGATCCACCTTCCCGTTCCATTGAAAAGGAGGCCCCGATGTTTCCGCGCACCAAGTTGATCGCCTTCGGGTTCGGGTTGACCGCCGTGCTGGCCGCGGCCGCATGGGGCAAACAATCCCCCAAGGGCGGTCCCG
>CALLYK010000179.1 GCA_937858365.1 uncultured Isosphaeraceae bacterium | reverse complement strand
GCGGCGGCGGCGTCCTCCCAGTCCCCCACGTTCCGCTCCCCGGCGTTGTAGGCGGCGAGCGCCGCGGCGAGCCCGTCGTGGCGGTCCACCAGGTACCGCAGGTACCAGGTGCCGTACGCGATGTTCACCTCCGGGCGGGTGAGCTCGCCGGGGGCCGGGCTGGGCCGGTCGGGCCGCGAGGCGATGTACCGGGCGGTCTCGGGCAGCAGCTGCATGAGCCCCACCGCGCCGGCGCCGGACACCGCATCCGGCGTCCACCCGCTCTCGGTGTCGATGACCGCGGCGACCAGCGCCGGGTCGAGGCCGTGGCGCCGGGACTCCTCGTTGATGACGTTCTCGTGGCGCAGCGGGTACCAGAGCCGCGCGTACCACCCCGGCATCCGCTGGTGGGTCTGCCACCAGCCCAGCGCGAGCAGGGCCAGGAGCAGCACCCCGACGATCGCACACGTGCCGCCAATCCGCAAGAGCAGCTGCTGCTCGTTTGCCGGTGCTGCCGTGTTCTGCCCCGGTGCTCTCACGTACTGCTCAGGTCTCTGCATTCGTATTCCTCCAGATCCGAATCGCATCGAACGCGCTCGACACGCCTAAGCATCGGACGCAACCTGGATGGAGCCGCCTCTATCGGACGGTTGAATTGGAAGCTGGTTCGAGTAAACCCGAGTCGTGCTGGGCATTCCGCCGCCGGGTCTTCGGTGTTCACCCACGATTCCACCGTGCCGTCCACCTTCGGGTGACGGCACACCAGCAGGGTCTACGGCATCGTGAAGATGGGTCGGCCTCAGCGGTCGGCGACACCCGGACCTTGCCGGAGGCCGCGATGGACGCGACGGGCCTGCCTTACGAGATCGTCCTGGTAAACGACGGCAGCCGAGACGCCACCGCGTCGCGACTCGATGCTTTGAGGCTCGATGACCCTCGCCTGGTCGTCCTTCATCTCAGCCGTAACTTTGGTCATCAAGCGGCCGTGACGGCCGGGTTGGACCACGCGCGCGGAAGCGCCGTCGTTGTGATGGACGGCGACCTGCAAGACCCGCCTGAAGTCATCCCGCAACTCATCGCCCGCTGGCGCGCCGGCTTTGACGTCGTTTACGCCGTTCGTCGAAGACGCAAGGAAGGCGCCTGGAAACGGGCTGGCTACTTCCTCTTCTATCGCTTGCTTCGCGCGATCGGTGACCTGGACATCCCCCTGGACAGCGGCGATTTCTGCCTGATGGACGAACAGGTCGTGAAGGCCCTCCGACTTCTTCCCGAGCGCGTGCGCTTCGTTCGCGGCCTGCGCAGTTTCGTGGGTTTCAACCAGGTCGGTCTCGAATATGAACGCGACCCTCGATTCGCGGGACGCCCCAAGTACTCGTTCCAGGCCCTTTTGCGTCTGGCGGTGGAAGGACTGGTCAGCTTCAGTGGTTATCCGTTGCGTTTGGTGGCCTACGTCGGTTTCACCTCGGCGGCGGTGGCGATCGGGCTCATCATTTGGGCCCTGGTGGACGCCTTCCACAACCAAACGGCCCCGCGAGGCTGGGCGAGCTTGATCGCGGTCGTCCTCTTCATGGGGTCGGTCCAACTTGTGGCCCTGGGGATCATCGGCGAATATGTCCGCTTGATCTTCATCGAGTCCAAGAGACGCCCCACTTACGTCCTTCGTGCTACTCAAGCCGGCAAGACCGAACAAGAACGCAAGGACGAGGCCGAACGATGATCCATCGATGGTCGGAAGGGGCGGCCGATCAGAACATGCCCGAGTCGATCCTCGTCGAGTTGGGCGCCGCGGTGCGGGCCCATCCGTGGTGGCGCGCCCGTGCTGAGTTCACCTTGGCTTTGATGGAAACGATGGCCCTCCCCGAGGCGCCTCGGGTCCTCGATGTCGGCTGTGGCTGGGGGGTCACGCTGGAAGCTCTCGAACGCCGGGGGCATCGCGTGGAAGGGCTCGACATTTCGCGCCGGGCCTTGGATCAGCTTGATCGCCCCGATCGGACATTGATCGAAGCGGACCTGGCCCGGCCCGTGCCTGATGGGGCCGCGCGCTATGACGCGGTCCTCGCCCTGGACGTGATCGAGCACATCGACGACGACCGCGACGCGGTCCAGAAGCTGGCCTGCCTCACGAAACCGGGGGGTGCTGTGATCGTGAGCGTGCCCGCCTTACCCGACCTCTACAGCGAGTTCGACGAGGTCCAGGGGCACCGTCGCCGTTACATGCCTGACACCCTTCGCGCCGTATTCGCGGGGAGCGGTCTGGTCGTGGAACGGGACCTCTGGTGGGGCGCCTGGATGGTCCCCGTGGTGCGTCATCAAAGGCGGCGACCGTCCCGCCGCGACCCCGAAGTCTCGGCGGATGCCGCTTACTTGTCCTATTTGCGCTTGCCGCCTTGGCCCTTCCCTTCGCTGATGATGGCGGCCTATCGACTGGAGCGGCGAAAGGCCCTTCGGGGCCGATTGCGCACAGGCACGTCCCTCTTCGCGATCGCGCGAAGGACGGTCCCATCATCGGGAAGTGCGCCGGCGTGATGAAAGGACCCGAGGCGAACGGTGTCTGCCTCGGGGCGCTTGGATGAAGGGGCTCAGCCTCGGGTGACTTCCCAGCCGCGGCGGTATTCGGTCTGGATGAGGGCGTTGGCCTCGGGCACGTTCGTGACTTTCAAACCGGGGCCATCCCATTGTAGGGTCTTCCCAGTTTTGATCGCGACGTTGCCGAGCAGGAACGCCTCGGTGAGCAAGCTGGCGATGTCGAAGTTCGAGTAGGCGATCTCGGGCTTGTTCGCCTTGATGGCCTCGACCCACTCGTTCTTCATCCCCTGGTCGCCCTTGTTGTTGATCGGCAACTTCTCGGGCGTCTTCAAGTTCACGCCCTCGGCCAGGCCGGCGGGCTCGCAGCGGAACTCCGCGCCGTAGTCGTTGGGCGAATAAAGGATGCCCTTCTCACCGACAAGGAACGAACCACTGGCGGGCAGCTTCTCGCCGGCCTTGAGGAACCGACTGGTGATTGAGTCGTCAGGGAGGACGAGCTTGCCGTCCTTCTTCACGTCGATCAGCAGCGGCGGTAACGGCACGGCCAACACGCCCGGCCTGGAACAACGCCTGGCCGACAACCCCGGAGTTCGGTTCTTCAATGCCCAGCGCGGCTATGTCCGATGTACTTTGACGCCAAACTCCTGGCGGAGCGATTATCGCGTCGTCGAGGAAGTTACCCGCCCTGGCGCCCCGGCCGTCGATCGCGCCTCGTTCGTGGTCGAGGACTGCTATTTCCCCGCGACCGCGGGCTCGTTCGAGCCGACGCACGGCACGGGCGGCATCCGGGCGGACGGCCACGGCATCTTCCAGCGCAACTTCCTCGGCCGCGTCCAGGGTTACAACGACGCGTTCGACTTCACCGGTGGCAATCGCCCGGGCCCCATCC
>CALLYK010000178.1 GCA_937858365.1 uncultured Isosphaeraceae bacterium | reverse complement strand
ACCCGATCGCTTGATGGAAATCTGATAGCTAGAAGACCTCATCCGTAGATACATGGGCGGGGTGGGAGGGCGTGGGCCTCCCACTCCGCTTACTTTGCGCGCCGTGGGATCAACCTTCCTGATTCCCTGTCCTTGTCGCGGCCCTAGGGGACGGCCCGCGTGATCGGCCCCGACAGACCGATTACGATTGGGCGTCGGGGGCGTCGTACAACTCGTGGAGAAGCATGATGAACGACCGAACGCCATTCAGGGCCCCGGGACCATTCCGCTCGGTCCTTGTCGCGTCGTTACTGATCGCGATGGTCCAGTCGAGTTCGCAGGCCCAGCCGGGCCCGAAGGCACAGCGCCTCCGAGTGAGCGCGGACCGTCGGTACCTGGTCGACGGCGACGGCAAGCCCTTCTTCGTGATGGGCGACACACCCTGGTTCCTTCAGAAGCGCACCATTGACGAGGTGCGTCTCATCATGGATGACCGCGTCGCCAAGGGATTCAACACCCTTTTCCTGGAGCTTCTGGACGACAGCCGCATCCCTTCGCGCGATGCCCATGGCAATATCGCCTTCGACCCCGAGACCGACATCACCAAACCCGTCGAGGCTTATTGGAAGTACGCCGACGATGTTCTTGAAGAGGCGGAGAAACGCGGCCTCCACGTCATCATGTCGGGACTCTGGTACGGCGCCGGAAAAGGGCTCTGGATGCACCATGTCACGCCTGAGAGCGCGCGTGTCTATGGCGCCTTCCTTGGCCGGCGATACGCGCGGTTCGGCAACTTGATGTGGATGCAGGCGGGAGACCGGAACCCCGACGCCAGGCTCTTGGAATGCACGCGAGCCCTCGCCACCGAGGTCCGCAAGGCCGCGCCGGACCAGTTGCAGACGGTCCACAATGCCCACGAGTTTCCGAGCGCGGCCTTCCATCACGAAGACCCGTGGCTGGACGTGAACATGGGCTACACATATGGGGCCTCCTACCTGCAAGTCCTCAAGGAGTGGCGGCGCGATGGTCCGGTTAGGCCCGTCATTCTCGGCGAGACTGGCTACGAGGGAGAACCAAACGCGATCCATCTCTTACCCGACGCCAAGGCGGGCGACCTTTGGACCCCTTACCGAATTCGGCGGAACGCCTGGTGGGCGGTCACGTCGGGGGCCGTTGGCTATTGCGCGGGGACACGCCTTTGGCGGTGGGAACCGAACTGGAAGCAGACCCTGCAAGCCCGCTCGGTCCGCGAGGCGCCCAACATCCTCAAGCTGATGGAAACGATATCGTGGTGGAAACTCGTGCCGGACATCGACCATCGGTTCGTCATCGACGGCTTCGGCACGTGGAAAGGGGCCGACTACGCGACGGCCGCCCTGGGGAGCGACGGCTCGTGCGGGCTCGTCTATCTGCCCTCACGACGGACCTTCACGGTCGATCGCGCTCACCTCAATGTCGGCACGCATGCCCACTGGTTTGACCCGACGGACGGCCGTTTCCTCCCGGCGGACGGCCGGCGGGACGAGAATGCTCGCGAGCGGTTCATGTCGCCCGACCAGAATGCGGCCGGCGGTCAAGACTGGGTGCTCGTCTTCAGGGCCTCTTGAATTCAGGACCGAGACCATGATGACGATCTTCGCCCTCGTCTGTTTGGCGGTCACCGCGGAGGCTGACGATTTCCGGCCCGTCCCGCTTGTGGTGCGGTCCGCGGAGGTCCAACCGATGACCGGGATCGTCCTCTGGACGACCAACGCTGCGGCCCGATCGGCGCCCATTCAACTCGAATTCAGCTATATGACGTATGATCAAGTCGTTCGAGAACGGGGCCATTACGATTGGAGAGCAATGGAAGAGTTGCTGGAAGGTGTCGCCCGGCGGAAGCACCAGGCGATCGTCCGTTTCCGCGACACGTACGTGGGCAAGCCAACAGGTGTGCCCGCTTACATCAAGGCCCTACCAGATTATCAGGAGACGACGGCGCCAAGCGAGACGAAACCGACCGGGTTCCCCGATTGGTCGCATCCCGAGTTGAGGCGGTTCGTCCTGGGCTTTTACACCAAATTGGCCGAGAAATATGATCAAGACCCGCGCCTGGCGTTCCTGGAGGCGGGCTTCGGCCTGTGGGCGGAGTACCACATTTACGACGGCCCGATGAAGCTCGGCAAGACGTTTCCCTCGAAGGAGTATCAGGCCGAGTTCGCCCGGCACCTTAGCGAGGCCCTGCGCGAGACCCCTTGGATGCTCTCGGTCGACGCCGCGTTGGACCACGCCCCGTTCGTGGGCGACGCGTCGCTCATGGGCCTGCGTTTTGGCCTCTTCGACGACTCGTTCAACCACGCCAAGCACAAGCTGTACAACGAGCCGGACTGGGACCGCCTGGGTCGCGACCGCTGGAAGAAGGCCCCGACGGGCGGCGAGTTTAGCTTCTTCGAGAAGGTCGATCAAAGCGATGCGCTCGGGCCGCGCGGACCGCACGGCGTCCCCTTCGAGGAGCACGCGGCGAAGTTCCATATCTCATTCATGATCGGCGACGCGCAGCCGCGAAACCAAACCGCCGACCGCATTCGCGAGGCCGGTCGCGCCTGCGGCTATCGGTTCCGCGTGACGCGCTTCGAGGCGTCGAACGACCGGTCGCGGTTGACTGTCGAGAACAGGGGCATCGCGCCGATCTATCATCATGCCTTTCCGACAGTGAACGGGGTCCGCTCCACAGTATCCCTAAAGGGGCTTCTTCCTAGAGAATCGCGAGCATTCGAAGTGGCCGCCGGAGGCGCGACGCCGACCTTGACGATCGAGTCGGACCGTCTCGTTCCGGGCCAACGCATCGAATACGACGCGGACCTCCAACGATAAGGGGCGGTCCACGATTGGGGGCGGCCGGAAAACCCGTCGTTCGGGATTCGCTCTAGCCCGATCCGTCGGAGGACCCTACATTCTTGGGGACGTTGAACGCCCCGCGACTGGGAGGGAGGTCCCCGACGTGTACGAGGTCCCCGACGAACCCCTGGCCAAAGTGCGAACCAAGATCGTGGCGACGGTCGGCCCCGCCTCAAGCGACCCGGCCACGCTCCAGGCCCTCGCGCGCGCGGGCGTGGACGTCTTTCGTTTGAATTTCTCCCACGGGACGCATGACGACCATTCGGCCGTCTTGGAACGAGTGCGAGCTTTGGAGACCGAGCTCGGCCGCCCGATCGCCGTCTTGCAAGACTTGAGCGGTCCGAAGCTCCGTCTGGGACCCATCGCGGGCGACTCCGTTGACTGCCATCGCGGTGCACGCTTCACGCTGGCGGCCGATGCCCCGGCCGACGACCCGACCGTGCTGACCTCCGGGCATCGCGAACTCCCTGGGGAGTTGTCACCCGGCGAGACGGTGCTCTTCGCGGATGGCAACGTGGCCATGAGCGTTCTGGACGTCGATCGCGAGGCGGGGCGCGCGTACTTGGAAGTGACCTTGCCCGGAAAGCTCCGATCGCGCCAGGGGATCAACCTACCCAACACGGCCCTGAGCATCCCGGCACTCACCGAAAAGGACCTGGCGGACTTGAATTGGGCGATCGAGGCGCGACCCGACTTCATCGCCATGTCGTTCGTCCGTTCGGCCGCGGACGTGCTCCATCTGCGCACCGAACTGGAAGCGCGCGGCATCACCGCGCGCATTGTCGCCAAGATCGAGAAACCGCAGGCGCTCGAAGACCTGGAAGGCATCCTCGCGGCGACCGACATGGTCATGGTGGCTCGCGGCGACCTGGGGGTCGAGATGAACGTCGAGCAAGTGCCGGCGGCGCAGAAGCGCATCCTGGCCGCTTGCCGGCGGGCCCGCGTGCCGGCGATCACTGCGACGCAGATGCTCAACAGCATGGAACACTCGAACCGACCCACCCGCGCGGAGGCGACCGACGTCTTCAACGCCGTGCTCGACGGCACCGACGCGGTGATGCTCTCCGGCGAGACGGCGATCGGCGAATACCCCGTCGACGCGGTCGGCATGATGAGCCGGATCTTGGCCGAGGCCGAGTCGCACAATCACCAAGCGATCGCTCGCCAACAAGACAACGCCCCCACTCGGCCGTGGGTCTCACCCACCACCGAGGCCATTGTGGAAGCGGCCAGCCTGGCCTGTCGCCGACTCAACGCGGCGGTCCTGGCCGTCTGGACCCATTCCGGTTGGACGGCCCTGGCCCTTTCCAAACACCGTCACTCCACGCCCACGTTGGCCATCACGAGCGAACGGAGCACGGCCCGAGCGATGAACATCCTCTGGGGAGTCACCCCAGTCCACCTCAATGAAATCGGCGACGGGGCCCATGCGATGAGTATCGCCCTGAATTGGGCCAAGGACCGCGACCTCGTCCAGTCGGGCGACTCGGTCGTCCTCCTCCGAGGGGTCTTACCCGATGACCCGATTCGCAATGCGCTTCTTATTCATGTCATCGAATAGCCATAAGTTATTGGTTATTGGTCAATCTTCCGCTGTGATGATGGTCCCCTTTCCTATGAAGTTCGCCCTTGCGAGCGCTCTTGTGGCCGCCGTTACCAGGACTTCCCGCGATTCTCCTTGCTGAGGGAAACCCGCAATCCCCACCGAGGCCGTCATCGGTGGGTCCGTCGGCGCCGTGAGACCCGCCTCCGCCACGATCCCCACCACTTGTCGCGCCACTGTGAGCGCGTCGCGTGCCGACGCCGATGGTAAGACCGCCGCGAGCCGCTCGCGGTCCAATCGGGCCACGACGTCGCTGACTCGCAGAGACTCCGCCATCGCCCGCGCGACGCGCTGAAGCACCGCGTCGGCAATCTCACTCCCATGCTCGGCCCGCACTTCAGCCAGATTGTCCGGGGCGAGCAACATCAGCGAGAGGTCCTCACTCCGCCGCTTCGCCAAGGCCAGCGCGTGCTCCAGAAACGCATGGAGGAAACTCGCGTGATGAAGCCCCGTCAACGGGTCACGCACCGGAGGCGCGAGGTCCGCCACGTTCCCTTCCGCACACCAGGCGCGTTCCGCGCTCGCGGCCAAGTCGCAAAGCGTGTCCAAACGTCGAAGGCGCCGACGGGGGCAACGCTCCAATTCCGGGTCGCCGTACAGCAGCAACGAACCCAGCGAGAGACCATGAAAGCTCAACGACCGGCGCAACCGCGGCCCTTCCAAGGGAGGCGCCTGGTCGCGGGGCACATGCGCCCCTTCCGGCGTCGAAATGAGACTCAAGGTCGAAACACCCGGGTCAGGTCGGCGCCCGCCGCGCAACAAGCGAGGTTCCGGCCAACTCGCGGCGAGCCGAAGATGATGAAAGGTCGGTTCCTCAAGCAACAAGATGACCCGCTCGGCAGCCGTGAGGCGCCAGGCCAACCGCACGAGGCCCCGACGGACCTCAATCGCGGATCGCGACTCCCGTACCAAGGCGCCGAAGGCGTGGACCACGTCTTCCCCTTCGCAACGCGCCGACAAACCGAGCGTGCGGCACAGGTCCTCCAGGGCCTCCCAAGGGCCCGACCCGCTCAGCAAACGCGGGAAGTGGGCCTCTTGGGGCATGTCGCCGCGCCAGGTGCGTTCACATCGGAAGACGGCGTCGTCGGTCATGGATGGGGCCCTGGGCGGCTCTATCTTGGGAATGGGGACCAACCGCACGACCAAGGCCGCGCCCGTCTCGCGTGCGAATGGGACGCATCAAGGGGCCAGTCGTGAGATAGGACCATCGCGCTTCTCTTGCAACCGTAGTTCATTCCCGAAAGCGACCTTGCCAAAACGCGACCGGCGCGGCAGGATGCCCGCCCCCTAGCGCGGCGGCGTCGGTCTCAGGGAAGGGAACCGACCGTGTCGCGACCCGGGTTCGTCCGGGGAGTCGGACCAATGGCCGAGAGCCGATCGAGCGGCCGTTTCAGGCCGGGCAGTCTGAATGTCCTGGTCTTCCGCCTGATGGCGCTCGTCCTCCTTGGGTGGGTGGGGCCCGGCTGCGCGACCATGCGCGAATCGGCGCCGAACCCGCTCCCAGTGCCCGTGGCCGACTATGAATCGGTCTGGAACACGACCGTGGCCGTGCTTGACGAATATTTCGACATCGCCAGCGAGGACCGCGCCTCGGGCGAGATCGTCACCAATCCGGTGAACGGCGCCGACCTGGTCAGTATTTGGGCAGGCGATTCGGTCGGTTTTTGGGAACGTCTGGAATCGACGCTGCAATCGATCCGGCGTTTCGCGCGGGCCCGTGTGGAACCGGCCCCTGGAGGGGGGTTCTTGGTCCGTGTCGAGGTGTATAAGGAACTGGAAGACCTGGCGAAACCCGAGCGCCAAATGGGCGGCCGGGCCGTGTTCAACACAGACTACAACGCGTCACGGACACGCGAAGTGGACGGGCCCGTGCAAGTGCCCATCGGCTGGGTCCCGCGCGGCCGCGACCCGAAACTGGAAGAACTCATCCTGCGGCGAATTCGCGACGCCTTGTTTCTGTAGCGCTCCGGGGTGACCGCGGCGCAACGTTGTTGGTGCGGCTCAGACCAGTTTCCTAGAATGGTCTGATGAGAGACACCGTGCCAAGACGATTGTGTAGTCGCGTGTCGCCTGTTCGACGAACGTGGCTGCTCGGGTCGCTGGGCACCGGCTTTCCGGCCGTGACGACCTTGTTGGTCGGGGCGAACCAACCGGGCCGCACCCTAGAGGTCCTTTGGGGTGTGTTGTTGTCTCTAACCCTGGCGGCGGCCACGTTCGCCGCGGGACTGGGCATGTTCCGCCTTGGCCGTTGGGCCCTCAAGCGCGGACACGCTCTTGGGCCTCGATCTCGGCCCCACGTGTTCGTTTGCGCGTTCGCTTACGTCGTTCTGTTCCTCGCTTGGATGCAAGTATTGGTCTGGCCGCTCCACGAAACGGTCGCCAGGTGGTTGGTGTTGGGGGCCGAGCGGTGGGTCCTTTCGGACTATCTCGTCCAGCCGACCACCGTTGGGGACCGCTTGCGCAATGTCGCGCGAAAGTCCCTTGCGATCAAGTTGCAGTTGGGCCTCCTGGACCACTTGCACGACCTCAATCGAACCGGCGCGGCGGCGGATGACGCGGCCTTGGTCTTGCGTGAACTCAGTCCCCTGCGCGCTCGTGTCCTCACGGCGGCCGACGTGCCGCACCAACCGAGCGATTGGCCAGTCGTCATTTCAGGGGTCGGCTGGTGCGACCAAGTGAATGGCCTGGCGTCGGTGCTTCTGGCCCAAGAGTTCCCGGTCTCGCAAGGGTATTGCGTGGCGAACGGGACCGGCGGCCACACGATCGGCCGGGTCTGGTCGAGTTCAACCCGAGATTGGGTCTACTTCGATGTCTGGCCCGAGCGAGTCGTCGTCTTCCGCGTGGGGCCCGATGGGGGGCCTATCGACCTGACGCCGGATGGGACCTTGGCCGCCGCTCGACGGGACTGTCCCACGATCTATCCTCTCTACTCGGAAGTGCCTCGGGGCTGGGTCTTCAGCGAGGCCCGATCGACGTTCGGCGGGCACGTCGCCGGTAAGCTATTCAGCGTCCTGCGCGGGCGAAGCGCGCCCTCCTTCGTACCCGTGCGGAAGGGGGAGGGAAACAATTCAGTGCTGAACACGAATGCGCCTTCGGATCGTCCCCCTTCCGTCGATACTCGCTGTGAACTTCGGCGGACCTACTTGCGCGCCCGTCTGGAACACCTTCTCGGAGGTCCACGCGCCGCGGCCGAGATGTACGCCGAAGTCGTCTCTTCGGCCCAGGGCGCGTCACCTCCGTGGGTCAGAGCGGCCTCTGTCTTCCATCATCGCCTGCTCGGTGAGGAACAGCCGCGTGGGGAGGAAGACCCAAGGCGTTCACCCGCTTCGCGCTGAGTTCGATTTGTGCGTATCGTTTCATTCGACCTTCTTCCAGAGACAACACGCCCCCGAACGGGCCTGCCGGGCGTCTTGACGCAAGGACGCGAGCAAAGGGGATAGCGCGTTCTTTCCTTCGCCGGAAGCCTCTTGAAAGTGGCGCAAGAAACGCTTGGCGACCACGGCGTCTTGAAGCTGTCCGAGCTGGTCTTGGAGTTTGGTTGCTCGCGTCGCGAGGGCGGCGGCGGCGGCACGTGGCCCCTTGTCGAGTCCAGGCGCGATCGCCTCGGCTGCGTACCGGGCCCGTTTCGCCAAGACCCGCACGCGATGGAAGGCCTCTTCGGGATCGGTCTTCCGCAACTGCCGCCCACGACGTTTGAGCTTCTTCCACGCCCGGTCCAAACACGCGGGCAAGGCCGCACGGCAAGGGCGTCGCGCTTCGGTCGTCAGGGGCGGGCGCGCGACGGCCTCTTCGATCCGATTGACCAGGAAGCGATAGCGTGGGCTGTCCAACGCTTCGCGGAGTCCCGCGCGGGCGGCTGCTCGTCGGTCTTCAAGGTCTCGGAAGAGCCCAACGAGTTCAGGCGCGCGCACCGCGCGGGCCGCCTCGTGGAGCCGAACGTCGAGGACGTCGAGGTCCCGCACCGCTCCCAGACGCGCGGCCAGCCACTTCAGTTCCTTCCCGGTCTCCGTCTTCCAGCAGTCGTCCAGAAAGGGTGAGAAAACGCGCAAGACACTGCGTAGGCGCCGACAGGCGGCTCGAAGACGGTGGACCGGTTCGACCTCGAACCGAGACGCGGCGAACTCGTCGCGCTGGACGCGCGATAGGGCCTCCCCCAAGGCGGCGCGGACGGCGGCGCTCACCGGGTCATTCGGTCCGAAGGTCGGTCTCCGGCTGGCACTCCCGATCATGACGCCTCAAGACGTGCGGCTTTCGCCAACGCGGCCCGCTTGCTGTCCCGCCCGCCCGATCTCAACCATGTGGTCGCGGATCGAGGCTTGGGCCTCTTGGGCTTGGGCACGTTCGGCCTCGCGCCTGGCGCGTTCGGCCGCTTGGGCGGCGGTGGTTTGGGGACGGCCGCCCTTGCTTGTGGGTTTCTTGCCGATCATGGCCCACCTCCCGGGCCGATAGTCCCTGTCAGTTTTTCGACGCGGTGATCCGAATCTGCTTGGGCTTGGCCTCCTCGCTCTTGGGGAGCGTGAGGGTGAGGACGCCGTTGTCGAACTTGGCCACGGCCTTCTCGGTGTTTACCGGCGCGCTCAAACCCACCGAGCGCTGGAAGCTGCCGTGACGACGTTCGCGCACGTGCCAGGTGTCCCCTTTCTTCTCTTGCTCGGCCTTGGTCTCGCCTCGGATCGTGAGCATGTCGCCGTGGATGCTGATCTGCACGTCGTCCGGCTTGACGCCAGGCAGCGACGCCTTGACGACGAAATCTTGCTCGCTTTCGACGACATCCAGTGGCAAGGCCAAGGTGCCCGGCCCGCCGTTGGGTCGGACGAAGCTCTCCTGAAGCAGTGAGTTCATGGCGTCGCGGAGGCTGACGACGTCACGGAACGGGTCCCATCGTTCGAGGTTCATTGGAATGCTCCTTCGCGATCAAAAGGTCCCCGCCTGGTCCTCTCCTTCCTGGTCCGAGAAAACGACGAAAGGACCGGCCAGGCGAACATGCCGCGGCGGGCCCAAGGAGTCGGGTCGCCACCACTCGGGTTTCTTGGACCCGAGAGCGGCATGTCTCCACACCTGTTATTCTAGGAAGGTCCTCGTGCGCAAGCAAGGGCTTGCCCATCCGATCGACGAAGACGTCAACTGGAGCGTGTCAAGCCTGGCCGCGATAAATCCCCCTGGGGAGTTCGATGGACGTTGAAAGAAGGAAGCCCTACGGGATGTCCCGTCAGGAGAGCGGTGCATCCCATTCGTTCACCCCCCCTGGGCTGATCGAAATCGGTTTCGCCGCTTCGCCTCCTATCGCGCCTGCGTCGCGACAGCTAAGCTATTCGGACCCTCCCTTTCTTGACAATCAACTGGAAGGTCCGTCGCATGAAACGTTGGCTCGCTCCGTTGTCCGTCTTGTGTTGCGCCGCCACGGCGCAGGCCCAGGCCCCGCTCCCGCCCGCGGAGCCCCCGGCCGAGGCGATCCAAACGATCACCGCCAAGGAAATCGGCGGGCATTTGCGTTTCCTCGCCTCCGACCTCATGAAGGGGCGAGACACGGCCTCGCCCGAAATACGCCTGGCGGGCGAGTATCTCGCCGCGCACCTCTTCGCGGCGGG
>CALLYK010000177.1 GCA_937858365.1 uncultured Isosphaeraceae bacterium | reverse complement strand
CGTCGTCATGAACGACCTCGTGGCCCGAAGTAATTAGCAGCCGGGAAGGCGCTCCCGCAGTGCTTGGATCAAACCCGCAATTGGGACGCGAGTCTGCGCTTGGCTGTCCCGTTCGCGGATAGTCACGGCGTCGTCGCCAGCGGTGTCGCCTTCACCGACGGTCTGGAAGTCGACAGTGACGCAAAGTGGCGTCCCGATCTCATCCTGACGCCGATAGCGGCGGCCAATCAGGAGCCGCCACCGCCGACGTTCAAGAACAGCATCGGCATGGAGTTCGTGCTGGTGCCGAAAGGCAAGTCGTGGCTGGGCGGCGGCGTGGACAGGCCGGGCGAACAGGAGGTGGTGGTCCCGGCGGACTTCTACTTGGGAAAGTATCAGGTCACGCAAGGGGAGTGGGAGAAAGTGATGAACGACAACCCCAGCTCCTTCTCGCGCTACGGCGCGGGCAGGCACGCGGTGAAGGACATCTCGGATGTGGACCTGAAGCGGTTCCCGATGGAGACGGTTTCGTGGGATGACTGTCAGCTCTTCGTGGCCCGGCTGAACGCGAGGGAGAAGAACACGGGATGGGTGTACCGGCTGCCGAAGGAGATCGAGTGGGAGTACGCGTGTCGGGGCGGCCCGCAGTCGGACCAGCAGGAGAGTGCCTTCGAGTTTTACTTCGCGAAGCCAACGAACACGATGTTGCCGGGCCAGGCGAACTTCAGGACTGGGAACGAGCGGTTTTTGAACCGGACGTGTCGGGTCGGTTCGTATGAGCCGAACGTGCTGGGATTCCACGACATGCACGGAAATGTCCGCGAGTGGTGCGACGACACGCATAAAGGGGTCGATGGAGCCTTGCTTCGTGTGGACCGGGGCGGCTCCTGGTTCAACGGCCCCACGCACTGCCGGGCGGCGTTTCGCTACGCGAACCCGCCTTCGTCACGGCAGAGCCACCTCGGCTTGCGTTTGGCCCGCGTTCTGGCCGCAGATACTCCTCCCTAATCAAAGACGCCGCCTGCCCCTTTCACCGACGTGAAACGGATCGCCGCGCTGCCCGTGGCTCGCGTCGCCCCGCTCTTCGCCCTTGCGGTGTTTCCTCGCCCCCTTGCAACTCGGCAAGGGCCGGACTCTCCTTTCTCAGCACGCCAGGACCGATCCATGAAACGCTCGATTCGCGGGTGGCCGGGACAACGTCCGAGTTGTCCTGGCGGCGCAGCCGCAAGAGGAACGCGGGAAGCCTGGGTGAGTGGGATGCGCCAGGCCTCTTCCACGACCTCGTGTGCCGCCGACATCAAGAGAGCTTGCCTGTCCCGGCTATCGGCGAAGTTCGACCAAGGTCACCGCATTATCCTCTCGGCCTCTTCTTCGGGGTTCGCCGCGGCGATGCCGACGTCCTCGCATGAGTCTTGGTTTCCGTGACATTGCCTCGCTCGGCAACCGTCAGCCGTTCCCTGGCGCGCAGGATCGCACCGTGGAGCGTCTTTTCCAGGAGCTCACGAGGTGGCAGCTCGGTGAGATACTGCGCCACTCGGATGCCGCTCTTGTCGAGTTGGAGCAATTCGACGTGCTCCTCCGACTTCTCGGCGCAGAGAATCAGACCCAACGGCGGCTCCTCGCCGGGCCGCATGTCGTGCTCCTCCAGCCAGCGAAGATACAGCTCCATTTGCCCCTTGTCAGCCGCCTGAAAAGTGCCGAGCTTCAGTTCGATCGCCACGAGCCTGCGTAGGCGGCGGTGGTAGAACAACAAATCGAGATAGTAATTTTCATTATCGACACAAATCCGTTTCTGCCGGGCGACGAAGGCGAAATCGTCCCCTAGCTCGAGGATGAACCCTTCGAGTTCGCGGAGGATCGCTTGTTCCACGTCCTTTTCGAGATAGACGCCGGTCAGGCCCGGGCAATCGAGAAGATACGGGTCGCGAAAGACCAGGTCGGGTGTCATCCGGTCTTCGTCTCGCAGCGCCGCGAGGTCGGCCGCGATCAGTTCTTTGGGCTTCTTGCTGACGGCCGTCCGTTCGTAGAGGAGATGGCCGATTTTGTGGCGGAGCGTCCGCACGTTCCAACGTTCGATGCGGCACATCTCCGCGTAGAAGTCGCGTTTCAGGGAGTCTTCGAGGGGGATCAGTTCGACAAAGTGGCTCCAGGACAATTCTCGCGTCAGCGCCGCGACAATCTCGCCGTCCGGATAGACTTCAGCGAACCGGATCATCTGGAAGAGATTGCGTCGGCCGAAGCCTCGCCCATACTCCACGGTCAATTGTGCAGACAAGCGTCTGCACAAACTCCTCACCGTAGCCCGCCCGCTTCTCCTGGAGCACATCCCGCCGGATTCGCGTGCCGATGTGCCAGTGGAGACCGGCCACGCCCGCGTTGACCGCGCGGGCCATTTGCTCCCGGGCGGCTTCGATCAGCGTCCGGATATCGCCCAAGAGCCGATCGGCGGCCACCACCGTCGCGGGCGGCGCCGAAGGTTTGCGTGAGGTGGTCTTCCTGGCCTTGGGCATCATCGGCTTCCAAAATTCGGGGGGGGTTGCGTTCTTCGTGGTCGAGCAGGGTGGGTCAGCGCAGCGAAACCCGCCCGAACGTCCTGGCTGACGGTGGGCTGCGCCGACTGCGTCGGCGGACCCACCCTACTTCTACTGGCATGGGCGGCCCCAGACGTCGTGATGGCGACGGTTGTCCAGCAGGTCTGCCACGTCGCACGGACGATCGGATCAGCCGCGGCGGGCCAGTTGCTCGGCCACCCAGACGGCCTCAAGCTCGCTCACCGGCGGCTCGGGTGGCTGGGTGTAGTCCACCGCCCCTCGACGGTAAGGGCCGCCGTCGTAGGCTCGGTCGCACACCGTTTGCAGGTCGAGGACCGGCTCGGCCTGGGTCTCTCGGAGAGGTATCGGGACGATCGGGAGTCGGTCGCTCAGCGCGATCGGAAACGCCTCATGACGGTCGCGGGACCAGGACCGGTTGATCCAGACGACGTACGACGCGGCCGGCTCGTGTTGCTCCAGCCAGAGTTCCAGTTCGCGACGCGGTCGCAGCCGGTCCCCCGCGCGGAGTAGGTCGAGCTCGATCAGGTTGACGTCGCTGCACAAGACCTCGTCCTGCTTGCGACGATAGGCGAGCTGGTCGGGCCCGGGCCGTTTGTTCGATGGGCTGAGGATCTCGATCAGGGTGACGAGTTGGTGCCCGCGCGTCGGGTCGCGAATCTCGACGAAATGATGTCGGATCGGGTCGGTCGGCACGGCGATCTCGTACGATCTTGAGACCCGCGTCTCGGGAGGGTCGAGCACGGCCACCGCCGCTTGCTCGCGGATCGGCATGGGTCGTTGTCGGACCACGGCCACGTCGGGCACGATCCGCTGTCGGACTCCTTCGTCCACGATCCCGACCTCCGGACGCATCTCCAACCGAGCGTAGTAGGGCGCAGGGAGGTCCGCGTTCAGCGCGTCGCTGATGACGGTTGCCAGTCGGTCATGAAAATCCGGCCAGACTCGCGGGTCTTCAAGGTACGGGTCCATGCCGGGGAAAGGCGAGGGCATCGCGTGTCCTCTCGATGGGAGATGACGATGGCGATCGCGGGCAGCCAGTGAATTGTAGACTCGCGCGGCGGACACTCGCCACCAGGTCCGTCCTCCACGTCGAGGAGCGTCCACGGCGCATCACCTCGAGTCGACCGTTCCGGGCCTCTCCGACCCTCGCGTTACCCCTCAGAAGCCCGCTCGCCCGCGTGTTGAGCGCCGCCGACCAGTGTTGATGTGCCTTCACTCCTCGGGGCCGGAGTTCTGTTTGATGACCAGTGCCAGTCGTCGTCGCAAACCGGCATGCGCCGGCGGACCCCACTTGACTCTCGCCTGTTCTTTGGGGATCCTTCGGGGAGTGCACATCCGAACAATATCGATCCGTGAGGCACTCATGGCCGACACGCTTCTGGAACCCTACTTGTTCTTCGGTGGTCAGTGCCGCGAGGCACTCGACTTCTACACATCGGCCCTCGGCGCGAAGGTCGAGTTCATCATGACCTACCGGGAAGGTCCCCAGCCTGCGCCACCAGGATTTGAGGACCAGATCATGCACGCGTCGCTCCGCCTGGGCGACCAACGGATCATGGCGTCCGACTCGTGCGAGGACGGCGTCAGCTTCCAGGGTTTCGCGCTTTCCCTGAAGCTGCCGACCGAGGCTGACGCCCGACACGTCTTCGACGCCCTCGCCGACCGAGGGACCGTGCGGATGCCCTTGGGGCGGACCTTCTGGTCGCCTTGCTTCGGCATGGTCACCGACCGCTACGGCGTCGGCTGGATGATCACTCTGGCCTGAGTCGCCGGCCGTTGGCCTTGCCCTTGTCCCGCGATCAATTCTTAATTTGTAATCTACAAGTTTTGATCTGCTTTGGGCGCGCCCTGACGACGACCGTCCGCGCGTGCAGTCCCCATGGCGCCGGCGGACTCACGCGAGGAGGAGCTTGGTCTTGGGACCCATCCGATGGCGCAACTGGTCTGGTCAGTTTCCTTGGTCGTAAGATAACCTGCTGGACATCACGCGGGCCTTACCGTCGCTCGCGGCAGGCGGACAAAGTCACACTCCCGATCCGATCGCAAGGCCCCCCGAACATGAACATCAAGGCTTCCGACATCCGTCGCGGCATGGTCGTGACGATGGACGGCAACAACTTTATTGTTGTCGATTTCGCCCACCGCACTCCCGGCAACCTCCGCGCGTTCGTCCAGGCCAAACTCAAGAACATGACCAGCGGCTCCACCATCGAGAAACGACTCCGGTCCGACGAACAGCTTGAGGTCCCTTACGTCGAACGCAAAGAATTCGAATACCTGTACTCGACAGGCGACGAACACGTGTTCATGGACACCGAGACGTTCGACCAGCTCCCGTTCGGCAACGACATGGTGGGCGACTCGATGGGCTATCTCTTGCCCAACAGCCGGGTCCAGGTGACTTACATCGACGACAAGGCGGTCTCGGTCGAGGTGCCCGCCAGCGTGGACTTGCTCATCACCGACACGCCGCCCGCCATCAAGGGGGCGACCGCCACCAATCAATACAAGGAAGCGACCACCGAGACCGGCCTGAAGGTCCAGGTGCCCCCCTTCATTGAGGCCGGCGAGCGCGTCCGGATCGACACCCGATCCGGCGACTACGTGGAACGGGTCAAGTGATCGAGGGCTTGGCCCAGGCCAAACGGGGAACGTCTTCGTGGACCCGATCCGACTGCTTGCCGACCTGGTGGCCATTCCCAGCGTGAACCCGATGGGTCGCGCCGTTTCGGGGCCCCAGTACCTCGAAACGCGGATGGCCGATTACCTGGTCACCTTCTTCGACCGGATTGGCGTCCCGTGTGAGCGTAAGCCCGTCTTGCCCGGACGCGACAACGTGATCGCCCGCTATCACGCCCCCGACGCCCCCAAGCATCGCGTCTTGCTCTTCGACGTGCATCAAGACACGGTGCCCGTCGACGGCATGACCATCGACCCGTTCAAGCCCGTCGTGACCGACGGCCGCTTGATGGGCCGGGGCTCGTGCGACATCAAGGGGGGCATGGCCGCCATGCTCGCCGCGTTTGAACGCCTCGTGCGCGAGCGGCCCGTGGGTTCGGCCTCGGTCGTGCTCGCCTGCACGGTCGATGAGGAGTTCACCCATCGCGGGTCCTCGCAAATCGCCCACGACGGCGTCCGCGCCGACCTCGCCGTCATCGCCGAGCCGACCTTGCTCAACATCGTCACCTGCCATAAAGGGGCGACGCGCTGGAAGGTCCGGGCCCGCGGGGTCGCCTGCCACAGCTCGACCCCCGAACGCGGCGACAACGCCATTTATCGAATGGCCCGCGTCGTGTCGCTGATCCGCGATTACGCGGCCGACCTTCAACGTCGCGAGCCCCACCCGGCTCTCGGTCCGCCGTCGATGTCGGTCGGACGTATTGAAGGGGGCCAAAGCGTCAACATCGTGCCCGACTGGTGCGAAGTGGAGATCGACCGGCGGGTGATTCCCGGCGAGGTCTCCAGCGATTGCCCGTACGAATTGCGCCAGTTCTTGCAAGAACACCTGGAAGAGGCCGATTTCCACGCCTTGGAGTTCCTGCCTCCGTGGGTGAATTTGCCCGCCCTGTCCGATGAGTCGAGTCGTGATTGGGTGGGCGAGTTGGCGGCGGTCGTCGCGATGGCGTCGGGTAAGACGCCGACCGTGCATGGTGTCCCCTTCGGCACCGACGCCGGTCCGATCGCCGCCATGGGCGTGCCCTGCGTCGTGCTCGGTCCGGGCGACATCGCCCAGGCCCATACCAAGGACGAGTGGGTCGAAATCGACCAGGTGGAGCGGGCCGCGGAGACCTACTTCCACCTGGCCAGGGCACTCGGAAAGGCGCCGCCGGCGCCTCTCCTGATCGCTTGATTCACGGCCCTTCCCCGCCCGCGTTTCAGAAAACGTCGAGGTAGAAGTGATAGCCCGAGTAGTAGGGCTTATTGTTCCACTCCCGGCCGAAGTGGTTGAACCGGTGGCCCCCAAGCCGCGCGCCGCCGTAGAAGTTGCGGTACATCGGCCCTTGAATCTGGGGCACGATCCGCTGTTCCCTGGGGTACAGATACCAGCCGTCGTACAGTTGCTGGTATTGCGCCCCGGTGCCGGCGTATTGGGGCGGCTTGTAGGGCCAGTGCATGTAATCGTCCCAATCCCCAGCGCGGGCCACGGCGGGCAGGACGAACAAAGCGGCGAGGGCGAACAACGACTTGAACGCGATGCGACGCGACACGATCCACCTCCGTGTAGAGTCGGGGTCTCCAGACCAAAGTCAGTATGGGGCACGAATCGAAGGCATGACGGCGATCGCCCGCCTTTTTTTTGGCGCGAAGGTCAGGTCGCGCCGACTCGGTAAGACTTGCCGAAAGGAGAAGATCATGGCGAGACAACGAAGGACGTACTCAGGAACAGGCGTGGTCGCCTGCGCGTTGCTCGGTTGGGCGCTGGCACCGCTCACGGCCGGCGGTCAAGGACCGGCCGTGGCGATCGAACGCGAGCGTCTGGAGAAGCACGTCCGCACGCTCGCCTCGCCCGACTTCCAAGGACGACGCGGCGAAGGTGCGCGCAAGGCCGCCGCTTACGTCCTCGACGAGTTTCGATCGGCCGGTTTGAGGCCGCTCTTCGGCGACTCGTACATCCAGGAAGTCCCCGGGCCCGACGGCGAAGGCGTGCGCGGTCGGAACCTGGGCGTCCGGTTGGAAGGGTCCGACCCCAAACTGCGCGAGGAATGGGTCATCCTGGCGGCCCATTACGACCATCTGGGTGTCCACGAGGGACAGGTCTACCGCGGCGCCGACGACAACGCGTCGGGCGTGGCGATGCTCCTGGAAGTGGCCCGGGCGATGGCGAAGGCCCCAACGCCCCCGCGACGGAGCGTGATGTTCGTCTCGTTCGACCTCGAAGAAGACGGCCTGGTCGGCTCGAGGTTCTTCGTGGACCACCCGCCGGTGCCTCTGGAGAAGGTCGTCCTCAACCTGACCGCCGACATGATCGGTCGATCGCTCCGAGGTGTGTGCGACACGCATGTGTTCGTCCTGGGGTCGGAATCGGCCCCCAAGACGCGCGAGTGGGTGACGGCGGCCGCGCCGATTGGTCCTTGGCGGGTCTCACTGCTGGGTTCGGACTTGCTGGTCGTACCCCGTAGTGATTACGGCCCGTTCAAGGCCAGGAAAGTGCCGTATCTCTTCTTCAGCACGGGCGAGGACCCGACCTATCACACGCCCGCCGACGTGCCCGAGACGATCGACTACCCCAAGCTTCAGGCGATCAGTCAAATGATCGGCGGAGTGACCGTTCAAGCGGCCAATGCCGACCAGGCCCCCGCCTGGACCGAACCGTACGACCACGCCCCCGGCGAAGCGGCCACGATGCGCGACGTCTTCCAACGACTCCTCGACAACAAGGACCGGCTCAAAATCGGTGTGACGCAAACCGTTATGTTGAAGTCAAGCATCCCCCGTCTCGACGAGATGGTGGAGCGCGGCGGGTTCAACCCGCAGGAACGGAAGCAGATGCTGCGCGTGGCGCAGATCATCCTCATGTCGGTGCCTTGACGGGTGGATCGAAGAAGTCAGAGGCGGAAACGGCCTTCGGGACCAAACGCACGGTCTCGGCCGCTCGAAGGTCCCAGACCCCTTGGCCTCCGCCGAGTCGATGACAGGCGGACCGAACCTGCCACCGCGTCTTGAACCGAGACCCACTTGGACCTGAGAATCGACGGCATGGGCGACCTTCATCGAATGATCGTCGAGGCCGTCGCGAACGAACGCTACCTCGTTTCCGACCGCGCGGACGAGCGTTGCGAGGAGCGAGGTCTCACCGCTTGGCAACTGGTCACGGGGCTTTCCGATGCGGAGTTGCTTGAGGTACGTTGGGACGCAGTCCCCAACCCGACGATCGTTACGAGGCAACTCCTGGTCGACGGCACCGCGGTGGAAGTGGTGTGGGCCTTCCTCGTGAGCAGTCGACGCGCACTACTTCCTCGTGAGCAGTCGACGCGCACTATTGGTAACGGCTTACGAACCGGGGCCCGAATCATGAACGAACGTCGTGAATCACGTCGGAAATGGGTCCAGCGCGGCCCTTACGCCGTTGAGTTGACGGTTGAGGTGGTTTACCCCGCCGAGGCCCCGAACGAACCATGTTTGGAACCTGCGACCGTCCGATTCCTCGACGAAGTCGCGCGCCGGGCCGAAGCCGGCGACGTGGAGTATCTGAACCGCGTGGGCCGCGTCTACCAGGCCGTCACTCCGTGACGGCGGCGGTCGGCAAGGGGGCCGCGGGAAAGAGGTTAAGGGGTTGCGACCACCACGACCCCGACCCTCAGCGCTCGATGCCGAGTTTCTTCTCGGTTTCGCCCGCGTATTTGACGTAATACTGAAAATCGTCGCTGGGTTCGATGGTGCCGCCGGGGGCGGTCAGTTCGACGGCCGACGTGAGCAATGGGTCCTTGACCGACGTATCGTAGGTTTCCTGCGCGGAGTCGATCGCCGTCTTCAAACGGGCGAGGAGCGGGACCAACGCCTTGCGCGACTCCGCGGCCAGGGGGCCCTTGAGCTTGGATTCAAGCTTCTTGGCCTCGATGACGAGGTCGTGGATGTCCTTCTCCCGAGCGGCGAGGTGGGCCTGGGCCGGCTGGGAGGTGAGCGTGGGCGTGTCACGATGCGCGGCGAACGCTGGGGCTTCCGTGACGGCAGGCCGGTCGGTGTTGTCACAGGCCAGGAGCCCGGCGGTGGCGCTCACGGCGAGCAGCGAGTGGGTGAACAGGCGGGACATCGTGCCTCGCGTTGTGAAGGTGAGTACGGG
>CALLYK010000176.1 GCA_937858365.1 uncultured Isosphaeraceae bacterium | reverse complement strand
GGCGGGCCGCCTCGCGGGCTTGCTGGACGGCCGGCAGAAGCAACGCGATCAAGACGCCGATGATGGCGATGACCACGAGGAGCTCGATCAGGGTGAAACCCGATCGAACGGGGCGTGAACGGGTCTTCATCAGGCTCTCCATAAATGAGGGGTTGAGTTGTCAGACGAATTCGCTCATACGATCACTTGTTGGTCATCTGAAAAGTCGGCAGGTCGTTGGACTTGGCCTCGACGACGGCCGTCCAGCCCGACGTGCCGTAGTCGGTGAACTTCGGGTGGACCTTCGGGGCCTTCTTCTTCGAGTCGACCCCCATCGTCAGGTCGACCATCACGGCGTACTCTCCCGGGGCGGCGCCATCTTTCTCCTTGTTCGTCCCCAGGCTGAACGTGCCGTCGGAGTTCAGAGGGGCCGAGGCCTGATGGGTCGAGCCCTTGATGGGGACGAAGACGATCGAGCCGGTCGTCAAAGGCTTCCCGTCGGCCATGAGCACGCGTCCGGTGACCGGGTGGAGCGTCGGGGTCGTTTCGCCGTCCGCGTGCCGACAGCCCGAGAGGAGCGGCCCGGCCAGGGCCAAGAGGACGAGCGAAAGCGCGGTGGCGCTCTGAGGGCGGAGTTTCATCGAGCTCTCCAACACATGGAAAGTTGTCATACTTGCCTCGATTTTCGAGACATTATCCAGTTCGTAGGATTCTAGTCGGCCCGCCGGCACCGCAAAGCCCGCGATGGTGAATCCGGCGCTAAGTTTCCATGAAGACGAGCTCGGCCGACACGACCGATCGGTCGGACCTTCATGACCCTTCGGGAAATGAGATTTGTCCCGACTTGAAGACCTGAAAGACCGGGTCGGCCCGCCTGTCCTGCCTCATCGGCCTCCTTGTCCGCTGCCGATCCGGGGCCCCTTCTCCACTCGGGTCCTTCACGATTGCTGAACGAGAGCGTCTCCGAGACGACCGGCCCCCACGGCGCGTCGAAGCGTGCTGGACGGGCCCTCACCGACGAGTCCCTCCGACCACTCGATGCACACCGACGCGACGACCTCAATCGATGCCGCTCGAGTTGATCTCCCCGGTGCGCCGCGGCGAGGGCCGCGAGAGTGCCGTCGCACGACAAAAAAAGATCGCCCCCGACCTGGTCGAGGGCGATCGCCAACGCACCTTGGGCCAAGGCCGTGAGGGGTTCACTTCACGCGTTGTTTGACTTGCTTGAGCATGTCTTCCGCTTGCTTGCGATCGTCATCGCTGATGCCGCTCAAACGGAGGGCGGCCTCCAGTTCCGGGATTGCCTTGTCGAACTGCTGCTGGGAGAGGTAACACGCGGCGATGCTCTGAAGGGCATAAGAAATGGCATCCACGTCTTTGCCGCCGGTGTCGGCCGCTTTGCGGAAGAGGGGCACGGCCTTGTTGAATTCGCCGGCCTCTTGATAGTCGTCGGCGACCGCGTTGTAAGCGCGTGTAAGAAGGCCCTTGGAATTCTTGGGGTCGAGCTTCTCGCCCTTGTCGAGCGTTTGGGCCGCCTTCTGGGCGTTGCCACGCTGATGGAGGACCACCGCGAACTTGCCGATCGCCTCCAGGTCGCTCGCGTCCTTCTCCACCCGGGCGGCCAGCGCCGGGTACTCTTTCGCGGCCTTGGCGATTCCGGTCATGTCCAAGGCAAAGGGGCCGGCATCCTTGAAGCCGACGATCTTGCCGACGACCTCACCATCTCCGGCCTTGCCTTTCCCTTCGGAGCCGACTTCCGGCAGCTTGGAAGCGTCGAGGAAGAGGATCGTGGGGAAGCCGGTCACGCCGTAGCGCTTGGCCTGGGCGGTCCCTTCCTTCTCCGCGTTGATCTTCAGGGAGACGAACGAGGCATCGGCCAGTTTGATCACGTTGGCATCGGTGTAGGTCTTCTGGTCCAGCACCTTGCACCAGCCGCACCAATCGGTGTAGAAATCGACCATGATGAGCTTGCCGCTCTTCTTGGCCGTCTCGACGGCCTCTTGGTAGTTCTTGGCCCAGGCGATCTCCTTCTTGGCGTCGCCGGCCTTCTTCGTTTCCTGGGCTGAAACGCCCAGAGACACGCCCACGACCAACACGGCGGCCGACAGCCACGACAACTTGCGCATCGACTCCTCCTTCACTTCAGGCATGGGGGACCAGGATCGAACTCCGATGATTTTCGGACTGGATCATTGAAACCAGCGCGGCGGCCCGGGTCAATAACGTGCCAGGCCCGCGGAGGTCGTATCGGCCTGGTTGAGCTGGGCGACCAGGTCGGTGGCCCCTTGGAGCAGGAACTTCAATTCGCTGCCCACGGCCAGGAACCGCCAGCCTTGCCCGATCCTCTCCAGGGCGTCGGTCCCGGAATAGACGTGCATCCCGGCGGCGATCCCGTGGCGTTTGGCCGCTTGCAAGACCTTGGCGTAGGCGGCCTCTTGGGCTTCCTTGGTGGGGGGCGTGCCGTCGGGCGCGCGCATCGACGCGGCCAGGTCGTTGGGCCCGATGAAGACCGCGTCGATTCCGGGCACGCTGTAAATCTCGTCGGCCCGTTCGATCGCGGCGATGTGCTCGGCCTGAATCACGACCAGGACCTCGTCGTCGGCCCTTCGGAAGTACTCGTCGGCCGAAGCGCCGAAGTTCAAAGAGTGCAGCGACCCGCCCACGGAACGATTGCCGCGCGGCGGATACTTCGTGGCGGCGACGATCGCGCGGGCCTCTTCAGCGTCCATGACCATCGGCGCCACGATCCCCATCGCGCCGCAGTCGAGGACCATCTTGATGTAATCATGGCGGTTGGCGGGGATGCGCACGAGAGGGACGCAGCCGGCATCGGCGATGGCACCGAACATCATCGCGGCTGTCTGGATGTCGGTATGGGTGTGTTCCATGTCCACGGTCAGCCAGGGCAATCCGGTTCGGGCCAGAAACCGGCAAGCCACGACGCTGCCCAGCGAAAGCCAGGTGCCAACCTGGGGAAGTCCATCGCGCAGGGCCTTCTTAACGGGGTTGCTCTTCACGGTGTTTCGCTCGGCCCTTCGCCCCTTGGTGTGCCGTCTCGGGCGGTCGTCGAGCGGGGCCGGTCGACGACGGCTTGAGTCTGACAGAGCGACCCAGCGCGGGCAAGAGGCCGGCGGCCCCGGTAAGATGGGGCCGGCGCTCGTCCGCTCCGTTTCCAACCCACGTCCGGTCCTCCTCATGTCTCGAACCTACTACGGCGCGACCGCGGGCGACCCCGCTTGTTCGCCCGCTTCATCGGCGTCGTTCACGGGGGCGCTCCCGAGGTTTGCATGATCGACTTGAACACCGAGATCGCCTCGTTCTTCCTCTTTCATCCCGACGACCTGGAGCACCGGCGAGACTGGCCGAGCGAGTGGCCCCTGCACGGCTTCGCGATTGTTCCCGAGTTCACCGCGGGCAACTTCGTGGCCTTCGACACGGGCGCGGACGCGACCTTCCGCCTACGACTGACGTCAGGCGACCTGACCGACGCCGAGAAGGCGTACGCACGCTGTTTCTGGGACTTCCGTTACAAGGTCCGTCATGGTCGCGTGCTGATCGACGGCGGCGATTTCCTGCCGGCCGCCCGCGAGAGTTCCCTCGACGACATCGACGATGAGGAGTTGAAAGCGCAACTGCGCGCGGATGTAGCCAATCGCAAACCGCCCGAGGACCAATGGTTTCGGATCGCCAATGGCGACTATCGCGTTCGGGTCCATGCGATCGACTGGGAAGAGGTCCCAGGGGCCGTCGACCGTCACGGCATGGCGATCAAGAAGGCCCTTCCCGCCTACGTGGTCCAATTCCGCGAGGAGACCAACTTGACTTCGATCGCGGTCCCTCCGTGCATGCCGCGCCTCGAACCGGACCAAAGTGCCGGCGCCGTGTTCCATCCGCTCACGCCCGAACGCCCCATCACGCCGATCGAGGACGACGAACTCCCGGCGAAGGCCCCCGTGTTCATCGCCCCCCACGCCCGCCTCGTTCCCGGCTACGAAACGCCCCGGCTCACCGTACCCGCTTGGTTCCTGAAACGGTTGCGGTCTGGAGACCAGGAAGGGCCCGCCGTGGCCGTCTTCGTCACCGCGAACGCTTGTCCCATCGTCGCGCCGATCGGCGAGGTTTCCGAGGCCACCGGCAGCACAAGCGGCGACTGGATGGCCGCGTTTCGACTCACGCAATTGGTGAGGGTCACCAAACTCGACGAGACCTCGCAAGGCTTGATCGCCACGATCGGGCCCTTCCGGCGCCCCGCGAGCGAGGTCGAGGAGGGGGCCTTGAAGGCCCTGCAGGCGGCCTTCGCGAACTACGCGCGGACCTCGCGATCTTATGCGGAATCGGTGCGATACGCCCAGTTCGAGGCCGGGCGCGTTGGGGCGATGCGCGCGCCCGCCGCCATCACCGACGCCATCCTGCACCACCTCGACATGCCCACCGCCGAGCGTGAGAGGCTGCTGCCGCTCTCCGACGCCGAGCGCGTCGTGGCGCTCAAAGGTCTCTTGGACCGAGCGGCCGGCGGTTGAACTCATGCGCGATGTTCCCGGTCTGGTATCCTGAGAAACCTGGGACCGATCAGACGCGGTGAGACCGGACCAAATGAACTTGATCATCCTCGCGGGCGCCCCGTTCGTGGCCTATTACGCCTTCCAGAAATGGCGGGGCAAGCGGGGCCTTGACGAAGTCCGCCGGCGCGTCGGCCTTCAACTCGGAGCGCCTCGGTACATTGGTTATTGCGCGATCGCGTCGGCCGTTGGTGTCGCGGCCTTGTGCGCCTTTCCGCCCCCCTTGGCCCCCTTCTTGCGCGAAGGCTCGCCCCAACGGGCCTTTCAGGGACTCGGCATCGGCTTCATCTCCATCACCATGGCCTTGTCGTACGGGATGATCAAAACAGGGTTCGCCGAGGAGTTCCTCTTCCGCGGCCTTATCGCCGGC
The DNA here is from genome assembly GCA_937858365.1 of uncultured Isosphaeraceae bacterium. GTDB lineage: Bacteria > Planctomycetota > Planctomycetia > Isosphaerales > Isosphaeraceae > CALLYK01. Next base: position 3,720 of record CALLYK010000176.1, on the reverse strand, counting down.
AGTCTCTCGCGCCGCCTTCCCTTGCATTGGGCCAACATCGCCCAGGCGACGATCTTCCTCCTGCCCCACTTTCTCGCGCTGATCGTCATGCCCGAGATGTGGGTCATCCTCCCGCTCGTCTTCGCGGGGGCCCTCTTCACGGGCTGGGTCAGGATCAAGTCGGGCTCGATCCTGGGACCTTGGCTGCTTCACGGGTCCTTGAACGTGACGATGTGCCTGAGCGTCGCGGCGCGGACCGCGGTTTGAACGCGCCGGCCCGGCGGTGACGACTTGCCGGGCCGTCAAGCATCCGTTAGAAGGACCACGAATCGCCCTGATTCTCAACCACGAGGGACATCCCATGCGCGGCCGCTGGTTTCGCCCGACATTGACGACGATCATGGCACTCGCGGTGGGGGCCTGCGTTTGGGGACTCGCCGGCGCCAAGGCCCCCGAGACGAGCCGGGGCCCCGCGGGTTGGCAAAAGGGCAAAGGCTGGGGCTGGGTCTGGGGACCCAACGACGAAGTGGGCAGCCTGAACGCGATGACCGACGCGAGTCGCGCCGCCGCCTTGTCGCTCGTGAAGAAGGGCGAGGTCTTCGACCTGGGCCTGACTTACAGCCGCCAAAGCTACAAGTGGCCCGGACACAGCCCCGGGGAAATCCTCACGTTTCGCAGTCCCGACGGCATCGACCGCATGAAGGACAAAGACGCGCCCCCCGCCGAGGCCAACCCCGCGAAGGTCCTCTGGCACAGCGCCGCGATGTTCATCAGCGACAACGTGGCCACGCAGATCGACGGATTGGCCCACATCACCGCGGGAAATGATTATCACTGGTACAACGGCTTCAAGGAGGCCGACTGGGGAGGCGACTGGGGCCCCCGCAAGTGCGACGCGACGACGATCCCGCCGATCGTGGCGCGCGGCGTCCTCATCGACGTGGCGGCCTTCAAGAAGGTGGACGCCCTGCCGGCCCACACCGTCATCGGCAAGGCCGACCTGGAAGCGGCCCTCGCCTGGGAAGGCGTGAAACTCGAGCCCGGAGACGTCGTCTTGGTGCGGACCGGGACGGCCCGATTCTGGGGCGAAGACGGCGCCGACCACGCCAAGATCGCCGAGCACGACTCGGCCGGTGTCGACCTCGCGGGCACGAAATGGCTGGTGGAGGAACAGGGGGCCATCATGGTCGGGTCGGACACGAGCGGGTATGAAGTCAGCCCGCCGCCCGACCCCGCGCAGGGGAACATCCCCGTCCATCGATATCTGCTTGTGGACCAAGGGGTCCACATCGGCGAATTCCACAATCTCGAAGGTCTAAGCAAGGCGAAGGCCTACACGTTCTGCTACACGGCGATGACCAACAAGATCAAGGGGACGGCCGCCGGCTTCGCGCTCCGGCCGATCGCGATGAGGTGACCGGCGACGCGGACGGCCCCTCCACGAGGTGACTCAGACCCTGGGCGACTCGCCGCTGAGGGTCCGCGCCCGCCGGCGATGACGAGAAAGTGCGGCGATCCCGAGGAGGCCGAGACCCGTGAACGACAGCAGCGAACCGACAAGCGTCAGCGGAGTGACTTGGCGCTCGGGAACAAGGAGCAATCCCGTCCACCTCGGGTCATGAATGACCTCGTTGAAGTCATAGACTTCCGGGTCTGGGCGAGCCGAATCGATCAACTGGACCAGCTTGCCGGTGTGACCGATCGGCCGGAGGACCAGGAAGTGTCCATGGCCTTCGAGCTCGACGTAGGCGATGACCGGTCGATCCAAGGCGCGAAGGTCCGGGTCGAGTCTCACGCCCTTCAAGGCCAATCCGAGAGCGGCCGAGGCGGCCTTCAGCCTCGACATGGAAAGGCCCGCCGCGCCGGTGGCCCCCAGATGTGACGTGATGATCGTGAGTTCGGCGGGTTTGCCCTCCAGCCGAAGAAGGACGTAGAGCGCATGGGCGCCACAGCCGCGGTCCTCCGCTCCGGTCGCGACCTCGGTCTGGGCCGTATCTTCCTCCCCCTTGGGATGGTCGCCGCCCGACGTCGCCTGGAGGAGCGACCCTGCGCAGACGACGAGGAACATCATGTCGCGTTCCGCCGCTTGATCCGGAGGACCACCGCCGTCACACCACAACACAAGCCGAATGCCAAGACCAGCGCGGTCACGGTCGTCGCCGACCAACGGCCGCTGTCCCGTAGGCTCGACGAGGCCTCGATCATGGCCGCTTGCTTGTCCGCCTCCTCGAGCCTCCGGTCGAGGTCCTTGCGCACACTCTCACGGTCGGTGCCGGGTCCGGGTCTTGGCCGGTTCGCCCTCTCCCGAAACTCCTTCTTCTCTTGGTCGATCCCGGTCGAGGTCGTGGCGTCCTGGTCGTAGGCCGCCGAGAATAGGTGGTCCTTGAGGCCCATATTCAGCCTCACCGAGTCGGGCATGACGTCGTAGGTCTCTCGAAACGTGGGCTCGGGATAGTACTTCTCTCCAAACCGGAACGTGTTCACCGTCCCGCGTATCGGCAGCCAGATAGGCGTTTTGTCATGAGAATGAAACTCCTGCAATTCCACGTCTGTGAGTTGCATGGCAAGATTGGATTTTTGATACCTATCGAATTTAAGGACATGGCCGCCCCTCTGAAGGTCAACCCAGAGGAACATGTTGAGAAAACTCTTAGGTCCCGAGTCGGGGTCGAGATCGAAGAAGAGCTTCGTGCAACGATGCCCGTCAACCATTTCTGTTCCCAGGACCTTGACCTGAAGGGGGTCGTGGGTCGGGACCAAATGAAAGAACCAAAGATACAGAATGCGATGAGGACTCTCGGTCGTGTCCAAAGAACTCCCGTTCCCCGGCCAAGAAAGGGGATTGCGCGGCTGGCGGCTCCTCGACATGTCCGGCGCGATCTCGAGTTGCTCATAGCGGCCGTTGAGCAACGTCTTTCTGCTGCGGACCATAAGATGGTCGATCTCAAACCCGCGACGATAGAGGTCCAGGCGCGTCGCCCCGTCGTTGCGATACGAGTAGGTCCCCTGATGGCGCGTGATCAGTCCGTCGTCCCGCGCGTGCATCTTCGATTTTTCCGGCTGTTTCGGCCCGACATACCACAACGCGCCCTCGAAAGTAAACGACACGTCCTCAATCGGGGAATGCAACCCTTTGATCAAGGAAATCAGGCGATCGGCCTCGGTTCGATCGGCCTCCCCGGCGCTCACCTGGCCAAGGACCAAGAGCAAGACGTAGGGCATCGTCGTTTCCTCATGTCGGCAACGGCTCAGTCCACATGACGCGTGTAGTCCCTCTCGCCGGATGACTCGAGGGACCATTCGGGAGTCGTCGGGTCGGGGATCGACGGGCCGCCTCGGTCAGCCCCCGCTGCCGCCGCCGCCGTTCTGGTCGGGGTAGAGGTCGATCGTCTGGTCGGAGTTGTCATCGCATTTGCCGGCATCTCGCAAATACCCGCATATGCCCGCGCTGCAAGTCCCTAGCTTCTTGGTCAGGCTCTGGCAATGAAACACGGTGGGAGGGTTCCCGATGCCGGGCCCGCCATGAGTGCCGGGGACCTTGTAAGATCCCGAGGCCGCTCCCTCACAGGTAAAGCAATCCGTGCCGTTCGCTTGCCCCACACATGCGTCCGCTGTGACGTAGCCCGATAATGGAAGAAGGTAGTAAGCGCAGGCCAGCCCTGCGTCCTTGGTTTTCGAGTCGTCGCTGCCGCCCGCGACGATCGCGAGCGACCCTTCGCTCAAGCGCTTTCCGATGTCTTG
>CALLYK010000175.1 GCA_937858365.1 uncultured Isosphaeraceae bacterium | reverse complement strand
CCTGAAATGCGCCGCGAGTTCGCCGTGGCCGTCGTGGTCCGGCTTCAGCAGGCCGGTCACAAGGCCCTCTGGGCGGGCGGCTGCGTGCGCGACCTGCTCTTGGGGCACCCACCCGAGGACTACGACGTCGCGACCGACGCCACGCCCGAGCAAGTGATGCGCCTCTTCCACCGCACGGTGCCCGTGGGCGTGAGTTTCGGGGTCGTGCGCGTCATCGGACCGCGCGAAGCGGGGGAGGTGGAGGTGGCCACCTTCCGGAGTGACGGCGCCTACATCGACGGCCGTCGCCCCGCGACCGTGACCTACGGCACCGCCGAAGTGGACGCATCGCGCAGGGACTTCACGATCAACGGCATGTTCCTCGACCCCATTTCGGAACAAGTCTGGGACTTCGTGGGCGGTAAAGACGATTTGAATCTTCGGGTCTTGAGGGCGATAGGCGACCCAGTCGCGCGGTTTGGAGAGGACAAGTTGCGGCTCTTGCGCGCAGTCCGATTCGCGGCCCGCTTCGGCATGACGATCGATCCGGCCACGAAGGCGGCGATCGTCGCGATGGCCCCTCTGGTGAAGGTCGTGGCCCCCGAGCGCATCGCGCAGGAACTGAGGAAAATGCTGGTCCATCGCTCCAGGCCCCAGGCCCTCGACCTGGCCCGAGACCTTGGACTGCTCGAAGCGATCGCCCCAAGGTTGGTGGCGGTGGATGGCCCCTCGTGGGACGAAGACCTGCGCGTGCTCGACGACCTCCCGGAAGCGCCCACGTTTCCGCTCGCCTTCGCGGCCCTTCTCCGCCGGCACGGTCCCGAGGCGACGGACGAATTGGGCCGCGAACTGCGGTTGTCGAACGCGGAGCGGGATCGGGCAACCTGGCTGGTCGAGCACCAAGGCGCCTTGCGCTCGCCTGGGGAATTGCGGCCCTCGGCCTTGAAGCGCCTTCTTGCGGAAGAAGGCGTCGACGAGCTCTTGGGACTGAACCGAGCGATCGCGTCGGCCACGAGTGCTAGCGATTCGCATGTGGATTATTGCGAATGGTATCGTCGAGAATTGCCCGCCGGCCCGCTCGACCCGCCGCCCCTGCTGACGGGTGCCGACCTCAAGGCCGAAGGACTGCACCCGGGCCCGCGCTTCAAAACACTGCTGGAGGAAGTGCGCTTGGCCCAACTCGACGGGACGATCGCGACCCGTGAGGAAGCCATCGCGATGGCGCGCCGACACCACTCATGAAACGAAGACCATTCGCCGTTCGCCCCGTTGAGGCACAATGACCTGGCGGCATTTCCGAGGAACCTTCCCCAAGCGCGACGAGGGCCCCGTCGAATGTCCTTCAATGGACAGGACGACCCCATCGTGGTTCGCTCGCGAGGTGCCTCAGCGCCCGGTGGGCAGGAGTTCGCGGAGGGTCTTGGGTAGAGGGAAGTGGACGCTTTCTTCTCGAATCGTTTCTTCCTCGATGGTCGCCCCGTGTTCTCGGACGAGGAACTCGACGCATTCTTGCACCACGTTTTCCGGAGCGCTGGCGCCGGCCGTGATGAGGACGGTCTGCACTCCTTCAAACCACTCCGGGCGAATCTCGGAAACGCCGTCAACCAGGTACGACTTGGGGCCCAGCGTGTTGCCGATCTCGGCCAGGCGGAGGCTGTTCGAACTGTTCTGGCTGCCCAGGACAAGCACGAGGTCGGCCTTGGCCGCGAGTTGGCGGACCGCGTCTTGACGGTTCTGGGTCGCGTAGCAGATGTCGTCCTTGGGCGGGTTGGCGATCTGCGGGAACTTCCGCCTCAAGGCGGCGATGATCACATTGGCGTCATCCACGCTCAAGGTCGTTTGCGTCAAGTAAGCGATCTTCTCGGGCTGGATGTCAAGCGATTCGACATCGGCCTCGGTCTCGACCAGGATCATGCGGTCGGGGGCCTCCCCCATCGTGCCGACGACCTCGTCATGTCCCTCGTGGCCGATCAGGACGATCGTGTAGCCCTCTTTGGCGTACTTGATCGCCTCTAGATGGACCTTCGTGACCAGAGGGCAAGTGGCGTCGATCGTCTTGAGCCGGCGGCGTCTGGAGTGTTCCCTCACCTGAGGCGAGACCCCGTGGGCGCTGTACAGCAGCGGCGAGCCCTCGGGCACTTCGTCCAGCCCGTCCACGAAGACCACGCCTCGATTGCGGAACCGATCGACCACATATTTGTTATGAACAATTTCGTGATAGACATAAACGGGCGGACCGAACAGGTCGAGGGCCCGTTCCAGGCTTTCGATGGCCATGTTCACGCCGGCGCAAAAGCCACGGGGGTTGGCCAGGATGATCCGCATGGGGGAAGACACTCCGGAAGTCGGGGGGCGTCGCGGGGCCTTGATTCTATGCGATCGGCCCGGGATCGGAAACACCGCGACCCGCGACCGAGTGGGAACCGACGCCGAGGTCCTTCAGGGTTGGGCCAACTGGGTCAGACACGTGAAATTGAGCTCGCTCGCGGCCGTCCGATGTCCCGACGCCGATACGGCCGACCGGGTCATGGCCGTCTTGCGTAAGAACGCCGAGCGCGTCGGCGCGACGATGGTCGTTCTGGACACGGGGAAGCTGGGGTCCGAAGCGCTGGCCAAGCTCCGCGATCAAGGCGTGCTCGTCGCCGGCCAGACCGACGGGCCCGAATCGGCCGCCAAGAAGAAAACCCAAAAGAGTGCCCGTCGTTTCGCCTGGATTTCCCGACGCACGGCCGGCTCGGCCCGTTGTTCCCCACGGTTTCCCCTCCGGGCCGCTCCTTGCCGCCGACCCGTCCCTGTAGCTATCATCAGTCCCAATGACGAGGACACGCCGGGCGAGGGCAAGACCTGTCCTCCGGGGAGGTCTCGAGCGATGGCCAGTTCGGTCGATCGGCTATGCGACGCCGAGGGGCTGGCGGCCCTATTACGCGACCTCGCCGCCGCGATCGCCTCTGGGCGGACCAGCGGCGCGCCGCTTCGCTTGATCGGCGTCCGCAGTCGGGGCCACCCCCTGGCCCAACGCCTGGCCGCCTTGCTCGGTCCCCTCCTCGGCGAGACCGTGCCCGTCGGCGCCGTGGACATCACACTCTATCGCGACGACCTCAATCGACCCGGTCCCTGGCCCGTCCTGCGCGGGACCGACATCCCCTTCCCCGTGGAGGGGGCCGAGATCGTCCTGGTTGACGACGTTCTGCATACGGGCCGGACGGTCCGCGCCGCCCTCAACTCGATTTGCGACCTGGGCCGCCCCGCGCGGGTGCGTCTCGTCGCGCTGGTCGATCGAGGTGGACGCGAACTGCCGATTCAGCCCGACCTCACTGGACTACGATTGGAACTCCCGCCAACCGATCGCGTCATCGTGCGCTTGCTCCCCGACGATGGTTCCGAGGAAATCGTCCGGGGCGCCGGCGCCTGATTTCATCATGCCCAACCGTCCGGTACACGCCCCGCCGCCGCGGAGTCCCGGTTGATGGAAGCCCCAACCCTCCCCCCCACGACCACGCAAGAGCGAGCCCCCGCCCCCGTGTTCGTTTGGAATCGGCGCCACTTGCTCGACCTGGAGTCGCTAAGTCGCGAGGAGGTCCTGCACGTTCTGGACACGGCCGACTCGATGGCCGAGGTCTCGCGCCGGAGCCGCAAGAAGGTCCCCACCTTGCAGGGCCGGATCGTCTTCAACCTCTTCTTCGAGAACTCGACGCGCACGCGGACGAGCTTCGACCTGGCCGCCAAACGGCTCTCGGCCGACGTGCAAGACTTCACCGCGGCCGTCTCGAGCCTCTCGAAGGGGGAGTCGTTCATCGACACGGCCAAGAACCTGGAGGCGATGGGGGCCGACGTGCTGGTCGTCCGCCATGCCACCGCCGGCGCTCCGCATTTGCTGTCCAAACACGTCCAATGCTCCATCATCAACGCGGGCGACGGCGCCCACGAGCACCCAACCCAGGGCCTTCTCGACCTGATGACGATCCGCCAGGCCAAAGGGAAGATCGACGGCCTCACGGTCGCGCTGGTGGGGGACATCAGCCATTCCCGTGTCGCCCGCTCGAACATCTGGGGCCTGCTCAAGCTGGGGGCCAAGGTCATCCTCTGCGGCCCGTCCACGCTCGTGCCCCGCGGCTTCGAGAAACTCGGTTGCCGGATCAGCAACGACCTCGACGCGATCATGCCCGAGATCGACGTCATCAACGTTTTACGCCTTCAGCACGAACGCCAACAGCGCGGGCTCTTCCCGTCCCTCTCCGAGTACTTCAAACTCTACGGCGTGACCCAGGAACGATTGGACAACGCCCGGCCGGGTCTGCTCTTGCTCGCCCCCGGCCCGATCAATCGCGGGATCGAACTGACGCCCGAGGTCGCCGACGGGCCCAATTCGCTCATCTTGTCGCAAGTGAACAACGGCCTGGCCGTGCGGATGGCGGTGCTCTACCTCGTCTCCGGCCGGCTCGGGCCCGACACGCCCGCCTCTTGACGGAGCCCCTTTCGTGCGGACCATGCAGATCAAGGGAGGACGCATCATCGACCCCTCCCAAAAGCTCGACCGCGTCACCAGCCTCTGGATCGGCCGAGGCCGCGTGCTCGCGATCGGCGAGGAAGGCTACGACGACCCCGAGACCGTGATCGACGCCACCGGCCTCATCGTCACCCCCGGCCTGATCGACATCCATGTTCATTTGCGTGAACCTGGAAACGAAGAGGACGAGACGATCGCCACCGGCGCCCGAGCGGCCCTGGCCGGCGGCGTCACGTCGGTGGCGTGCATGCCCAATACGGTCCCGGCGATCGACACCAAAGGGGCGGCCGAGTTCGTCGTCTTGCAGGCCAAGCGGGCCCGACAGGCGAACGTCTATCCCGTCGGCGCGGTGAGCAAAGGACGCAAGGGGGAGGAGTTGGCCGAACTCGGCCAACTGGTGGAAGGGGGCGCCATCGCGTTCACCGACGACGGAGCGCCTGTGGCCTCGGCCTCGTTGATGCGTCGGGCCCTTCAGTACGCCCGGATGTTCGACAAGGTGATCATGCAACACTGCCAGGTGCCTGAGTTGACCGTCGGCGGCGTGATGAACGACGGCTTCGAATCGATGCGCCTGGGAATCCCGGGAATGCCGGCTGCCGCCGAGGACATCATGGTCGCCCGCGACATCCGCCTGGCCGAAATCACTGGCGGACGTCTCCACATCCAGCATATCTCGACGGAACGATCGGTCGAACTGGTCCGCGAGGGGAAGCGCCGAGGGATCGCCGTGACGGCCGAGGCGTGTCCCCACCACATCACCCTCACCGACGAATCGCTGCGGTCGTTCGACGCCAACTTCAAGATGAACCCGCCCCTGCGCACGAAGCGCGACATCGACGCGATCATCGAGGGACTCAAGGACGGCACGATCGACGTGATCGCGACCGACCACGCGCCGCACGCGCCCGAGAAGAAGATGCGGGAGCTCGACCAGGCCCCCTTCGGGATCGTCGGCCTGGAAACGCTCTTGCCGATCGCGATCCACGCCCTCATTGAGCCGGGACATCTGGACTGGCCCGGTATGATCGCGCGTTTGACGTCGAACCCGGCGCGGATTTTCGGTCTGGACAAGGGTTCGCTCCGCGTGGGCCAAGACGCCGACGTGACCTTGATCGACCCGCAAGCGCGTTGGACGATCGACCCGACGCGGTTTCATTCCAAGAGTCGAAACACGCCGTATGGGGGCTGGGAGGTGAAGGGCCGGGCCCACACGACGATCGTCGGCGGCGAGGTCCGGCACACGCTGGGCGGGATCGTCCAACGGCCCGCGGCCCACGCGGCCCTGTGAACCTTCCGGTTCAACCTTCATCGAGGGAAACCGTTTCTCCTCCATCGAGCGTGGCCAACTTCTGCCGGACGCCCGATGGCGGGATGGGTCCCACCAGCCGCCTGGGTCGAGGATGAGGCCAGCCGGTTGTCCGTGGGACCCATCGTCCAGGAGTCGATCGTCTCCTTGATGAAACGGACCGATCCGTCGGCGAAGGCGACGTTCAATCCGCCGGGGTGCAAACTCGACGCCGAGACTCGACCCGCCCAGCCTCGACCCGGCTCGGTCGGCTTGGCCGCTTTGAAGTCGTTCGGCCGAACCATCGTCGTGAAGAGGGTGCCACGCAGGTTCCCCACGACCCACCAACCGTAAAGCTCACCCCCCGAGCCGTTGGGGCCGAACGTGATCGTGGCTTTCTCCGCGAGCAGGCTGGTCTGCCCCAGCCCGTCTCGAATCGACGCGAAACCGATCGTCGCGAGGCCGTCGAACACCCCGTTGTTCTCAGCAATCTTCTGAGGCGCGACGTGGCAACGCCGCTCGAGCAGCGGCAACGCCGAGGTGTTGAACGAACCGAAACAACCCGAGTAGCTGGTCATCACCATCCGCCAGGCATGTTCCTCCGGCGGCGCGGCGCCCGGATAGGGCGTGCGGTTGGGGTCCAAGGGCCGCGCGAGCCCGTCGCTCGGACAGGCGAAGGTCGCCACCGAACTGACATGGATCGTCGTGTTCTCTCGGCTCGTGATGGCCAGGTCGTGGTTGTCCGCGTTGTACAGAGACGACTGTTCCACAGAGGGAAGGACATGAACCAGCTAGCTTTTGTCGATGGTGGACGAGCTGCAAGGCGAATGGGGCCCCGCGTAACGCCAATCGTAAGACTTGTAGCGCCCCGGCGGCAGACAACCCGCGACGTCGTGATAAGCGACCAGCCCCAGCGAAATCTGGTGGAGATTGTTGGCGCAAAGAACGCGGCGGGACGCCTCGCGGGCCGACTGCGCCGACGACAAGCCCGATGATGCCGATGACCGCCAACAGCTCGATGAGCGTCAGGTCTCGTCTTCCGGTCATCGGACAGGGGCCGTCGTCTTGTTTGCCGGCGCGAGGGGCCCACCCAACAGGCCGTCTCGCCTCCGTGGAAGAGGGGCCATGGACGCGAAGCGGCGCTTTCATGGGGCCGCCTCCTTTCGCGTCCGACCGTGCAAAACGAGCCAGCCGGCGGTCCCCAACGAGACGACGGCCAGGCCCATCTGGCATTTGGACCAGGTCTCGCGACGTCATCGTCCCCGATGGCCCCGGCACGGTCTTCCAATTCCAGGGACTTCGTGCCCGAGGGATGGCCTTCGGGATAAACCTCGCGACCGTTTTCGCGTGCGACCAGAACCGAATGGGACTGCGACTCCATCGGAAAAGAAACAAAGTCCTTGCCCAGCCTTGATTGCCCTCGCCAAGTTGAAAATGTGGTAGCTCGGAAGGCACGGGACCCAACGGGGAGCTATCGAGGGTCGGTCGAGCGATGCAAATCTTGTCGTCCAACCGGTGCCCCGCCGCCACGGTCCGCTTCATTGAGACCTTGCCGGACGTATGGTATTGTTAAGGTCTCCGGCCGTCTCCAAATCGGGAGATGATCGCCGTCCGACCCCCCTTTCGGGGCCCTGGGACATGGCAACCTCTGAGAAGCCGCGGGCCCAAACCGAGGCCCCGCCGACCGACTTGCTTCCCCTTATCCAGGCCGCGGGCATCTGGCCCGACCGCCTTTTTGAGGAGGTCAAGTCCAAGGTCCGCTCGGGGGCTTATCCTTTCGACCCGGCCGAATTGTCACGCCTCCTCATCAAGGAGGGGAACCTCACCGAGTATCAGGTCCGAAAGCTCGCCGCCGGCAAGGCCAATAGCCTCACGATCGGCAAATACGCCATCCTCGACCGGATCGGCTCGGGCGCCATGGGCCGCGTCTATAAGGCCCAACATATGCTTATGGGGCGGTACGTCGCCCTCAAGGTGATCGCGCCGGAGATCGCGTCGAACTCGCGGGTGGTCTCCCGCTTCCAGCGCGAGATGCGGATGGTCGGTCGTCTCGACCACCCCCACGTCGTCCGCGCCTTCGACGCCGACAAGCTCGGGACGGTCCTCTACATCGTGATGGAATTCGTGCCGGGGATCAGCCTGGGGCAGCGGATGCGGACCAAGGGGGTGCTCACGCCGGCGGAAGCGGCCGATTTCGCGGGTCAGGCGGCGCTTGGTTTGGCCCATGCTCACGAGCAAGGCATCGTCCACCGCGACGTGAAGCCGTCGAACCTGCTTTTGGGCCCCGAGGACGTGGTGAAGGTGCTCGACCTGGGTCTGGGCGTGCTCACCGAGGCCGACCATCACACCTCGTTCGCCACGGCCGACGGCATCGCCGTGGGCACGATTGATTACATGTCGCCCGAGCAGGCGTCGGGCAAGGACGTGGACGGCCGGAGCGACCTCTTCAGCCTCGGTTGCACGATGTATCACTTGCTCTGTGGGCGCCTGCCTTATCAGGGCGAAACACCGATCGACCGCCTGGGCAAGCGCCTAAGCGGCCGGCCCACACCGATCACTGAGCACCGGCCCGACGTGCCGCCCCGCCTGGTGAAAGTGCTCGACAAACTGATGGCCAACTCCCCCAACGACCGCTTTCAAAGCGCTGGAGAGGCGGCCGAGGTCCTGCTCGCCTTGGTGAAGCGGAAGCCGGCCGGACCGGGTCGATCGGCGGTCATCGCGGCCCACGCCCCGGCGCCTGTGGTCAGCGAACCGCCGCCCCCACCACCGCCGCCGCCTGAGCCGGAGTACATTCGGGTCGAGCCCGACTACCCCGCCTGGTTCCGACCCCTGGGCCACCTGGCGGAGGAACGCCCCGCCCTGGCCCTGACGGCCCTCATCTCGGGCCTGGTCGCGGTCCTGGGCGTGGGCGTCCTCCTGGGAGCGCTTCTTTTTCGGGCCTAAAGGTGAGGGGTCTCGCCCTACGAAGATCGACGCGTTTCACGTTTTCTAAAGGAAGGCGGACACTGATGGCCAGGACGAAAGACCCTCGTTACGTCACACGCAAGCGACGCGTGAAGGCCCGAAGGCTCAAGGCCCGCAAGGCCCTGAGGGCCAAGAAGAAGGCGGCCCAGTCCTGACCTGATGGACCGCCTTCTCAGCGACTTCGATCACGACCGGCGGGACCGCTGGGTCCGGCCGTCGCGCTTGGTGCCCGCGCGCTCACGCCTTCGTGGGCACCGGACAACTGCTATCGGCGATCCTCATCAAGAGCGTGAGGGCCAGGACGATCTGGGGCCCGTAAGCGGGGACCTTGGCGATCAGCGGAAGGGCGATGTCCAGATACGGCTTCACCTGCGCGTACGTCTTGCAAAGGTCCGCCAGCTTCAGGTTGGACAGGGAAAAGGTCTCAAGATGACCGGGCCTTGCCGGTTTCGCGAGGACCTTGCCAACTTTGGCGAGGGCCGCCAGCGAGGCGGCTTCGTCGTAAGTGGGCTTGGCCACTTTGGTTTTGGGCATCCTCCCTCCATCCGTGGACCCGGTCGCGCATCAAAGCGGTCGGCCCAAGGGCGGGCGACGTCGTCCCGCCATTCTCTCGGCGACCTCTCGCGACCGAACAGCGCCGTCGGGGCGCTATCTCCATCGGGTCGATCCGCTTCGATCGCCCGCTGCTTCCCTTATCGGCAAGATCGGGCTCGTAGATGAAAAAAGCGGGGCGAAAGACCTTCTTAGGCGTGGTGCCGATCGAGAAGGTCTCGCAAGGCCGGTTCGAGTTCCGGGAACCGAAACGCATACCCGAGCGCGAGGGCCTTCTTGGGCCGGACCCGCTGGCCGCTCGTAATGACGCCGGCCACTTCCCCCAAGACCGCGCGTAACATCAAATTGGGCGGCCCGATCGGCACGAAGGGGGGCCAAGGGCCCTTCTTGCGCAAGACGCGGGCCAGCGTCTTCGAGAAATCGACGTTTCGGACCGGCCCAGGCGCCACACCGTTGAGGGGCCCGCGCGCTTCGGTGTGGTCCAAGGCCAGCAGGAAAAGGCCGATCATGTCGTCGATGTGGACCCAGCTCATCCACTGAAGGCCCGAGCCCAGCCCGAGCGGGTTGCTTCCCCCTCCCACGGGCGAGGCGCCGCCCGGCACCCACTGGAAGACCCGCTTGAGCAAGGTGAGCGCGCCCCCTTCATGGCTCAAGACGACCCCAACCCGCACGATCGCCAGCCGGGCGCCACAGGCCGTCACGCCTTTCGCCGCGTCTTCCCACTCGCGACCCACCACGGCGAGGAAATCGGTCCCGGAAGGGGCGTCTTCCGTCAGTTCTTGGTCGCCGCAAGGGCCGTAATAGCCGATCGCCGAGGCCGAAACCAGCGTTGAAGGCCGCTCAGGGGCCTTCGCGATCGCCTTGACGACGTTCTCGGTCGTGTAAACGCGGCTATCCCGGATCTTCCGCTTCACCTCGGGCGACCAGCGCGCGTCGAAGACGCCATGTCCGGCCAGGTTCACAACGGAGTCGCAGCCCGAGACGGAGGCCATCCACTCGTCCGGCCGCGTCGGGTCCCCCGCGACGAACTCGGCCCCTTTCAGCGCCGGGTCAAGGCGGGCCGCGGCGACGCGCCGGGTCAGTAAGACCACCCGGTCGCCCCGACCGATCATCCGGCGGATGAGGCCGCGGCCGATCAAGCCCGTGCCGCCTGTCACGAACGTCTTCATGACCTCATCTTGGGTGCCTTGTCGGCCATCGTCAAGCGTGCGGTCGCGGTCGCCTGCAGGGTACGATAATCTGCGTCAGTCGCTTCAACACGCGGGGGTGCTGATGCGTTCCTTCTTGCACTGGGTCCCACTGATCTTACTGACCGCCTTCTCGGGGTTGACTTACGGCCTGCAACTCGCGGGGGGCGCCTCGGCGGTCCTTCAGTTGCTGACGGCCAACGCCGTCACGTGGGGCCTGATGATGTGGGTCGATGTGGACTCGCGGCGGCGTCGCCGCGTCCCTTGCCACGACTTCGCGTTTCTGGTCTGGCTCTTCCTGCCGATTTCCCTGGTTTGGTATCTGCTCTGGACGCGCGGTTGGCGGGGCCTGATCACGCTGGTCGTGCTGGGGGCCTTCCTCGTCTTCCCCGCCGTCTTTGCTGTCTTCATGTGGGCCCTTGTCAACCTGGCTCGCGCCTGACCATTCTGAACGTCTCGTGCGCCCCAAGATTGACGGCCTGGGGACGAACTTCTCACCGGGGGCCGTCGTAACGATCGGGTGCGGATGGTGGGGCGCCCGGCCCAACCGCGTGGGGACCGAACCAGACTCCGGAGACCAACAGATGCTCCGCGCAATTCGCAGTGGCCTGGCCGTCGCGCTGCTGATCTTCCCCGGGCAAGTGGTATCGACCCAGGCGCACGCGCAGACGAATTCGTCGACACGGGAGGTTGGCGTCAAAGACGGCGCCGGTATGTTCTCCAAAAGCGCCGTCGGCGAGGCCAACGCCACACTCAAGCAGGTCCTCGACAAGACCAAATGGCAAGTGGCCATCGAGACCGTGAATTCGCTCGGAGGAAAGTCGATCGGTCAGGCGACGCTCGCCAACGCCAAGAACTACGACGTCCACGGCCTTTACGTGCTGATTTCGAAGCAGGACAAGCGGATCGGCGTCGAGGCGAGCAACTCGGCGCAAGGGGTCTTCCCGAAGGAACGACGCGACGCCCTCGACAAGATGTTCATCGACGCGATGAAGGCCGGCAAGCCCGACGACGGCCTGCGCCAGATCGTCGCGGAAGTGGCCAAGATCACGAACGTGAACGTCGCCCAGCGGCCGGCCCCCAAACGTCTGGCGCCGTCCGACCCTGCGGGCGTTTACGACTCGGCCGGCATGTTCGGCATCTCGGCCGAGCGAGCGGCCGACCAGGCCCTCAAGGACCTCGAAAAGAAACACACCTGGCAAGCGGTGGTCGAGACCGTGCCGTCGCTCGGCGGCCGTGAGATCCGGGCCGTGACTGAGGAACACGCCCGCGCCAAGGAAGTCCGGGGCCTTTACGTCCTCATCGCGCGGGATGAGAAGAAGTTCTACGTCGAATCGAGCAACTCCGCGAAGGCCGTTTTCGACCAACCCAGGCGCGATGCCGTGCTCGCGGCCCTGACCGACGGTTTCAAAAAGGGCGACTTCGACGCCGGCCTGGAAGGGGCCGTCAAGGCGATCGGCGACGCGATGGCCGACTCGAAAGCGACCGTCGCCGCGACCAAACCAGCCGCGCCGACGACAACGCCCTCGCAGGAAAGGCCCATGCTCGCGGGACCAGGCGAGCCGACGAAGTCGGTGCCGCCGGTGGTCGTCGAAAAGCCGAAGGCCCCCGTCGAGAAGCGTTCGGGACCAGCCCCAGCCCCAGCACCCGCACCCGCACCTGAAGCCAAGGCTTCCGGAGGTTCCAAGTTGCCGATCATTCTTGTTCTGATCGTCTGCGCGTTCATTGGTTTCTGGCTGCTGCGCAAGATGTTCGGCGGAGCGCGGCAGGTCCAGCAGCCCACGTTCATGCCGACGTCGGGCCCGCGTCCCCAGGCCCCGCCCGGGTTCGGGCCGGCGGTGGGTGGACAACCGATGGGCGCCGCGCCGGGCCCGATGATGGGTGGTCAACCCGGCTATGGACCGCCCCCGGGCTACGGCCCCGGCTACGCGCCTCCGCCCCAGGGCGGTGGCATGGGCAGCTTCGTGAAAGGGGCCCTCGGCGGCGTGGCCGGCGCCGTCGTCGGCAACATCATCTATGATCAATTCGGCAGGGCCCACCAGCACGCCCAAGGGGCCCCGTTGCCGCCAGGCTTCACCACCACGCCCCCTCAGCAAGCGACCCCACACGAGACCTTCCAGGCCGACAACGTGAGCACGGGCGGTTGGGACGCACCCCCCGCCCCGCCCGCGCCGGCCGACGAATGGGGGGCCGGCGGCGG
>CALLYK010000174.1 GCA_937858365.1 uncultured Isosphaeraceae bacterium | reverse complement strand
CCGCTCGAGGCGGCCGTCGTGCTGGCCGGCCTTGCGGCCGTAGATCCGCACGATGCCGTAGCGCTGCATGAGCGTGTGCTCGGCGTTCCACAGCCCGGCCATCAGACCCACCAGCGTGAGGCTCACGTTCAGCCCGACGGCGATGAGCACGATGGCGACGACGGGCGCCCACGTGTACAGCCGCCGGTGCGCGGTGCGTTGCACGGGGTCGCCGTACACCAGCCCCAGCGTGAGCGGCTGGTGGGCGAAGGATTTTTGTCCTACGACGACCTGTCGATCATCGAGCCCGATGCGCTGATGGCCATGGGCAACCTGAGCGAGGAAACGGCCAACCTCATCGTTGAACAGGCCGAGGAACGTGCCGAACAGGCAGAGGCCGTGGCGGCAGAAGCACGTCGTCAGAAGCGTGAGCAAGAACGGCTCGCCGAAATGGCGGCTGAGGCCGGCATGAAGCTCCGCAGCCATCCCCCGCGGAACCCCGGCAGAAGCAAGCGCGCGCTCGGCCGCCTCGGAGATCGAGCGCACCGAGCCCGCGAAGTCGCTGCGGATGTTGGCCGGTCCCCCCTCGCCCTCGCCCAGCAGAAGGCCACGCTCGTCTCTGAGCCGGGCCCGGCACCTGGAGCCGCCACCGTCGATCCCGAGGAAGAGCATGGCACCCGTCGCTGCTGCCGAAGCGGTCAGGCTAGCACAACGGCGCGCGGCGGCAGAAGCGATCTACGCGGCCACCGTCGCAGCCAACCAGTGTCCGAGCATGCTCTCGAGCCAGCCATGCACGGCGGTCGCGTGCAGCATGTGGCCGTCGAGCTGGGCCGAGCGACATTGCGCGCCCTTCTGGCGCTCCCAGTCGCCCGCGAGCACGGTCCAGCGGTTGACCAGGCTGTAGGTGATCTCGGGGTGGAACTGCACGCCGACGGCGGCCTTGCCGTAGACGAAGGCTTGGTTCTCGAAGGTGTCGCCGGTCGCCAGCAGACGGGCGCCCGTCGGCAGTTGAAAGCCCTCGCGGTGCCAATGGTAGACCCGATTGGGCCACGCACCGATGCGGCGGCCTTCCGACGTGGGGGTGAGAGGATAGTACCCGATCTCGACATTCTGGTCGGCGTGGCTGTCGACCTTGGCGCCGAGGTGCTTGGCCAGCATCTGCGCGCCGAGGCAGACGCCGAGGAACGGCTTCTCCTCCTTCAGGGCCACGCCGATGAAGTCGATCTCCTGCTTGATGTAGTCGTCGCCGTCGTTGCAGCTCATCGGGCCGCCGAAGATGACGACGCCGGAATAGTCGGCGAGGGTGCGCGGCAGCTCACAGCCGAAGCGCGGCTTGCGCGCCTCCAGGCGATGGCCGCGCCGGCGGAGAGCCTGGCCGACACGGCCGGGGCACGAATGCTCGCCGTGCATGATGACGAGGATGGGCTTCGGCTCCGCCTCTGGGGCGCGATGGCGGGCGGGCATAGGCGCCGCCGGCGGCTCTGCCTCCGTGCTGCCCTGTGATCTCGCATCGAGTGATCTCGCATCGAGCATCGCGTCAGCCCATTCGTCTCGGCCGCAGCATCCAGGCGACGACCGGCAGAATGAACCGGTGCGGCAGGAGGCGCAGCGCCACCGCATAGATATGGTGAAGGACCCCTGGGTAGATCAAGGTCAGCCCCCACCGGAAGCCGTTCAGACCGGAACGAGCTACCGTCTCCGGACGCATGACGCCGATAAGGCGCAAAAAGTACGAATGTTCGGCGTCCATGCGAGCGTGGAACTTTGTCGCAACCGGGCCGGGTACGACGGCACACACCCGCACGCCCTGGCCTTTCGTCTCCTCCGCCACCGCCTCGGTCAGCGAGATGACATAAGCCTTGCTCGCATAGTAGGCCGCCTGCTGCGGTCCGGGCAGCATGCCACCGAGCGAGGCGACGTTGAGGATGCCGCCCTGCCCGCGCTCCAGCATGCCGGGCAGGAAGCGTCGCATCAGGTCGGTCGTCGCCCGCATATTGAGATCGATGAGCTGGCGGAGGCGCTCCGGCGGCTGCGCAGCGAAGTCGCCGCCGATGCCTATCCCGGCGTTGTTGACCAGGATGTCGGCATAGGCCTCGTGCGCCGACAGCGCCGCCTCCACAGCCGCGCAGCCGGCCTCGGTGGCGAGGTCGGCCGGGCACGTGAAGGCGACGACGCCACCCGCCGAGAGTTCGGCCGCGACCTTCGCCAGCCGCTTCTCGCTACGCGCTACCAGCAGCAGGTCATGTCCGTTCCGGGCGAGCTCTCGTGCGAAGGCGAGACCGATGCCCTCGCTGGCTCCGGTGACCACGGCAAGCGGCCGCATGCCGGCATAGCGGCCGCTGCCAGGGCCGGGCCGCCAGTGCCGGCGTCGCCATCTCTCGAGCCAGCGGTCGAGCCTTGTGGACATGCTTCCGCCTCTTGTCGGGGCGCCGTGGGTCGTGAACCGTGTCCGTGCTAGCGCTATTGTCGTAGCACAGCCACGGGAGAGACCACGCATGCGCCCGATCGCCATCGCCCCCTCGATCCTGTCCGCCGACTTCGCGCGCCTGGGCGAGGAGGTGCGGGCTATCGATGCCGCCGGCTGCGACTGGGTGCACGTCGACGTCATGGACGGGCATTTCGTCCCCAACATCACCATCGGGCCAGCCGTGGTCGCGGCGATCCGGCCACACACCAGGAAGCCGCTCGACGTGCACCTGATGATCGCACCCGCCGACCCCTACCTCGAGGCGTTCGCCAAGGCCGGCGCGGACGTCATCACACTGCACGCTGAGGCGAGCCCGCACCTCGACCGCTCGCTGCAGGCGATCCGCGGGCTCGGCAAGAAGGCGGGCGTGGCGCTCTGCCCGGCGACGCCGGTAGAGGCCATCGAGTGGGTGCTCGACAGGCTCGACCTCGTGCTCGTGATGACGGTCAACCCTGGTTTCGGCGGCCAGTCCTACATCCCGGCCATGAGCGAGAAGATCGCCCGCGTCCGCGCCACGATCGGCGACCGCGACATCCGGCTCGAGGTCGATGGCGGCATCACGCCGGAGACCGCGCGGCTCGTGGCGGGCGCCGGAGCCGACGTGCTGGTCGCCGGATCGGCGGTGTTCGCGGGCGGCGACTATGCGGGGGCGATCGGGAGACTGCGAGCCGGGGCGGAGTCCGGAGCCGTCTGACTGCGTCGGCGCAGGATCGCTCCGGTGCAGGGTGGGGGGCGAGCCTGCGGCCGACCGCCGGGTGCCGCGACACGAGCCAGGCCTTCACCTGACGCACGTTCTCGGGCGACCGCAAGCCGCCCCTGCACGCCGGCGGTGTGCATTGACCGGCGAGCTCCGGAGCAAAATGAGACTTGCCCATAATTCGCTTTTTGTTCTATTTTGTTCCCACGAGTTCCGTTGAGTCGCGTCGTTGTTCTCCTGGCCCCCGCCCCCGCACACTTCGGAGCCCCACCATGACCGTCATCGTCCAGCGCCCCGGCGAGCTTCCAGAAACCTACGAGCGCTTCCTGCTGCAGCGCCAGGCCGAGGCCTGCAAGGAGATGATCGAGCGCAGCGAGCCCAAGTGGAAGGTGTGGACGATTTGATGGCGGGCATCCGCGTTTCCTGCTTGACCCTGGCGCCTGCTCCTGCGACGCGAGCTGAGATGCAGTGGAGGTCGTAGCCGGTCGCCGAGCTTGTCGGCCCGCGCTGGTCATCGAGGAGCACCGTCATGGATCTCGGATTGAAGGGCCGCAGGGCCATCGTCTGCGCGGCCTCCAAGGGTCTCGGACGCGGCGTGGCGGAGGCGCTCGCGGCCGAAGGCGTCGACCTCGTCATCTGCGCCCGCGGCACCGAGACGTTGGACGCCACCGCCGCCGCCATCCGGGCGGCGACCGGGGCTCAGGTCTCGGCCATTGCTTGCGACATCACCACACCCGAGGGCCGTTCCAAGGTGCTCGCCGCCTGTCCGGAGCCCGACATCCTGGTCAACAATGCCGGCGGCCCTCCGCCCGGCACCTTCGCCGCCTACACCCTCGATGACTGGCGCAAGGCGGTCGAGGGCAACATGCTGACGCCAATCGCCCTCATCCAGGCCGTGATCCCGGCCATGGTGCGGCGCAAGTTCGGCCGCATCGTCAACATCACCTCGTCCTCGGTGAAGCACCCGATAGCTGCGCTCGAGCTGTCGAACGGGGCACGGGCAGGACTGACGGGCGCGGTGGCCGCGCTCGCTCGCCAGGTGGTGCGGCACAACGTGACCATCAACAACGTGCTGCCGGGCTGGCACGACACCGATCGCATCCGCACCTCGATGGGCGCACGCGCCGCCACCTCGGGCAAGGCGTACGAAGACTACATCGCGGCGGCCCTGGCCGAGACGCCGGCCAACCGCATGGGCACTCCGGCCGAGTTCGGCGCCACATGCGCCTACCTCTGCTCGGCCCAGGCCGGCTACATCACCGGCCAGAGTCTGCTCGTCGACGGCGGCGCCTACCCCGGCACGCTGTAGCGGCCGGCAACCGAGATCGCGGAAGCCGCGGGGGGAGCGAGCGCGAACGTCGAAACAACACGTCCTCGCCCACGCGAACGTGACCGGAACGAGTGGCTGACGACGGCACGTGGAGCACCTATATTCACGGGAGCGGACCGGTTCGACGGTCCGCCCGGCGCAACCCAGCTGGCGGTCCCATGGTTCTCCTGCGATGGATCGGCAATCTCCTGCTGCTCGCGGCAGCGATCGCGCTCATCTATGACCTGACACCTTGGCTGCAGGGCCGTCCCTTGGCGTTCGCCTCTCTCGCCGCCGATTGGAAGGCAGTCGCCCCCGCCTGGTATCAGGCGGCGCAGGAAGGTCTGCAGCACGTGCATCCAGCGCTGTGGAACCCGATGCTGCTCGGCGTCCTGCGCATCCCGGCCTGGATCGGGCTCGGCGTCGCCGGCGGCGCGCTGTTCCTGCTGGGCCTGCCGCGCCGTCGGGTGAACATCTTCGCCAACTGACACCTCTTTCTCCATCCCCCGAGGAGACAGACCATGAGCCTGTTCCGCAAGCCTTCTGCAATGCCCGCCGAGGGTGCGGCGCTTCCCGGCCGTACGACCCCGATCCCGACCGCGGAGCACCACTTCGTCAACGGCCACTCGTTGAAGGGACCGTTCCCTGCCGGCACCCAGACCGCGATCCTCGGCATGGGGTGCTTCTGGGGCGCCGAGCGCAAGTTCTGGACGCTGCCGGGAGTGTACGTGACGGCGGTCGGATATGCCGGCGGCTCGACACCGAACCCGACCTATCGGGAGACCTGCACGGGCATGACCGGGCACACCGAGGCGGTGCTCGTCGTCTACGATCCGGCCAAGGTGACCTATGAGCAGCTGCTCAAGGTATTCTGGGAGTCGCACGATCCCACGCAGTACATGCGGCAGGGAAACGACGTGGGCTCGCAGTACCGTTCCGCCATCTACACCGCGGACGCGGAGCAGCAGGCGGCGGCGCTTGCCTCCAAGGCGGCGTACGAGGCGGCGCTGAAGGCGAAGGGGCTCGGGCCTATCGTCACCGAGATCGCCCCAGCGGGGCCGTTCTACTACGCCGAGGACTACCACCAGCAGTACCTGGCCAAGAACCCTGGCGGCTATTGCGGCCTTGGCGGCACCGGCGTCTCCTGCCCGGTCGGGAAGGGCGTGGCGGCTTAGCTAGGCCGCGCCCTTGGCCTTTACCGCCTCCAGGATGGCGAGCGAGGTCATCAGGTCGAGGTGCGCCCCGCCACCGTTCTTGTAGACGGTGATGTCTTTGTCCGACAGGCGGCCCGGGGCGCCGGGCACCAGGTCATACAGGTCGCCGAGCACGTCCTCCTCACGGATGACGCCGGTACGGATGGGGGTCGTGATCTCGCCGATGTGTCCGATGGTGGTGCCGCGGTAGTCAACGAACACCCGGCCACGCCGCATCGAGTCGTCGTCGGTCTCGCGCATGTCCATCTTGTAGGCGCCGATCAGGTCGAGGTGGGTGCCTTCCTTGAGCCAAGCGCCCTTGACCAGCGGCTCGTGCGTCATGGTGGCGGTGGAGATGATGTCGGCCTCGCGCACCGCCGGCTCGAGGTCGGTCACCACCTGCACCGGACGGCCAAGATCGCCCAGCCGGCCCGCCACCGCCTCTGCCCGCTCGCGCGTGCGGTTCCAGATGGTCAGCCGCTCCAGCGAGGGCCGCACCGCCACGTGGGCGCGGATCAGCTGCTCGGACATGACGCCCGCCCCCACCATCAGGTGGCTGCGGCTGTCCTTGCACGACAGCAGGTCGGAGCCGAGGGCGGAGTCGCCGGCCGTCTTCCAGCGCGTCACCGCCGCCCCGTCGATGGCAGCGTTGACGAGGCCGGTCTCGCGGTCGAACAGCAGCACGCTGCCGTTGATGGAGGCGACGTAGGGTACGCGATTGACGTTGCCGGGGAACACGGTGACGCCTTTGACCGCGGCACCCAGCCCCTCGATCCAGGCCGCGCGCACGAACAGACCGTTCGGTGGCTGCTGCAGCAGCATGTCCTGGAGCTGCGGCTTGCCGAGCAGGTGGCCCGCCCGCTGCGCCGCGACGATGCGGTGCCAGTCGGTGGCGGCATCCACGGCCTTGGCATCGATGACGAGCATGGGCGGTCTCCGGGTCGCTCTAACGTTCGGACGCGAGGCTATCGCACGGCGTCTTGCGCGCGACAATCGTACGGAGGACACTCGGGCGACCGACATCACCTCTGGGGGCAACGGAGCCTGCCATGGACACTGCGCTGACGGCCGCCGCCAGAGCCAGCCTTGCTCAGATCGAGGCCGAGGGGCTGACTAAGCGCGAGCGGGCGATCCTCGGACCCCAGGGAGCGCACATCGCGGTCGGTGCCGATGGCGCGCGGCGCCAGGTGATCAACCTGTGCGCCAACAACTACCTGGGGCTCGCCGACGCGCCCGAGCTGATCAGGGCCGCCAAGGCAGCGCTCGACACGCACGGATATGGCATGGCGTCGGTGCGCTTCATCTGCGGCACGCAGGACCTGCACCGGCAGCTGGAGACGCGCGTCGCGCGTTTCCTGCGCACTGAGGACGCGATCCTGTTCTCCTCCTGCTTCGATGCCAACGGCGGCATCTTCGAGGCATTGCTCGGCGAGCAGGACGCGGTCATCTCGGACGCCCTCAACCACGCCTCCATCATCGACGGCATCAGGCTCTGCAAGGCGCGGCGCTATCGCTACGCCAACAACGACATGGGCGAGCTGGAAGCGCGGCTGAAGGAGGCGGCGGATGCGCGGTTGCGCCTCGTGGTCACCGACGGTGTGTTCTCCATGGACGGCATTATCGCCGACCTGCCGGCGATCTGTGCTCTGGCGGAGCGCTACGACGCGACGGTTATGGTGGACGACAGCCACGCCGTCGGATTCCTGGGGGTGCGCGGCGCCGGCACGCCGGAGCTGATGGGTGTCGAGGGCCGGGTGCAGATTCTCTCCGGCACCTTCGGGAAGGCGCTCGGCGGCGCCTCGGGCGGCTACATCGCCGGGCCGGGGTCGGTCATCGAGCTGCTGCGCCAGCGGGCGCGTCCGTACCTGTTCTCGAACGCGCTCGCCCCGATGATCACGGCGGCGACGCTGACGGCGATCGATTTGGTCGAGGCGGGGGGCGATCTGCGGACGAGACTCGAGGACAACGCAACGTTCTTCCGTGCCGGCATGGCGAAGGCAGGCTTCACGCTGGTGCCCGGACGGCATCCGATCATCCCGGTAATGATCGGCGAGGCGAAGCCGGCGGTGGCGCTGGCCGACGCCCTGATGCGGCGTGGCGTCTACGTCACGGCCTTCTCGTTCCCCGTCGTGCCGCGCGGCAAGGCCCGCATCCGCACGCAGATGTCGGCCGCGCACTCGCGGGCTGACCTGGAGACGGCGGTTGCGGCGTTCGCGCAGGCGGGGCGCGAGGTGGGGGTGGTGTAGTCTGTCGAGCGCGTATTCACCCTCGAGCAGTAACGTGCAACAGCCCCGCCCTCGAGTGCGCCCGCCGTCAATACGTGCTGCGCTCAGGCACAAGACCCCACCAGCCTCACCGAATAGCGTCCGCCCAAAATCAAGCGTCCCTGAAGAACGCGGCAGAGGGAGGACTACGAGCCGGCGCCACGCGCAGGAACGGCCTCGCTTTGCCGCCACGGCGAGGCCCGCATGCTCACCACCTCCAAGGTCGATCCCATCACGCTCTCTGTCGTGCGCGGAGTGCTCGAGACCACGCAGCGCGAGATGACGCTGTCGCTGGAGAAGACGGCGCGCTCCTCGGTGTTCAACCTGGCGCACGACTACTCGACGGCGCTTTTCAACGCCAAGCCGGAGATGATCTTGCAGGGGCAGGACATCCCGATCCATCTGGGCTCGCTTATCCCGGCCATGAAGGCGGTCGCCAAGTACTTCGGCGACGACATCCACGAGGGCGACCTGATCCTGCACAACGACCCGGCCTGGGGCGGCAGCCACGCCATCGACACCTGCATGTACAAGCCCGTGTTCTACCAGGGCAAGCTCAAGTACTGGACGGTGTGCAAGGGTCACTTGACCGACATCGGCGGGCCGGTGCCGGCGGGCTACAACCCGAACGCCAAGGAGATCTTCGCCGAGTGCCTGCGCATTCCGCCGGTGAAGATCTGGGACAAGGGCAAGCCGCGCACCGACGTGCTCAACCTCATCCTCACCAACATGCGCGCCCGCCGCGACCAGGAGGGCGACTTCAACGCGCTCATCGGCGCCTGCCAGGTGGGCGAGCGGAGCCTCGTGCGCATGCTCGACAAGTACGGCCCGGAGCAGGTCGACGCCTGCATCAACGAGCTGCTCGACATGGCCGACAAGCACATGCGCTCGCTGATCAAGACGGTGCCCAACGGCACCTATGAGGGCGTCGCCGTCCTGGAGGACGCCGGCCACGGCTTCGGCGACTTCGACATCAAGGCGACGGTGACCATCAAGGACGACACCTGCCACATTAAGATCGATAGCCCGCCGCAGGTGCCCTACTTCATCAACTCGTACGAGGGCAATTCGCATTCGGGCGTGTACCTTGGGCTGATGATGTTCGCGCAGCTGCCCCCGCCCTACAATGAGGGGCTCTATCGCTGCGTCACAGTCGACTTCGGCCCTAAGGGCACGCTGTGCAACGCGGTCGAGCCCGCCCCGCACATGAACTGCACCACGACGCCGATGGAGACGCTGACCGACGCCGTGCGCCTCGCCTTCGAGAAGGCGATGCCGGCCAAGGTCGCGGCATCGTGGGGGCACGCCAACGGCCTCAACATGGCGGGCTGGGACACGCGGCACAACGAGGAGTACGTCACGATGGTGCTCGCCACCATCATTTCGGGCGCCGGCGCCACGCCGCACCAGGACGGCTGGCACGCCTGCGGGCCGGAGTGCTGCTTCGGCGCGCTGACCTCGGGCGATATCGAGCTGCTGGAGTACTCGTACCCGATCATCATCCACCGCTACTCGCTGATGACCGATTCAGGCGGAGCCGGCATGTTCCGTGGCGGCTCGGGCACCGCTTGGGAGGTGGAGCCGCTCGACAAGGACATGACCATCATCACCTTCGGCGAGGGGCGCCGCATCCCCGCCATGGGTGCTGCGGGCGCCGCCTCCAGGCTCACCGATCAGAAGGTAGGGCGGCTCGAGATCAAGCGCGACGGCAAGACCGAGGTGGTGCGCAAGAACGTGATCGAGACCATCAAGCCGGGCCAGAGCGTCACCAACCTCAATCCGGGCGGCGGCGGGTACGGCAACCCGTACCAGCGGCCGACGGCCATGGTGATCGAGGACATCCGCAACGGCCTTGTCTCCATCGAGGGCGCCAAGGCGGACTACGGCGTCGTTGTCGGCAATGCGGCGACGCTGGAGGTGGACATGGCGGCGACACAAGCGCTGAGGGCCGCCGGCCGGCCAAGCATCGGCGCCTGACGCATCTCCGTCTCCCCCGTTTCGGGCAGGGCTATCGCAAGTTGAGCAGAGAGCAACCCCTCATCCGCCTGCCGGCACCTTCTCCCCACGGGAGAAGGCGGCTGGAGTCGTATCCCCTCTCCCTCGGGGAGAGGGTGCCCGGCAGGGCGGGTGAGGGGTCGAGTAGAGCATCACGACGGCCGAATGCGATGGCCCCGCTATCAGGGGAAGAGGGCTCAGACTGAGGCATATGTGCGGGTGAGGCTGCCCTCACCCCGAACCCTCTCCCCGTGAAAAGCGGTGAGGGCGGTAGAAAGGAAGCGAGCATGCGCAGCAAATATCGGGTCGGCATCGATGCCGGCGGCACCTTCACCGACTTCGTGCTCGCCGACGACAGCGGCAAGGTGCGGCTGTTCAAGGCACTGTCGACGCCGAACGACCCCACGAGGGCGATCGAGAACGGCCTGAAGCTGCTGGCCGAGGACCTCACGACGACACCCGCCGAGATCGTCTCCAACTGCGACCTGTGCATCAACGGCACCACGGTCGGCCTCAACGCGCTCATCCAGCATAAAGGCGCCAAGGTCGGCCTCATCGCCACCGCCGGGCACGAAGACTCGATCGAGATCCGCCTCGGGCACAAGGAGGACGGCTACCGCTACGATCCGGAGTATCCGCCAGCCAAGATGCTGGTGCCGCGCTACCTGCGCAAAGGCGTGCGCGAGCGCATCCTGTCCAACGGGTCCGTGCGCACCCCGCTGGTCGAGGACGATGTGCGCGCCGCTTGTGAGCTGTTCCGCCGCGAGGGTGTGGAGGCGGTCGCCATCTCTTTCGTATGGTCGGTGCTCAACCCCGCGCACGAGAAGCGCGCCGCCGAGATCGTGCGCCAGATGCTGCCGGGCGTGAACCTCACCGTGGGCAGCGAGCTCTACCCGCAGGTGCGCGAGTACACCCGCACCTCGACGGCGATCACCAACGCCTACCTGTCGCCGGTGCTGCGCAAGTACGTCGACGCCGTCGATGGCTACTTCCGCTCTCTCGGCGCCAAGTATCCGGTGCGCTACTTCCAGTCCAACGGCGGCCTTGCCATCGGCCAGGCAATGACCGACCGCTCCGTCTACGCCATCAACTCCGGGCCCGCCTCCGGTCCGACGGCAGGCTTGTACGTCACCGCACCATTCGGCAGTCAGAACGTCATCACCGTCGACATGGGCGGCACGTCCTTCGACATCACGCTGGTGAAGGATGGCATCACCAATCTGAACAAGAACGTCGACTTTCTGCGCTACCGCATCGGCGTGCCGATGATCCAGGTGGAGACGCTGGGCGCTGGCGGCGGCTCCATCGGATGGATCGACACTCTCGGCCTGCTGCAGGTCGGCCCGCAGAGCGCCGGCGCCCTTCCCGGCCCCGCCTGCTACGCGCAAGGTGGCACCGAGCCCACGGTGTCGGACGCCAACCTGGTGCTCGGCTACCTGAACCCGGATGGCCTGCTCGGCGGCAAGCTACCGCTCGACAAGAGCCGGGCGGTGGCGGCGCTGAAGCGCATCGCCGAGCCCTTGAAGCTGACGCCGGAGCGCGCCGCCTACGGCATGTACACCATCGTCAACAACAACATGGTGAACGGCATACGCCGCGTGTCGGTGGAGCGCGGCTACGATCCGCGCGATTTCGTGCTCGTCTGCGCCGGCGGCGCCACGGCCGCGCACATCACGGCCATCGCCCGCGAGATGGGCATCGATCGCGTGGTGGTGCCGAAGCTGGCCTCCGGCTTGTGCGCTTTCGGCCAGATCATCTCCGACGTGAAGTACAACTACATGGCCACCGCGCCCTTGCGCCTCGACAGCGAGGCGGCCTACGAGCGCATCGATACGCTGTTCAAGCAGATCGAGGCCTCGGGTCGCGAGCACCTGGAGGCCGACGGCTTCGACAAGGATCACATCGACATCAAACGCTCGCTCGAGATGCGCTACGTCGGCCAGGTGCACGAGTGCACGGTGGAGATCGACAACTTCCCCATCAACTCGCTCACCATCGAGGAGGTGAAGGAAGCCTTCCACAAGCGCCACGAGCAGCTTTACACCTACTCCGAGCGGCACAGCGGCGTGGAGGTGGTGAACATCGAGTCGACGCTCTACGGCCGCATCGATCATCCGAGCCCGCCACGCATCGCCGCCGGCGGCAGCGTGCCAGGTGCCCTCAAGGGCCGGCGCGCGGTCATCTTCAGCGCCGACGGCTCGCCGACCGACACGCCGATCTACGACGGCGGCAAGCTGGGCGCCGGCGACAAGCTCTCGGGGCCCGCGGTCATCGAGGAGGTGACCACCACCATCGTCGTCGAGCCCGGCTGGAAGGTCGAGCTGCACGAGGGCGGCTCCTACCTGATCCAGCGGGCGGCGTGAGCGTGGCGATGTGGGAGGTCCCAGCTCGAGGCGGCGGGCCTTGTGTTGGGGCGACCGGCGGTCGCCCGCTCATGCTCAAGGGTTTGCAATCCGGGGCCCGTTCAGGAATGATGCCGCGCGGCATCCGGCGCGAGGGGACTGCAGGCCCGATGCGTGAGTTGGTACGGGGAGCGCGAGCGTGACGTCGGGCACGACCGAAGACAAGGTCGCGGTTGGCGGCGTGGAGACGGGCGGCGAGCTCGTCGCCCGGGACGTCAGCGTCAGCTTCGAGGGCCTGAAGGCGCTGACCGGCGTCAACCTCGCCATTCCGCGTGGACGCATCACCGGGCTGATCGGCCCCAACGGCGCCGGCAAGACGACCCTCGTCAACGTGCTCACCGGCTTCCAGGCGGTCGACGAGGGCGAGGTGCTGGTCGAGGGCGAGCCCGCGCACAGCATCGTGCCACACAAGCTGCGCCGCCTCGGCATCGCCCGCACTTTCCAGTCCGGCCGCCTGTTCCGTGAGCTGCCGGTCCTCGACAACCTCGAGGTGACCGGCATCGGCCTCGGCCTGTCGCGGCGCGTCGCCATCGCCGAGGCCGAGCGGAGCATGCAGTGGCTCGGCATCTCGCATCTCGCCGACACGATCGCCGGCGCCCTGCCGTACACCGACGAGCGGCGCGTCGCCATCGGCCGCGCCCTCATGTGCAAGCCGCGCTATGTGCTGCTCGACGAGCCGGCGGCCGGCATGTCGGCGCATGAGAGCCGCGACCTCGCCCAGGTCATCCGGCGCATCGCCGGCGAGCTCGGCATCGGCGTGCTGCTGATCGAGCACAACATCGGCCTCGTGCTCGAGGTGTGCGAGCGCATCTTCGTGCTCGACTCGGGCGAGATCATCGAGATCGGGCCGCCGGAGCAGATCCGCAAGAGCGATGCCGTGCGCCACGCCTACATGGGCACACAGAGCGATGCCGTCGTCCTGCCGTCGCCGGCCGCCGAGCCGCGCACAACTGGCTGGAGGCCGGGGCGATGAGCATGCTGGCGGTCGACGACATCACCGTGCGCTACGGTCGCCTCACGGCGCTGAGGGGCGTGTCCGTGCACATGCAGGAGGGCGAGATCCTGTTCGTCACCGGGCCGAACGGCGCCGGCAAGTCCACCCTGCTCAATGCCATCGCCGGTGTGGTGCCGCCGGTCTCGGGCAGCATCACGCTGGGCGGCGATCCGATCACGGGGGCGGCGCCAGAGGCAATCGCGCGGCACGGCTTCTCCCTGGTGCCCGAAGGCCGCCACGTGTTCGGCTCCCTCAGCATCGAGGAGAACCTCAAGGTCGGCGCCGGCATGCGGGCCGACCAGTCGAAGGTGGCTGCCGATCTCGACGGCGTCTACCGCGAGTTCCCGATCCTTGCCGAGCGGCGGCACACGCCCGCCGGCATGCTCTCTGGCGGCCAGCAGCAGATGCTGGTCATCGGGCGTGCACTGATGGCCTCGCCGCGCCTGATGGCGATCGATGAGCCCTCGCTCGGTCTGGCACCGAAGATCATCGATCAGGTGTATGAGATCCTCATGCGCCTGCGCGAGCAGCGCAAGCTGACGCTGCTGATCGTCGAGCAGAGCTCGACGCGGGCGCAGATGACGGGCGGCCGCATGATTCTCTTGCGCGGTGGCGGCATCGTGCTCGAGGGCGACGCCAAGGAGCTGGTCAAGGACGAGCGCCTGAAGGCGGCCTACTTCGGCTTCGGGGACCACTGATCATGTGCGGTGCATCGACCCAAGCGCTTTCGCAACGTAGGGTGAAGGTCCCGGACAGCCGTCGCGAAGTTGCGCCGGCTTCCGGGATGCGAAACCCATGGCTGGTTGTCACCGCCGCACGCCTCTCGGAATTCGGCGCGCCAACGGCGCGACGAAGGTCCGGGACCTTTCCCCGCCCCGCATCCAGCGAGCGTACAAAGCGCCGGACTCTCCTCTCCTTGCGGCAGGTGCCTGAGTGCGGGCTGCCCCTCGGGAGAAGGTGGCGCGAAGCGCCGGATAAGGGGGCTTGCGGCCGTGGAGCCGGACGCGTCTGGCGGCGACCTCATACCCCTCACAGGCCCTTCGGGCACCTTCTCCCGATGGGAGAAGGCGATGGAGGCGATGCCGCACGTTTGCTCTCGCCTGCTGGGGGACGCCGGCCATGACCGCCCTCCTGCAGATCGCCTTCGACGCCTTGAACCTCGGCAGCCTCTATGCCCTGGGTGCGCTCGGCATCGCCCTCATCTTCGGCGTCATGCGCCTGGTCAACTTCGCGCACGGCGACTACATGGCCTTCTGCGTCTTCGCGCTGCTGTGGCCCTCGACGGACGCCGCAGCCATCGTCTTTGCCGGCAATCTGCCCTTCTACGTGCTGGTGCCGCTCGTGCTGGCCGTCGGGGCCCTGCTGTCGATGCTGTCGGAGATCCTCGTCTACCGGCGCTTCCGCAATGCCAACCCCGCCACCATGATGATCGCCTCGTTCGCGCTCGGCTTCGTCATCCGCCACTTCCTCCTGATGCTGTTCTCCAGCCGGCCGAAGTCCGTCACCCTATGGCCCGACCTCAGCCTGCCGGTGGAGATTTTCGGGGCGCGCATTCCGATGCTGCAGGTGATCACCATCCTGGTCACCATCGTGGTGCTCGTGCTGCTGACGCTGTTCCTCAAGCGCACGCGCTACGGCCTCGAGATGCGGGCGGCGGCCGAGAACTTCACCATGGCCCGCATGCTGGGCGTGCGCGCCAATCGCGTGATCCTCCTCGCATTCGCCATCTCGGGCATGCTGGCGGCTGCCATCGGCCTGATCCTCGCCACCAACTCCGGCACCGCCGACATCAACATGGGCGCCAACGTCATGCTGATCGCCTTCATCGCGACCGTGATCGGCGGCCTCGGCAGCCTGGAGGGAGCGGTCGCCGCCGGCTTCCTCATCGGCGCCGCGAGCGTCATCTTCCAGGCGACGCTGCCGCACGATGCCCGCGTCTTCCGGGATGCGTTCGTCTACGGGGCGGTGATCGTGGCACTGCTCGTGCGTCCGCAGGGTTTGTTCGCGCCGAAGTCGGCCAAGCAGAGGGTGTAGCCGATGCCGCAACGCTCCTCCGTCCTGTGGCGCACGATCTCGACGCCGGTGATGCTCATCCTCGGACTGTTGGTCATCGCTGCACTGACGTACTGGCTCGGCAACCGGCCCTTCAATCGCACGGTCGTCGAGATGCTCATCAACATCATGGTCGTGACCGGGCTCTACGTGTTCGTCGGCAACTCGGGCGTGCTGTCGTTCGGCCACATCAGCTTCATGTGCCTCGGCGCCTACATGACCGCCTGGCTCACCATTCCGCCGTTCATGAAATCCGTGACGCTGAGGGGGCTCCCGGATTTCATCCTGCACTCACAGCTTCCGATGTGGATCGCCACGCCGCTCTCTGGGCTGCTCGCGGCCGTGTTCGCCCTCATCGTCGGGCGCATCATCATGCGGCTGTCGGGCATCGCCGCATCCATCGCAACCTTCGGGCTGCTCGGCGTTGTCAACAACGTCTACTCGAACTGGGACTCGGTCACCGGCGGCCAGGGCTCCATCGTCGGCACCCCACCCACCATGAACGTCTGGATCGGCTGGATCGGGGCGACGGTCGCCATCATCATCGCGTATCTCTACGCCATCTCGCGCTCGGGCCTGGCGCTGCGGGCAGCGCGCGACGAGTCGGTCGCCGCCAGCGCCTCGGGCATCGACATCGTGCGTGAACGTTTGATCGCCTTCGTCGTCAGCGCCTTCATCATCGGGCTTGCGGGTGCCCTCTATGCGCACTTCCTCTCGATCGTGAATCCGGGGTCGTTCTATCTGCGAACGACCTTCATCACTCTGGCCATGCTGGTCGTGGGCGGCATGTACAGCCTGACGGGCGCGGTGGTCGGCGTCGTCGTGCTGTCGGCGCTGATCGAGCTCCTGCGCGATCTGGAGAAGGGCGTGACCGTGGGCAGCACCGTGATCGGCATCCCCAACGGCGTCCAGGAGATCGCCATCGGTCTCATCATGGTCGCGATTCTGATGTTCTTGCCCGCCGGCCTCACCCGCAACCGGGAGCTGACCTGGAGTGGCTGGCCTTTCGGAGGAGCTTCCAAGGGTGCCTGAGCCATGCGGCAGGGCACCCCGAGGAATGGACTGGATAGTCTGCGTGACAACATTGGAGGAACGCTCATGCGCTTTGCCTTGACCCTTGGCACCCTGACGGCCGCGGCCGCGCTGTGGTGCGCGCCAGCGTACGCTGGCGATCAGATCGTGGTGGGCTTCGCCACCGCGGCCTCGGGCTTCATGACCGCCTACGACAAGCCGGCCCAGGATGCCGCGCTCATCCGCATCGACGAGATCAACAAGGCCGGCGGCCTGCTCGGCAAGCAGATCAAAGCCGTGTTCGCCGACACCAAGACCGACCAGGCCGAGGGCGCCAAGGCCGGCCTCGCGGTCCTCGATCAGGGTGCAGACCTCGTCATCGTCTCGTGCGACTACGACTTCGGCGCCCCGGCAGCTCTGCAGGCCCAGGCCGCAGGCAAGGTCTCGTTCTTCCTGTGCGCGGAGTCGGTGAAGGCCGGCATCCAGGGCGTCGGCCCCTACTCCTTCTCGGCCTCGGTGCTCGCGGCCGTGCAGGGCGCGACCATGGCGGAGTGGGCGTACAACAAGAAGAACGCCCGCGACTTCTACCGCCTGCTCGACAGCTGGACCGTGTACAACAAGGGCATCTGCGACGGCTTCGACTGGATGATGCCGCGCCTGAAGGACGCCAAGCTGGTCGGCGAGGACACCTTCAAGAACGACGATCCCTCGATCGCCTCGCAGATCACCCGCATCAAGAGCCTGCCCAAGGAGCCTGATGCGATCATGCTGTGCACGATGATGCCCGGCGCCGTCTCGGCCATCAAGCAGATCCGCGCCGCAGGCATCAAGTCGATGATCCTCAACGGCTCGGGCGTCGATGGCAGCTACTGGCTGAACGCCACGCCGGACCTGTCGAACTTCTTCGTGCCGGTGCAGGGCTCGATCTACGGCGACGATCCGAACCCGAAGGTCAACGAGTTCAACGCCAAGTACAAGGCCGTGACCGGTGGCGATCCCTCCAGCCAGTACGTCTATCCCGGCTACGTGCTGATCGACGTCTGGGCGAAGGCCGTCGAGCGCGCCAAGTCGACGGACGCCGCCGCCGTGGTGGCCGAGCTCGAGAAGATGAAGGATGAGCCGACCCTGTTTGGCCCGCGCACCTTCACCAGCGAGATCCACCACCAGAACCGTGGCCGCTACCTGATCGTCGACACCGAGAACGGCAAGCCGAAGGTGGTCGACGAGTGGACCATCTCGGAGAAGATCCCGGTCGACTATCTGACCTCGAAGTAGGCACATGACTGACAGGTCGCCGGCCATGCGCTATCGATGGCCGGCGACCACCCGCACCGCTCGCCGGGGTGGATCCGGCGTGCTAGGCCGGGCACGGTTGCGGACCCTTGCTCCGCGCCGCCAGCCTTCCGCAACTGAAGAGGGGATGTCCTCGACATGAGCTCTACACTCGCCTCCGCCCTTTGGCCCGCCTCCAGGACCAGCCTGCTGCTGCAGGTGCTCCTCGCCGCCCTCGGCAGCCTCATCCTCGCCGTATCGGCGCAGATCCAGGTGCCGTTCTGGCCGGTGCCCGTGACCATGCAGACGCTCGCCGTGCTGCTGATCGGCGCCGCCTACGGCCCATGGCTCGGCTTTGCCACCGTGGCACTGTATCTGATCGAGGGCGCCGCCGGACTGCCGGTGTTCGCCGGCCTCGCCGGTGGCCCTCAGCACCTGGTCGGCCCGACCGGCGGCTACCTGATGGCCTTCCCCATCGCCGCCGCTCTGGTCGGCGCCCTGACCGGCCGCACGAGCGGCTGGCTGCGCTCGCTCGCCGCCTTCCTGATCGCCGATGCCCTCATCTTCGCGCTCGGCTATGCGGTGCTCACTGCGCACATCGGCGCCGCAGGAGCGTGGACGTTCGGTGTGCAGCCGTTCCTGCTCGGGGACCTCTTGAAGGTCGCCATCGCCGCGCTTGCGACCCCGACGGCCTGGCGGCTGCTCGGCAACGAGAACGCCTGATCGCAGGCGGAAACGAGGAATGCAACGATGCTGCCGCAGGGCTTGTGCGCCGATGGGGTCTCCGATCCAAAGCCGGAGAACGGTGCACGCTCAGCCCTCGGCGGAGGCGCCGGGGGGCGCCTGAGGCGCTGGAGCGTACGGTCACTCTGCCCGTAGCTCCGGCGCCGATTGCCCTGGCACGTGCGCCAACGGAGGGATGAGATGAAGACGACCCTGATCAACTGCGACATGGGGGAGGCGTTCGGCCTCTACAAGATGGGCGATGACGAGGGCCTGATGCCCTTGATCGATGTCGCCAATGTCGCCTGCGGCTTCCACGCCTCGGACTTCAATCACATGCGCAAGACCGTGCGCCTCGCCAAGCAGCACGGCGTCAAGGTCGGTGCGCATCCTTCCCTGCCGGATCTGCAGGGCTTCGGACGACGCGAGATGAAGATCGGCCGCGAGGAGCTGACTAACTGCATCCTCTACCAGGTCGGAGCGCTGAAGGCCTTCCTCGATGCCGAGGGCATGACGCTCAACCACATCAAGCCGCATGGGTCGCTGTACGGCATGGCTGCCCGCATGGAGGAGGTGGCGAACGCGGTGGCGGATGCCGCCGACGTCTACCGGGTGCCGCTCTACGGCATGAAGGGCACGCTGCACGAGAAGGTGTACACGGCGCGCGGCCACGCCTTCGTCGCCGAATACTACGCCGACCTCGAGTACAACGCCGAGGGCGGCCTGATCATCACGCGCGAGCACGACGCCAAGGACCCGGCCGAGGCAGCTGCCCGCTGCCTGCGCGCCGTCGAGGAGGGAAAGACGCGCTCCGTCGCCGGCAACGATGTTTCCGTCGGCGCCGACGCCATCTGCGTGCACTCCGACACCCCGAACGCGGTCGCCATCGCCATCGCGGTGCGCAACGCCGTGCACCCCTACGTTCACCGCCACTGAGCCGCCCGCCTCCGGACGCTCGCAGGCACCAACACCTCACGAGGACTCCATGGCTACCAAGCAGATCCTGTCACCCCTTCCGGGTACGTTCTACCGCAAGCCCGCCCCCGACAAGCCCGTCTACAAGAGCGACGGCGACAGCGTCGGCGCCGACGACACCGTCGGGCTGGTCGAGGTGATGAAGTCGTTCAACGAGGTGAAGGCGGGGCTCGCCGGCAAGATCGTGCGCTTCATCGCCGAGAACGAGGAGGCCGTCATGGCCGGCCAGCCTCTGGTGGAGGTGGAGGTCTAGGCTGCGACGGCTCGGGCGCTCTGAGCGCAGCACGAGCCAGGCAAGCCCGGACGGCCGAACGCCATGCCCATCCGTAAGCTTCTCATTGCCAACCGCGGCGAGATCGCGGTGCGCATCAACCGGGCGGCCAAGGAGCTCGGCATTGCCACCGTGCAGGTGCACAGCAAGGCCGACAAGGACTCGCTCGCCGTGCGCCTCGCCGACGAGGCGGTCGACATCGGCCCGCCGCAGGCTGCCAAATCCTACCTCAATCGCGAGGCTATCCTGGCGGCCGCCAAGGCGACCGGTGCCGATGCCATCCATCCGGGCTACGGCTTCCTCGCCGAGAACGCCGAATTCGCGGCCGCGGTCGAGGCTGCGGGCCTGATCTTCGTCGGCCCGACGGCGCAGTCGATCCGCCTGATGGGCGACAAGGTCGCGGCGCGCGATGCCGCTGCGGCCGCCGGCGTCCCGACCGTTCCCGGCAGCCACGGCCGTCTCGAGACGCCAGAGGCGGGCTACGAGCTGGTCGAGCGCATCGGCTATCCAGTGATGATCAAGGCGGCGGCGGGCGGCGGCGGCAAGGGCATGCGCGTTTGTCGCGAAGAGGCCGAGCTCCTCAATGCCATGGGCCAGGCCCGCGTCGAGGCCGAGGCCGCCTTCAAGGACCCGAGCGTCTATCTCGAGAAGTACCTCGATCGCCCCCGCCACGTCGAGGTCCAGTTGATGGCCGACTCCCAGGGCAACTGCGTTCACCTCTGGGAGCGCGACTGCTCCTTGCAACGCCGCCATCAGAAGCTGGTGGAGGAGTCGCCCTCGCCCAACATCAGCGAGAAGACCCGCAAGCGCCTCTGCGAATCGGCCGTGCGCCTGGCCAAGCAATGCGGCTACGTCAACGCGGGCACCTGCGAGTTCCTCGTCGATCGCGACGAGAACTTTTATTTCATCGAAGTGAACGCGCGCATTCAGGTGGAACACCCCGTGACGGAGCTGGTCACGGGGATCGACCTGGTGAAGCAGCAAATCCTGATCGCGGCCGGCGAGCCCCTGCCCTTCAAACAGGCCGACGTTCCCCAGATCGGCCACGCCTTCGAATGCCGGATCAACTGCGAAGACCCCGACCACAACTTCCGACCCTCACCAGGGAAGATCACCGACCTGCGCATCCCCGGCGGTTTCGGAGTGCGCTGGGACAGCCACGTGAGGCCCGGCTACAGCGTGCCGCCGAACTACGATTCGATGGTCGGAAAACTGCTGGCGCACGGCCGAGACCGAAACCACGCGATGGCGATCATGCGCCGGGCGCTCGACGAGATCGAGGTCCACGGGATCGCCACGACGGTCCCCTTGCACCGTCGCTTCTTCCGCAATCCCGACTTCATCGAAGGGCGCGTGGACACGACCTGGGTGGAAAGGGTACTCATGCCCGCCCCGCCCGCCGCGGCCAAACGGCCCTGATAGGCTTGGAAGCGCGGACCCACGGGACCGTATTGGAGTAGAATCGGGGCGTCTTCCACTCACACGCCTTTTCCGTCAGGTGGGGCCAGTCGCATGAACGACCCCTCTTCAAACGTCGAGTCCCACTACGGTCGCGGTCGGGTCCTCGCGACCGTCTTGGAGGCGCTGAAGGCCGCCGGGAAGGACCTCGATCGCCTCACCACCCTCGACCTGGCCCCGGTCGATGAGTTCCATGTCCGCGGGCGCGAGGCCACCCTCGACCTGGCCCGCCTCGTGGACATTCCCAAGGGCCGGCGCGTGCTCGACGTCGGTTGCGGCCTGGGCGGTTCGGCCCGCTTCCTCGCTTCGGAGTTCCATTGCGACGTCACCGGTGTGGACCTGACACAAGAATACGTGGACGCGGCCGCGCGCCTCGCGACGCTGGTCGGTCTGGGAGACCGCGTCACCTTCCGCCGGGCCGACGCGATTTCTTTACCTTTCGACGACGCCTCGTTCGACCTTGTTTGGACGGAGCACGTCCAGATGAACATCGGCGCGAAGGCCCGTTTCTACGGCGAGATCGCCCGGGTGCTCCGACCCGGCGGGACGCTCCTCTTTCACGACATCTTCCAAGGTGAAGGCGGCCCGCCCCACTTCCCCGTCCCTTGGGCGGAGGAGGCGTCGATCAGCCACCTGGTCTCGCCCGCCGAAGCGCGACGAGAGATTGAGTCGGTTGGCCTGAAGGTCGCGGTCTGGCTGGACAGGGGCGAAGCGGCCAGGGCCTGGTTCGAAGCGGCGACGGCACGTCTGGAAGCCCAAGGACCACCACCGCTGGGCATCCACCTCTTGCTCGGACCCACCGCCCGGACGAAGCTCCAGAACGTCGCCCGAAACCTGAGCGAACGACGAATCGCGGTGGTGCAAGCGGTCGCGAAGAGGGGCTGAAGGCGGAACGGTTGGTCTTCGTCAAAGCAGACCCAACGGACCCGCCCGAATCGAAAGTTGGATCGGCAAAAAACCGACATGTGACTTGTGCCCTGACGACCAGCGGGATAACCTGTGATATGCGCATGGCTTGCCCGGAAGCTGATGGGTGGGTCGAAGTGTGACATGAAGTCCTGATAGAGCTTCGCACATCTCCTCCGGACAAGACGGCGTCGCCACTATTCAAAGGCGCCCAGCGTCTTCGTGTTGACCTGTCCACATCTGTCAAAGTCCGGGAGAGACCACCGATGAGCGAGACCAGCTTGCCCAGGCTCCATGTCGCCGTCGCGCCCCTGGGCGTGAATAACGCGAAAGGCCGTCAGAGACATGAGGAGGTCCAGAAAATCGTCGAGGAGGATATCAAGGCCAAGAAGGCGACGGGCCTCGTACCCGAGGCCGTCATCATCAAAGATTGGGATACTTTGACGAATCTTCATTTTAATGATGCGAATTCGGGCCCCGACTTCTCCGTGCCCTGGTTGATCGTGATCGACTACCACGCGGACTTCGAGGAAGTCTGCGACTTCTTCTCGAAGGACCTCAAGGAAACACTGGCCGATCGAAAAGATCTTGAGTCCTGGAACGCCGCGATCGCGTTTCTGGATGTCAAGAGGCACGACGAAAAGGGAAACCGCAACAGACAACTGAACGACTTTTTCTTGCGCATGGTCCAGGGATATGGTTGGGGGACCGTCTCCCAGAGGAAACGATTCGGAAGCGGCATCGTTCGACTTCTCAATCACCCGCGGCTCTTCCGATTGACCATGCCCGAGCTCCGGGCCTGGCGCGAAGACGTGGGCCGGCTCTGGAAAGTCGTCGAACGGAAGAAACGACTGAGACACTGGCTGGGCTCGCTCCACAAATCGCCCGATTCCTCAGACCAGCAATCGCCCGGCGGGACCGCCTTGGAAGAGGGACACGATTCGCCGAGTGAGCCACCTGTCCCCGAACTGGCAGACCCATTCAAGAAGATCAAGGAAGCCGAGTTCCTCCGCGACCTTGCGCTCTTTCATCAGCTCGGTCGGCGACGCGAAAACGCGGCCGAGAAGGAACTCGGTGCGCTGGAATGGATGAAAAAAGAGCCGGGACTCTACCATTTGGAAAAGAGACGCTCCGAATACCTGCGCAGATGCGCCGAATTGGAGAGAAGAAAACAAACCTGGACGACCCGCGTGAAAAACGCCAGGACACCCCAAGAGACCCAAGAAGCACATAGGCAAGTTGCCAGACTTAACGTGATTTTGACCGTATACGCGCACAAACGTAATATCATCTACTCAAAAATGGAAATGTTTCACATTTACAGGGACTTGGGGAAATGCCTGATGCACGCGACGGCCCCCTGGGCGGCCGATTCGAAACGTGGTCCCGATGGATCGACGCCGATCAAGGTGCTCGCCGTCAAGGACTACGTCCGCGACGATCATCGCCGCGAGGCGCTCAGCAGCGATTTCGCCCTGGCCTTCGCCGCCGCCTTCCGGTCTCGTGAGGTCCAGGGTGTTGTCGAGGGTGATGTCCAACTCGATTGCGTGGACCTCGCGCCGTTCCAGCTCGAGTGTCCCCGCGTACACGACGCGGGCGAGCTCCGTACCCAGGGAAAAGCCCTGGTTTTGGCGGCCCAGGTGAACAACTCGGTCCACATCCGCATCTTCGACCGAGCCGCCGTCCAGGTCGCCAACGCCTCCGAAAGTGACTTCCCCGCGAACATGGTGACGGTGGTCCGCGAACTCAAGGACATCTTGGAGGCCCTCGGGCCCAAAGGCCCACCAAGTGAAGACGTGAAGGCCGACGTACTCAAACTGGTCGCCTCGCTCTCCGGTTACGACTTTCTCGAAGACTCCCGGTGGGACAAAATGGACTGGTGGCGCGAACGGACCATCGGCCGCAAGCAGATCGTCGTACGACGCCACGCGCCCCTCGTGAAAGAGATACTCGAGAGCGACAAGGTCTTCGATCTCGAGGACTCGCCGCCGACCGAGGGCGAACACAGCCTCTGGGACTACGACATCATCCTGGTCGAGGCCGAACACAAGACGCGTTTCATCGGCCCGGCCATCGTCCAGTGGCTCGACATCGCCCTCGACGAGATCGAGAAAGGCCGAGAGACCAAGGACAACGGCCGAAAACGCGAACGGCCCCACCTCTTCGTCCTCAGCCGTAACGAACACGCGGGCCATAGTTACATTTGCTTGAACCACGGGGCCGAGGCGTTCGCCCCCAAATCGCGCGTTTATGGGATACCCGCACTGCTCACCTTCGCCCAGGTGGGAAAACGGTCGGTCAAGAAGGAACCGCAAAACTCCCGACCGAACTTCCGAGTGCTCTACGGCGTCGTACCTCGGATCGCCAACCGCCTGCGCAGCGAGCAACTCCACGAGAAGATCGTCGGCGACGAATGGAACCGCCCCTGGGTGAGGCGGTTGCCCAAGGCCGACTTGCACTTCCACATGGGCACGTCCATCAGCCTCCGCACCGTCGCCGCCCTCGCGGCCAACACGGCCGGCTATGCCCTGTACAGCCATGTCGACAAAGCTGACAAGCCAAACGAGCCGATGGCCACGCTCGTGAGCGACGTTTGCAAGACCGTCCTGCTCGCCAACATCGTCTGGAACCTGCCGGAGTCGCCCGGGCGAAAACGCCTTCTCGCGGCCGAGGCGATCTGGGCGGCCGCGCGCTTCATCCGTTTGCCCCGCGAGAAAGGGGGCAAAGTCGTCAAGCCGCGCATCCCCGATCTCGAGGTGTACGACCAGGTGGTCTCCTGGCTCACGCGCCCCGACCGACCCATTAAGTCTTTCGAGACGTGCGGATTGCTGGTGACCGCGATCACCGTCTTTCACTTCGCACTCAAACGCCTCCGCGAAGACCGCGATGCCAACGAAGGGCAACAGCGCAAAGGACTCTTCAAGGTCTTCCAAGAACTCCAGGAAAAACAGGCCGTCAATCTCCTCGAAGACGCCCTGCTTCGACCCTGGTCCTACTTGCCCACCTTGGGTGAGGTCTGGACCGGACACGACAACACCGCGAAGACCCAGCTCGCGATCGAACTCGAACGGATGCTGGACTACCACCTGCGCCGGGTCTCGCGGAATTGGAGTCACGCCCAAACCAAGAAGGCCGTTGCGCACGACGAATCGCCGGACGGACGCTTGCGATCCTGGCTCGAACTCCTCTTCAAACGCGTGGGCGCCAACGTCCGGACCGCCGTCCGCTGCATCCTCGACTCCTTCATCCAACTTCTGAATCAGCCCGAATGGCTGGAACTTGAGTTGGAGGAGTTCGTTGAGGCCGACGGCGCGTTCTACATCGGCCGTGAAATCGTCGAGAAGTTCAAGGCCGAATTTCGATTCACCAGCGCCACGACCTTTCCACTCGACAAGAACGCCGCCGGCGGTCGCTTCCAGGCCCTCAACCTGAAGCAATGCGTGTCCGTCCCCATGCCCCTGGACCACCCCGCCGAGGTCGAACCCAAACACAGGACCCTCGCGCGTTACCTCCGCGGCGCCGGACTCCTCGGCGCGGAGCATCTCCAGTTCCCGGAGAACCTTCTCCTCGCGGGCTTCGATGTCGTCCGACAGAACGTGAAAGACAACGTGATCTACGCCGAACCCCGTTGCGCCACCACCGGGTACTGTCAAGCAGGCATGAACCCGCACGACGCGACCGACCTGCTCTGTCTCTCCTTCGACCTCGCCGCCTTCTTCTTCGGCGCCTTCCCGCCCAATCGACGTCGGCAAGCCGCCGGTGCGATCTCCGACAGAATCAAGCCGGCCGTGAACTCCGAGGCTGTAGCTGAAGAAACGGAACTCAAGAAGAAACAGGCGGAGTACCGGCACCTGTGCTGGCGCCGGGAAGTCAAGGGCAAGCAGCTTTGGACCCGGACCAACCTGATCCTCGGGGCCAAGCGCCACAAGGACCTCAACCAACTACGTGATGTCGTCGCCCTCGTGCGGACCTATCTGGAACGGGGCGTGGAACGTCCGTTGCGCTGCCAAGACCCGATGCACAGCTTCGACCTCCCCGGCTCTTGGTGGGCGCGCTGCCGTGTCGTCGGCTTCGACCTCTCCGGCGACGAGGCCAACAAGGACGTGAGTGTGGACGACCTCCGCAGAAGCATGGCCGAACTCTTCGTCGTCAGCGCGCCGATCACCATCCACGCCGGAGAGGCGGCCACCGCCTCCAGCATCTGGGACGCCGTCTACCTCCTCGGCGCCCAACGCATCGGCCACGGCCTGCGCCTCCGTGAACAACACAAGCTCCTCGCGTACTGCGTCGGCCGCGGCATC
This sequence comes from uncultured Isosphaeraceae bacterium, assembly GCA_937858365.1. Taxonomy (GTDB): domain Bacteria; phylum Planctomycetota; class Planctomycetia; order Isosphaerales; family Isosphaeraceae; genus CALLYK01. The sequence goes on along the minus strand of CALLYK010000174.1, from coordinate 18,209 downwards.
TGCATGGAACTCTGTCCCATCAGTAACGTCAGCACCAACCTCTTCATCGAGCCGGACCAGCGCCGGCCGAACGACGAGCCCGATGAAAACGCGCGTGAAATGGAAAATGCTCGTGAAATCTATCCCCTTCGTGTGTTCATGAACGAAGGAATGGACGTTTGCCTGAACACGGACAACCGCTTCCTTCACAGCCGGTCCACCCTGACCGACGAGTATCTCGTGGCGGCCCGACTTTCCGGCGGCCTCTCGCGCTGGGACGTCCTGAAGATCGCCAAGGGAGGCTTCAAGAACGCCTTCCTACCCAAAGACGAGATCGCCGCCCTTCTTCGACACGTCGAATACGACGTCTACCGCTTGACTGACGACTCGACCGTCACCCACGACTTCCCAATCCCCGGACACGTCTGGGTCAATCCCACCTGAAATCGCCTTGTTTCGTTTACGGGCAATTGAGACCCATTCTCGAATTGTTTTCTCCACTCCTTCCATTTTCCCTCATTCGTTATCATAGAGTTCGTCGATAGGGAAGAATGGGCCGTTTGGCCCGGAGTTTCAATTTCTCGGTCCTCAAAGAAAGGACACTGTCATGTCCCTCGACGATGTTGTCGTGGCGGCCGAGGCCCCCACGGTCAGTCCGGCCCGCGTGCGGGCCAACCAACGCAACGCCCAATTGTCCACCGGGCCCAAGACCCCTCGCGGGAAGGCCCGGTCTCGTGAGAACGGCCTCAAACACGGCCTTTCCGGCGCGGGGATCGTCATGCCGCCCGAGATGCGCGAAGAGGTCGACCGCCTCATCGCGCGCTATACCGAACAGTTCCAGCCCGCCACCAACCGGGAACGCGACCTCATCGAAGAGCGCGCCCTCGGTCTGATGCGCACGCGCGTCGCCTGGAACACCGAGACCTTCTTCGGACTCAACTGGAGCGATCGGGCCCAGTGCCCCAACATGTGGGACGCCGATCGCCGGGCCGACGCCGAAGACCTGGGCGCGCGCCTCGCCAAACGGCCGGGCGTGGTCGTCGCTCGCCTGGAAGGCACCCTTCACGGGGCCCGCTGGCTCCGGGAAAGGTGGCTCTATCTCGACGAAACCGTCGACCAAAACGGCACTTGGGACGAGTCCCAACGACTCCTCGCCGCCCGCTTGCTGGGCGTCCCCGAGGAGTTCCTGGAACGCGACCCCATGAAGATGTCCACCTGGACCGCCGCCGAAATGAAGGAGACGAGCCGCAATCAGATCGAACGTCTCGAGACGATCGAGACCGACGAACTGATCGACGACGACGAGTCTCGGCGGCAAATGGGCGTGGCCGGAATGGGACACTACGATTCCCCCGCGTTCCTGCGCCTCAGCCGTTATTACTACCAGGCCCATCGGCAATTCGAACGGGCCGACCAAGAGCTGGAACGCATCCGGAAGCGACGCGAACAGGGCAAGGGGCCCTCCAAACCCGCGTACGACCCCGTGGTCGACGACGACGCCGAGCCCACCACCCCGAAGGAACAGCTCGCCGAGGCGAAAGACCGCGCGAAGTGGAAGCCTCGGCCCGCTCCGGAAAGCGCCCCGCCCCTCCGGATCATGGCGCCGTATGCCCCTCCCACCCCGGGGCCCGTCGTCGAGGTCCCCAAATCGCCCAAGCCGGTGGCGGCCCCGGTCCCGCCGGCCTCGGCGACCCCGAAAACCAACCCCGAACCGACTCGCGATGTCGCGAGGGCCCGCGAAGCGGCCGAAAAACGGGCCAAACGCAGGTCCGAACGAAAATCCCGAAAACGCAATCGTGCCTAATGCGGCACACGCAAATCCTCTCCATGCAGGAGACCGCCGGACCCAAGACCGGCCCGATCGCCGTCCGCGCCGACGGTGGTCCGGGCCGGTCTCTTTTTTCGGGACGTATCGATTCGGGCGACCGGAAGGCGCGTCCCCCGCGCTTCTGGACCCGCGGGGGCCCATCGCGACACCGCTCGGCGGCACCGTTATAGGATACCTATGGTCAGATGTCCGCCTCGGCGCCAACCCGAACCCAAGCCGGACCACTCTCTAGGACTTCCGTCTGAGTCCGAATAGAATCGGGGACAGTCCCGGAGCGACCTCTCACGGAGTCTCGAACATGCCCAGGCGCCCCCTTCTCTGGTCGATCCTCGTCTCGTGTGGGACCGTCGGCTGCTCGCCGGTCGTTCTCCCGCCGCCCCCTCCCACGCCCGTACCGACCAAGCCGATGCCGGCCCCCTTTGTCGTGACGGGCGGCATGGGCGGCGGGATGCCGCCCGGGGCCATGGGGATGCCGGGGGGCGGTGCCTTCGGTGGGACGATGGTGACTCCCGCCCCGCTCACGGCCGACCAGTTGGCGTCCATCCTCAACATCAACGCCTGGTCGTTCGACTATCAAGGGCGAATCCGCTGCTGGATCGAGGTCGAGGAGACCGGGCAAAAGACGATGGCCTCGCGCATTCCCGCCGAAGGCTACGTGGCCACAACCAACACGGCCGACGGCACCCGGCGCAAGGTCCTTTTCCACTGGTTGAAGGACCCAGGCCAAATGGGCGGGAAGATGAGTCTCCATGTGGAGAACGGCGGGGGTTACACCTTGGGCTTGCCCGCCGACGCCTTCGTCTTCGGCTGGAAACAGTGGGGCTTCAGTTCCAACACGCCCGGCGTCGGACAACCCATCGCGCTCGACCCCGCCAAGGAGGCGATCCTGTTCCACTTCGACGCGACCGAGGTTTTGCCGCCTGGGTCGGAAGGCGCGCCGCGTCGGGTCCAACTCTGGGTGAAGGCCCTTCCCGTGGACGAGACCGAAGCGATACCACCCGAAAGTGGGGAGACAACCAAGGCGGAAGAGGCGGGTTCGGCCGGCCCCCCCTGAGAGGATGCGATCCGCCCGGCGGCCCCCGTCAATCGCGGCGCGGGCGGAGTTCCTCGGTCGAGAGTTTGCCGTCGCCGTTTCGGTCGAGTTGTTTGAGGGCGTCGGCCGCCTGGGCGATTTCGTCGGCGGAGAGCACGCCGTCGCCGTTTCGGTCCAGGACACGCATCAACGGGTGCGGTGGAAGCCCCTGCCCCGGTCGGAAGGCGAACGGACCGTTCCGGCCGGGGAAGCGCGGGCGGTCGAAGTTGCTTGGCTCGGGCGTCCCGCGATAGGAGGCGATCAAGTAGGGGAACTTCTCGGTCGCGTGGTAGTGATAGCCACGGACCGGGTCCTCGTGACCGTTGCACTCGTCCAGGTCGGCCGGCGGGGCGCCATCCAGACCATTGGGGCCATACATGGCGAAACCATCGAACATATAACCAATCAGTGGCGAGTGCTTTCCTTCCGGGTCGGTGAACGGTGATTTCACGCATACGGGATACTTATGATAGTGATAACGACCCATGGGGTCGGGGTGGCCACAGCAGGAGTCGAAGACCTCGGCGAAAGGCCCGAGCACGGCGTCGCGGCCCTCGGCGTTGTACGGGTTGTAAAAGGGGACGCCGTTCAGGGCCACGCCGATCGGGCCGAAGGGGGTGGGTGTCGGCTTCTCGGCCTTCTGGGGTTGGCGAGGGATGGTGAAGTGGTAGTCCTGTTTGAGGATGCGGTTCGGGTTGGTGGCGTTGGGGAATTCGGCGGTCGCGTGGGTGGGGATTCCGTCGCTGTTCAGCACCCAAGCCTCGACCCGAACCTCCACCTTCACGTTGGCGTCGAACGGGTCGTCTTTGGTGTTGGGCCCTTGCGCGAACGCGGGGGCGGTCGCGGCCAGAAGCGTGAAAAGGGTCGGGGCGCGAAGCATCGGCGGACTCCGGACCTGCTTGGGATGGAATGCGTCCTTCGATGGGAAACGGCGGGGCCGGCGGTTTGTCCACAGGCGGCCTCAGCGCGTGCCCCATTCCCAAAGGCCGAAGGCGGTCTTCTTGTCGAGCGGGTGGCCCGACTGCTTGAGGGTCCAGCCGATCTGGCCGCGGTGGTGCGACTCGTGCGCGATCAGGTAGCCGACGAAGGCGGTGGCGTGCGGCTTGAAGCCCTTCACGCGGCCCCCCTCGGCGATCGCCCGCTCCAGCATCGTGGCGATGGCCGAACCCGACGCCTGGAGGGCCGCGCGCAGCTTGCCCTTGGCGGCGAGCGTCTTGGTCTCGAGCTTTTCCAGACCTTCCCAAAGGTCGGGCGCCGCCGACTTGAGCCACATCAAACGGACGTTATGAATGTGCGCAAACTGATCGGAGACGGTGCGGCACTTGGGCAAGGCGTCGGCCAGGGCCTCCTCGGCGATCGCGTCGAGAAGGTAGAGGTTGATTCGGTCGTGGATGAGCCAGGTCTCGACGAGGGGGTCGGGCATGGGGGGGAACTCCTCGTTCAGAAGAGGCGTCGTTGGGGGTCGAACAAAGGGCCGTCGTCGAAGGCGGGGCGGGCGAGTCCCATGTGGTCGTAGGCGCGTGGGGTGGCCTTGCGGCCACGAGGCGTCCGGATGATGAATTCGCGGCGCAGGAGGTAGGGCTCGACCTCTTCCTCCAGGGTGTCCACGGCCAGGCACATGGTCGCGGCGAGGGCCTCGACGCCGGTGGGACCACCGTGGAAGACGCGGAGGAGCGTGTCGAGATAGCGTCGGTCTTGCTTGTCCATGCCGGCCTGGTCGATCTCCTGCATGTCCAGGGCGCGGTGGGCGATTTCCTTGGAGATGTGGCCGTTGGCGCGGGCCGTGGCGTAGTCGCGGACCCACCGCAGGCGGGAGTTGGCCAGGCGAGGCGTCCCCCGGGCGCGTTCAGCCAGCTCGATCGCGGCGTCGTCATCGATGGTCGTTTTCAGCTTGCTTGCGTTGATCTGAATGATGCGGGCCAGGTCGTCGACGTCGTAGAAGTCGAGGTGTTCGTGGAGGTGGAAGCGGTCGCGGAGGGGCCCGCTCAGCATGCCGCTTCGGGTGGTGGCGCCGATGATGGTGAACTTCTTGAGGGGCATGTTGATGGTCCGCGCGGCCATGCCCTCGCCGAAGACGATGTCCACGCGGAAGTCTTCCATCACGGGGTAGATGAACTCTTCCACGACCCGGGGCATCCGGTGGATCTCGTCGATGAAGAGGATGGAGCGCTCGACCGCGTTGGTCAGGTAGGGCATCAGGTCCATCTTCTTGTCGAGGGCCGGGCCACTCGTGATGTTGAGTTCAACACCCAGCTCGTTGTGGAGGACTGAGGCGAAGGTGGTCTTGCCCAGTCCCGGGGGGCCGTCGAAGAGGATGTGGGGGAGGGCCTCGTCGCGGCGGCGGGCGGCCTCCAGGGCGATGGCCAAGCGTTCGGCCACGGCGCGTTGACCGATGACCTCGCCCAGCCGTTGAGGACGCAGCTTCTCCTCGAACGGGTCCAAGGCGCGTTGTTCCCTGGGGCCCCGCGGCGGCGGCTCGTCTCCTTCGTCGCGCCGGCCGGTGATGATCGGTTCCCTCATCGGGGCCCTCCTTGCATGAAGAGGCGTGACTTATCGAAAGAGCATTACAAGTAAGATGATGATGACGATGGCCAAAAGGACAAGGCCCATCACGCCGCCGAACCTGACGAGCGAGAGCGGCGCCGTGCCCGTGGCGTTGCCGGTTTGGCCGTTGACCACGTAGCGATAGAGGGTGCCCTTGTAGCGATAGGCGAGGACGTAAACGGGGACGAGCCCCGGTCGCGAAGTGGCCCCGGTCATCAGGCAATTCACGTGATGGTTGCGGGTCCCCGCGTTGGCCTCGGCGGCGAGGACGGCCTTTTCCAGGGCCTCCAGCCGTTCCTGGGCAAGCGGTCGCGCATAGCGGCGCGAGACCGAGAACTGCTCGACGGTCACGTTGGCCAGGTCCACCTGATCCGGCGCGACGGCGTCGTTCAGGTCGAACGGGAAGATGGCGTTGGTCTCGCGCGTGTCCAAGCCGGCGCCGGCGGGGACCCAGAGGTCGGAGTATTCGGCCAGACGGTGACCACTCACCGGATACCACGAGGCGCTGGCCCCGAAGGGGACCCGGCTCGTGTCGTAGGTCCAATGGGTGCTCACGTGAGTGGCGAAGACCCAGAAGGGGACATAGACGGCGCGGAGCTCGGTCAACTGGGCGCCGGCGCGGAGGTCGAGGGGGTGCCAGAAACTGGAGCCGAGCCAGGAGCGCAGGCGGTCTTCGGCCTCATTGCGGTCGAGTCGGAACGGGAGGACGAACTCGGGGGCGAGGATGCCTTGAGAGGCGTCGGCCACGAGGTCGAGCGAACCGCAGAAGGGGCACTTGAGCCCTTGCGCCTTGGCGTCGTAATTCATGGCGGCGCCGCAGCCGCGGCACTGGAAGTTCTTGGCCTCGATGGCCAAGCGATGGGTCTTCGCTCGGCCCTGGTCGGGCACTTCGGTCCCGCAGTTGGCGCAGAAGAGGTCCTCGACGTCGACGAGGGCCTCGCACACTTCACAGCGATCGATCAGGGTCAATGCGTCCACGGGACGTCACCTCAGCGAGAGAGGAGCGTGATGAGCAACCAGAGCAGGACCAAGAGCAGAATGACGCCCCCGACGAAGGCGCCGATCCGGACGCCCGAGAGCGGTTTCTGTCCCCAAATCTTGCCGGTCTGGCCGTTGATCAAGGTCCGGTAGAGTTTGCCGTTGTAGATGTAGCTGCGCAAGTATATGGGAAGAAGGATCAAGTCGGAATTCACTTGGGAGAAGCGTGTTTGGACCTGAAGGCCGCTATGGGTGTCGCCGGGCAGGAAGGCGGCGATGGCGGCCTGCTGGCGGCGGTGGAACTCGGCCTCGGAGAGGGGATAGGCGTCTTCCTTGGCGATCGAATGGTCTTCGCTGAGCCAGCCGGCGAGGAAGCTGGGCGCGTAGCGCTTCAGGGCGAGGAGTTGGAACGGCCCGACGCGATCGAGCACCTTCTGTTCCAGGCCCTTCGAGCCGCTCACCAGGTAGAAGCTGTGATAGGCGTGGTGGCCGCCGGAGAGTCCCCACCACTCGGTCTCTTGCACCTGGCGCGTTTTGGTCACGGTGTTGCCGTTGGCGTCGGTCTCGGTGTAGGTCTCGGTTCGCCACCAATGTTCGCCGATCTGGGCGGTCCAGGTGCTATCGGCCCGGCAACTGAATGACCACGACGGGAGATAGATCCCCTTCAGGCCATCGGCGCGGGCCCGAGCGGCGAGGTCGCCGGGTCGGAAGATGCCGCCGGAGCGCACCCAGTCACGGTAGATCTTCTCGGCGTCGTCGGGGGCGACGGCGAACCCGAGGACGAACTCAGGCGTTTCGCGACCCGACGTCTTGGGGTCGATTTCCAGGACGTAAGGGGCCGCGCAGAAGGGGCAGGTCGTGCTTCGGGAGTCGGGCTCGCAATGGACCTGGGCCCCGCAGCTCTCGCAACGGAAGGCCCTGGAGTGGGTCGCCTCGATGGCCGAGGCCGGGCCGGTCGCGGGGGCTTCTCCCTTGGGGGCCAGCGCGGTCCCGCACGAGGGGCAGAAGGCGTCGGCCGGTTCGACGGGGCCGGTGCAGTTTGGGCAGCGGCCCGACTTCGGGGTGACGATCCGGTCCGGACCTTGGGCGCTCTCGGGAGGCATCAGGAATGACCCTTTGGTTCATCCACGTTGATTTTGATAGATCGCCTCGATGAGGTCGGGCACGCTCTTGAACTTCTTCTTGGTGCCCGCGAGGACACGGTCGATCGCGGCCCGGGCCTGGCTGTCGGTGTGACCCACCGAGAGGAGGGCCTGATACGTGTCGCGGACGACGTCCGGCTCGGCCGACTCCTCCTGGCCGTTCGTCGCCACGGCCGCGGGCGCGCCCGTTGGGGCCACAATCAGCGCGAACTTGCCGACCTTGCGTCGGAGCTTGGCGACCACGCGTTCGGCCGTGGCCTCGCCGATCCCCGGATAGGTGGCCAGGTCCTTCACGTTTTGGTCTTGAATGGTCCGAGCGAGGTCGCGAATCGGCCGGACCATGGCCCGAAGGGCCTTGCGCACGCCGATGCCGTCGACCGAGCAGAAGAGGTCGAAGAACTCGCGGTCGATGGGGGTCAAGAAGCCGATCAAGCGGGGCCTTTGCGACCCGCTCATCTGGTTCCCCTCCAGGTCGAAGATCGTGTGCAAGACGATCCGCTCACCGAGCTTGGATTGCAGGCCGCGGCGCGCGTTCTCGGGGATGAGGACCTCGAACTCGAACGGTTCGACGACAAGGGTGAGCGACTCCTCGCGCACCTCGCGCAAGACACCCCGGAGCAGACTGATCACGATACGGTCCTCCCTGAGCACACCGGCCATCTGACGTTTTGTCCAGAGATTCTCGCGAGTCGGCCCCCATCGTGCAAGAGTGAACGGCGGGACGGCGGCGTGGGGGAAGGCCCCGCGTCTTCGCGGTCCACCGCGTCGCCGCTTCGCGTAGAATGGGAGTGGATGGTCCCCCCGTTCTCAGGCGATCGAGGCGCGCGATGGATTTGAAAGGTGATCAGGTGCCGGTGGTCTTCGCCATGAACGGGGCCACGGCGATGGCCCGCGGGATCGAGGCTTGGGTCGACGCCCATTGGCTGCCCGGCTTCCGTCTGGCCGAGAAGGAGGAGCGGCGGCGGCACGACCGCGAGAGCTACATCCGATCCAAGATCAATGTCCGCGGTCGCAAGGTCTACCTCATCGACTCGTTCGCCACCGACCCCGACGAGGCGGTCGACGAGAAGGTCTGGGGCACGATCCTGTTCGTCTCGTCGTTGAAAGACGCCTCGTGCGCGGATGTGACCCTCATCGGCACGATGTTCCCTTATATGAGGCAGGACCAGAAAGACCAGCCCCGCGCGGCGATCAACACGGCCACGTTCGTCCGCCAGATGTGGGCCGCGGGCGTCCAGCGTCTGATCACAATCGACGTCCACAACCCGGCCGCCGTGCAGAACGCGGCCGCCGCCTTGAAGATGAACTTCGACCATTTGGAGGCCCGGTGTCCCCTCACGCGGGCCGTCGCCGACGAGCTTCCCGCGGGGGCCCGCTATGTCGTGCTGACCCCCGACCTGGGCGCGACCAAGCGGACCAAGGCGTTTCAAGGGACCTTGCAGAAGGTCCTGGCGAAGCGGTTCGGTCGCGAGGTGCGCGTCGGCTTCGCGCATGCGAACAAGACACGTTTGGGGGACACGGAGTCGCAGATCACGACGATCATCGAGGAACCGGCCGAGCCGATCGCGGGGGCCCTGGTGATCGTGCCCGACGACATCCTCGCCACGGGGAGCACGCTCGCCGAGATTGAGAAGGCCATCCACGAGCGCGGCGGCACGATGTTCGCGGCCTGCGTGACCCACGGCCTTTTCACGGGTCGGGCGGCCGAGACGCTCGCGCGTGTCCCTCGCATCTTCGTGACCAACACGGTCTCACCCTGGCGGGTCGAAGGCACCGCCGTGCGCGAGCGCGTTCGGAGTGTGGACGTGGCCGACATGTTCGCCCTGGCGATCCGAGAGACGCACCTTAACGGCTCGATCAACAGCCTGTTGACGTCGCTGGAAGAAAACGCGGCGAGGGCGGGTTGATCGTGCCGGACCCGCACTCGCCGCCTCATTTTCATGTCGCTTCGGACGACTCACCAACCGCCGCCGTCACCACCACCGCCGCCCCAGTCGCCACCACCACCGCCGCCCCAGTCACCGCCGCCGCCGCCCCAGTCACCGCCGCCGCCGGTGTCTCCACCGCCCCAGTCACCGCCGCCCCATGATGCGTTTCGGTTGGGGTCGTCTCCACCCACGATCCCGCCGCCGTCGCTGGGCGTGGTCGGGCCGGTCCAGCCCTGGGCCTCGCCGCCGCCGTGATGATGGCGGCCCGAGAACTGGTCGTACAGGTAGTTGCCGAAGAGAGCGCCGCCGATGCCCCCGAAGAGGCTCGACATGAAACCGCCGCCACCCGGCGCCGGGCCGTAGCCGGGTCCGTAACCAGGACGCATCGGGCCCTGAGCGCGGTACTGGCCGCCGCCGAAGATCCCGCGGAAGATCGCGCCGACCACGCGCAGGACCAGCCAGATCGCCAGGATGATGAACCCAAAGAACAAAAGAGTGCCCATGAATGAACCTCGTTGTCCGCCGTTCGGCCCTGGGTTGGCCTTGGGGGCCGCATCGCGTTGGGGGCCGGACTTCCCGGGAAGGAACTCGTCGATGGTGGCGACGGCCGCTCCCAGACCTTTGTCGAATTGCCGTTCCTTGAAGGGGCGTGTCAGTTCATCGCGGATCGCCGCTCGGCGCGCCGCGGGCAACTGCGCTTCGAGCCCCTTGGGTATCAAGACATTCGAGTTCACGCCCTCTTTCTTGGCGATGAGGACGTAAATCCCGCGATTTCCCTCTTGTTTGTCGATGCGAAGGGCGACCTCGTTGATCATGTCGAGGGGCTTCTTCTCGGCCTTTTGGGCCTCCTCTTGGGGAGTGAGGACCTCGGCGAGCGAGGGCACGACCTCGATCCTGACGGGAACGCCCGTTCGTTCTTCGATCGCCTTGAGCTTCTGGTTCGCCTCGCGGACGGCCTCGGGGGAGAAGAGCCCCGCGCGGTCGCGCACGTCGAAGGCATGCGCGGGGACGTGGGCGCCCAGCCAGGCCAGGACGACCAGCCCGATGAACGACCGTGTGGACTTCGGCATGACGAACACCCCCTGCGAACGACCGACGTTGGGAAGGCGCACCGCCTTCCGATCGCGTGGCCGCCTTCGGCCGCGCCTCATGTTTCCATGATATCCGAGAGCATCGTCAGGGCAACGACTTCCGCCCGCCGCACGAAGACCCTCGCGCGGTTGCGCCGCACGCCCAGACTGGCGGAATCATAAATATACGTTTCGCGGTTCTTGGTGCTGTCGCGGAAGTCGTGGAGGTCGGCGTCGTGGAGTTCGAGGAATTGCGGGTCGCCCCCGCGGAGGGTGCCGATGCAAACGTAAGGTCCGGCGAGGTCCACGACGATGACCTTTCCCAAACACTCCTCAAGCAAGGGCGAGTCGAACATGGACATGGCGGAGCGTGCTCCCGAAGGACGGGGTCGGGGCCGACCATCTTAATCGGCGGTGGGCCGGGTGAGACAGGGGTCGCGGAGTTGCCCTTGCCGGCGGGCCTTCTTCCCGATACTCTGCCGGCCCATTTCTCCCGATGCCAGGGCCCCCGCGTTGAGAAGGGGCCTGCGCGGTCATCTCCGACCCTTCTCGAGTCCCGGGATCGCCGGGCCCAGTTCGAGAAGACACCCCTCGCATCATCGCCGGACCGGGACCGGGGAAGAAGGCGGTCCTTCCCAGGTCCGCGAGCCAAGGTCCAACCGGAGGTGCGGCGCGTGCGACCCACCACACGAAGAGCGATCTCCGGCACCACCTTTCGGGTCCTGGCCATGCTGGTGTTCGGCTGTGGGACGAGTCGGGCGCAGGACCTTCCCCCACCGCCGCCGCCGGCAAGGGACCCGACCGTCCCGAGCGCGCCCCCGATCGGGCCTTTCCGACCGGCCCCGGCGGGTGGCGATGACATCGCGGCGCGACTCCGGGCGATGGAGGAGCGGAACCGCGAACTGGCCGATCGTCTGGAACGCAGTGAGCGTCTCCACCAGCGGGAAATGCTTCTGCTGATGGGAAAGATCGAGGAGCTTTCGACACGACTGGGCGGCTCGCCGGCGGGGACCATCGTCGACGGCGCGCAACCGCCGGCCTGGTCGACGCGCCCCGCCTTGCCACCGCTTCCCGGGGCCCCCGGAAGCGCGCGCGTCGCACCGGTCGGCACCGATGTCGCGCCGGAATATGTTGGTCCGGTGCCCGAGTATGAGACGCAACCGATCGAGCCGAACCCGTTCCTCTCGGCGCCTCGGCTGTCGACGATCGGCAGCCCTTCGCGCGTGCCTCTCAATGCCAACTTCGGCCCCGGCTTCCAGTTTCAAACGAGCGACGAAGAGTTCTTGATGCAGGTCCACGTTCAGTCGCAGATCGAGTCGCGTCTCTGGGGCCCGACGGTTGGGGCCCCCTATCAACAAGACGGCTTCTACCTGCCGCGTCAACGTATCTTCTTCAATGGGCGGATCACCCGGCCGATCGAGTATGTGTTCTCCATCAATCGAGGCTTCGGTGAACTCAACATTCTGGAGACCTTCCTGAATTTTCACTTCGCCGATCAGTTTCAAGTACGTTTCGGACGTTATTTCACACCTTTGGGATATGATCAATTCGCTATTCGAAATCTCTGGCTGCCCACGCCCGAACGCTCGCTCTTCACGACCAACCTGGGACCCAACCGACAGGTTGGCTTGATGGCCTGGGGCTTCCTGCTGGACAAGCGTTTGGACTACGCGGCGGGCGTCTTCACGGGACCGAGGAACTCGTTCGAAGACTTCAACAACCCCAAAGACTTCATGGGCTATCTGAACGCGCGGCCCTTCCAGGATTCCGACCTTGTGCCGTGGTTGCGCGACTGGAACATCGGGACGTCGGTGGACTACGGCGTGCAAGACCAGGCGGCGGTGCCGCGGACCTTCCGCAGGGCCGTTTCATTCTCATTTTCGACTTGACAGGACTTCGATCGACTCGTCGGGATGGCAGACGTAGTGCCGCATCGCTTCGGGCAAGGCCTTCCAACCGCGCCTTCGCACCAGGAATACGACGAGGTTCCTCCGGATCGCCATCAACTGGCTCGCCGCCCCCTTGCGCACCCGGCAGGCGTCTTCGCGCAGCGAGACGTCGCGTGGGTAATGCAGGCGGTTCTCGATGCCCCAGTGATCGCGCAGGTAGGCCAGCACCTTGGCGGCGCCCGCGCTCTCGCGAGGCATGCTGACCAGCCCGTAGGCGGTCTCCCGGCTGATCTCCGCGCCGACCCGACGCTCGCGTTCGACCCGGAACACCTGCCGCGCCCGCCAGTCCGGCTCGAGGTAATCGTCGAGCCAAGTCGTGAGCGTCAGCGTGCGTTTCTCGATCCGGCCGTGTCCCTTGTCGACCTCAGTGGCCTGCTCGAAGCTCGCGGCGCGGCGTTCGGTCTGGAGGGGGGGGAAAGCCCCTCAGGGGGCTCGGCGAAGGCGGCCTGGATGTCGCCCAGGAGCGTCGGTTGGTTCTCTTTCACCATCATGATGAAATCGCCACCCTCTCGTGTGATCGAGGCACATACATCACGATGCGTAAACATGGCGTCGACCGTGACGACCCGTCCCTCCAGCGGCAAGACCCCGAGCAACTCAAGGGCCGCCTTGTGCTCGTTGGTCTTGGCGTCGACGCGCATCTGGCCCACCACGGCCGAGGCGCCGGTGATGTAGGCGGCGAGGAGATGCGCCGCGGGGGTCTGTCCATCGCGCGAGCCGCGGAGGGTCTTGCCATCGAGGGCGATGTGCTGGGTCCCGGGAGTTTCGAGCCTCGACGCGAGCCAGAAGGCGACGGCCCGCTCGAACGCGGCGACGTCGATCCGGCGGAAGACGCGCGAGTAAGTCGCCTTGCAGAGCCCATGTCGGGTGGTGAAGCCCAGGAGTTTGAGAAAGGACCAGCCGCGTTCCTTGCCGTACTGAACGATACCGGCGTAGCCGAACTGACCGGCCAGCATGGCCACGACCGCGAGACCCAAGAGGGCGGGGAGGGGATGCCGCGTCCCCTGGCGTCGACGCGGATCCTGAATGGTGCCAAGAAGTTCCATCAACGACGTCGCGGCTTCCATGCCCAAGCCCTTATATCAAAGATGCCGATCCCGAGAAGTCCGTAGACCGTTCTTAACAGATGCGCAGGAAAAGGGCTACGTCGGTATGAAACCGCCCTGGGTTGAGAAGGAACTCGTCGCCGAAGCGGTTCTGCCGGGTCTCGACGTTTAGCAAGCCTGGTCGGACCGAGGCCCCGGTGTAGCCGCCTTCCACCCAGCCGAACGTGCGTATTCCGCTCCACTGGTAAAGGGACGAGGTCTTGAGCAGGCCGTTCAAGAGGTCCACTTCCGAGACCGCTGCGGGACCGTACAGACGAGGCGCGGGCGGTCGGCCGACGTCTTCCAGGAGCTCGCGGGGTAACGACTCGGCCTCGAGGTCCGAGTAAGTCGGAGCGACCACATCGGCGCCGGGGGGCGCTGGGTCCTGTCCGCGGGCCCCGTTTACAAATGCTATGAAGACCAGAACAGTCGCGAATACGAAACACTTGCAACGCATGACCGATCTCCGCCAATGGGCGAACAGGGATGATTGCCATCCTGGGTCTTCGCGAGGCGCGCGGCCGATCGGGTCTTGTGGGTCTGTCGGTGTTTATCGACCCCGGACCATGCGCGACTTGACCGGCCTGTGAGGGGCCCGCGCGAGCGAGGCGAGTGGGCGGTGGGGCTGGAAGGCGCGACCCATCAACTCGGCTTGACGGATTTCCGAGGTGGCACTACCGTCCCGCCACCATGTCCACATCATCCCTTCTTCGGTCGGGCCGTGCCGGCTTGCTCGCCACGGGCCTTTGCTGTTTTTCCGGCCTGGCCTACGCCTCGCCGACGCAGGACACCGTCCCGGCCGCGGCGCCGGCGGCCGGACCTTCCGATCAGGTCGTCCTTCTCACCGATGGCCGCGTCCTCACGGGCGAGCTTGCCGAGGATGGGAAAAACTATGTTTTGAAACAAAAAGCGGGCACGCTTCGCCTGGCGCGGAAGCAAGTCGAAGGAACGTTCGACTCGATCGCGGCCATTTACAAGCACAAGGTCGAGCAGATCGCCGACGACGATCCCGACGAGCACCGCAAGCTCGCCAACTGGTGCTTGGGCCACAAGCTGAACGCCGAGGCCCGGGTCGAACTCAAGCGCGTGCTATCGCTGGCGCCGACCGACCGCCAGGCCAAGGCCCAGCTCTTCAACCTCGAGGCGAGCGAGGCGCGAACGGCGCAGGCCGCCACGCGTCCGGAGGCCGGGCGAATCGACGAGGGCCTGGTCCGCACCGCCGCCCAGATGCCAGGCGCCCGGTCGGCCGCCACGGGTCCGCCCCTGATCTTCGACCTGGCACCTCCCTTGGCCCTGAAGCGGTATCAGGAGTTCGCGCTGACCGTCCATCCGGAGCTTCAGAAACGATGCGCGGGGTGTCATCACGAGAGTTCGGGCCTGCCCTTCCAACTCGTCCGCGCGGCCACCACTCGGGAACAGATGAACGACCTTGTCTTGCGGACGAACCTGGATGCGACGCTCGCCTTGATCGACCGCGAGGACCCTTCACGGAGCCCCTTTCTGGTCGCGTCGGTGCTGCCCCATAAGGGCCTGAACCGGCCGATCTTGAACGGGACCACCAACTCGACATACCGGGCCTTCGCGCAGTGGACCGGGTCGCTGGCCACGACCCCCGCGCCGCTCGACCCGGCCGCTGAAGGGGCGGCCGCCCGAGGCGGCTTCGGCAGTCAACGCGCCCGACCTGGTCAAGACACAAACCTGCCGCCGCTCAACCCGACCCCGCCCTCGACCAGCGCGATCGAGCGAATCCCCGAGGACCAGAGGAACGCCGCGGCGAGTCGAAGACGCGTGCAAGAACTGGAGGCGAACGGCCAGGCGCCGGGCGTCCCCGCGAACGCGCAGTTTCCGTCCCCCTTCACGACGACCGGACGGCCTGGCACGAGCGCGAGCACGAGCCCAGGCACGATGCCTCCCCTGCCTTCGCCCAATCCCATCGCCGGTGGTCCCGTGAAGCCGGGGAACCAGAACGACCCGCGACCCGGAAGTGAACGGCTCGACCCGGCGACCAATCCGGCCCTGGCCCCGGTGGCCAACCCCCTCAATCCCGACCCGAAGTCTCTCTATCCACCCGAGTTTGACAAGCCCAAAGATCAAGAGAAGGCGAAAACGAAGGGGAAGACGGGGCTGAACTTGGACTTGCTCGACAAGTTCCTCAAGGGCGGGACCACACCGGCACCAGCCCCATCCGCGCCTAAAGGCTAAGCTTGAGACGAAAGAAGGCCCCCGGAAGCTTCCGGGGGCCTTGTCGTTATCACCTAGGCGAACATGACGGGGTGAGGTCGTTCACTTCCCGCTGCCCACCGGTTCCATCGCCTTGGCGGGCTCGGACGCGCTGCTCGCCGCGAGTTCGAGCTCGACCTCCTTCATCTCTTTGCTTTCGGTCTTGGACCGCCAGATGGCCCAGGCCACGCCCGCGATGGCGAGCACGCCGACGGCGTAGAGCCACCACTGGCCCGAGTAGGCGACGATCGGGCCGATCGCGAGCAGGGAGACCATGTTCATCACCTTGATGAGCGGGTTCAAGGCGGGTCCGGCCGTGTCCTTGAGGGGGTCGCCCACCGTGTCGCCCGTGACGGACGCCTTGTGGGCCTCGGACCCCTTGCCGCCGTAGAGGCCGTCTTCGATCGACTTCTTGGCGTTGTCCCAGGCGCCGCCCGCGTTGGCCATGAAGACGGCGAGCAACTGGCCCACCACGATCATGCCCGCGAGGTATCCTCCCAGGGCCTGCGGGCCCAGGAAGATGCCCACGAGGATGGGCGTGAGGATCGCGAGCAGCCCCGGTCCGATCAACTCGGCCTGGGCGGTGCTGGTGCAGATGTTGACCACGCGGCCGTAGTCGGGCACCTTGGTCCCCTGCCAGATCTCGGGGTCGCGGAACTGGGCCCGACATTCCTTGACGATCAGGAAGGCGGCGCGACCGACGGCCCGGATGAGCATCGAGCTGAAGAGCAAGGGCACGACACCCCCCACGAGGGCGCCGATGAAGACGATCGGCTCGGCGACGGAGAGCTTGCCGGCCTCGTTGAGGAACTGGGCGGTGGTCATCTGGCCGATGTTGGCCTCGCTCTTCACGGCCAAGACGGCGATGAAGCTGGCGAAGAGGCTCACGGCGGCGATGACGGCCGAGCCGATGGCGATCCCCTTGGTCTCGGCCTTCGTGGTGTTTCCCACGGCGTCGAGGTCGGCGAGGATTTGGCGGGCCCGGCGGTAGTTTTCGGGGCCCATCTCGTCGCGGTCGTAGCCCATTTCGCCGACGCCGTTGGCGTTGTCGGCCACGGGCCCGAAAACGTCCATGCTGATCGTATTGCCGGTCAGCGTGAGCATGCCGATGCCGCACATGGCCACGCCGTAGGCGATGAAGATCGGGCTCGAACCGGCGTAGATGAGCACGGAGAGCAAGATCGCCAAGGCGATGACCAGGGTGGCGACCACGGCCGACTCATAGCCGACGGCCAGCCCTTGGATGATGTTGGTGGCGTGCCCGGTCTGACACGCCTTGGCCAAACTCTTGACCGGCTCGAACGACGTGTGGGTGTAGTAGCTGGTGGCCTTGTTCAAGGCGATGGCGAGGATGATGCCGATGAAACACGTCCAGGCGGGCCGCAGGTCGAGCCCCATCGACCCCCACAGGCCAACGTGCAACCAGAACGATTGGTTTTCGGCGAGGATCTTGTCCTCCTTGGGATAGGTCTTGATCCACTCCTGGAGAGACTGGCCGGACTTACCCGCCGTGTAGGCGGCGTTGAAGGTGTCGACCTCTTCTTGCTTGTTGATCCCGGCGTCACCCAGTTTGTAGGGAGCGGACGGAGCATTCTTAAGGAGCTTGTTGCGTCCGCCCAAGTCGAACGCGTCTCGGGCCTTCTCGAACTCGGGGTCCAACTGATAGCCGCTGAGGGCTTGAGGATACTTGCGGACGTAATCGTCGCTCATGTGCAGGTACACGAAGCCCAACAACATGAAGCCGACGACGCTGATGAGGGAGCTGTCCTTGAGAATGCTGACCCAGAGGTTGCTCAATCCCGGCAGGGCGTAGCGGATCATGAGCGGGCTGACCATCACGAACGCCCCCGCGCCCATGACGCAGATCCACGCCAGCGTCAGCTTCAGGAACGACTCGTTGCGCAACTCCAGGCCGCGCTCCGACGGCGTCGTCAGCCACCGCTGCAGCGTTTGTGACCAGATCGTGTACACGTCGAACTTCACGTACTCCCCGGCCGTGTCCAGTTCCCCCGGCCCGCCCAGGCTGACCGCCGTCCCGAGCAGGTCGAGGTGCTCGGCAAGGCGGGCGCCTCGCACACCGCGCTGAATCTGCAGAAGTGGTCGGCATTGGACATTGCCATCAAATCGGGCGCCGATGCCGCCGCGTCTGCGTTGCGCGCGCAGGGCGCCAAGCCCGCGTTGTCCGCAGATCTGCTGGCGGTGCATGGCTCGAAGGATGCGGATTACGCGCGCCCGGGGACCTTGTATCGCGGCTGGCCCGAGATCCTGATCGCGGTGAGCCGCGACGACGTCAATGCGATCAACCGCATGCTCGATGCGGGCGCCAGCGCCAAGGCGGCTTCTCCGGCCGGTGACAGCGCCTTGTTGATTGCCGTCGAATCCAACGCCGTGAACGCCGCCAAGGCCTTGCTCAA
>CALLYK010000173.1 GCA_937858365.1 uncultured Isosphaeraceae bacterium | reverse complement strand
GGCCTCGGGCGCCGGGGCGGGAGCGGGCTTGGGTTCTTCGGGCGGCTTGCCGGCCTCGGGCGTGGGCGCCGGGGTGGGGGCAGGCTTTTCGATCGGGGCCGGCTCGACGCTCGGGGCCGGCTCGACGGGCTTGTCCACCGCCGGTGCCGGGCCGATCATCGCGCCGCCGTCGGGGCCAGGTGTGGTCTTGTTCACAGGAGGCGGCGAGGGGTTCTCTGGTGCCGGATTGTCCGGCGTGCAGCCGATCGTACCGACCGCCAACGCGAAGAGGGCGAAAAAGCCGAGGGTCGCGAAACGCATGGAAGAGTGTCTCCTGGTGGGGAACCGGATCAAAGGTCCGTTACCGGGTCCTTCGGAGGTCGAAGGCGCAACGCGGCCGTCGACCCCTCTAACACTTGATACGGGAAAGTGACGGCCGACCGCGAACGGCCCCGCCGTTTTTTTTTGGCGGGCCGCGAAACGCGAGGTGAGCGCGGCGTTCCAAGGCCCTTCCGGCGCATGCATGGTCCCATTCGACCGACGAGGCAAGGGCCGTCGCCAAGGAAGGCGTGTTCGGGTCATCCGAACGCCGGCAGGCCATCTTTTCGACGTGATCGCGGGCCGATCCGCTCCACTCCGGTTTTGCCTTTTCTTCCGATTGTGTCACTTTTACAAGTCGCGCTTGTAAGGCCGGCGCCGCCGCCGACCAACTCGACGTGTCGCCGATGACGCCACAAGATTCAACCAAATAGAAAGTAACGTCAAAGCGAGAAAGAAAAAGCGGTATGGAACATCGGGGACTTTGCCGATGGTATGGAAACTGCTACTTCTGGTGTCGCTCGCCCGCCCAACATGCCTCAACTCTCGCGTCTTGTCTAATCGATGTCCGACGCCTCGCGGGATGGTTCGCGGGCGTGGCCCCGGACGCAGGCTCGCGGTGGCGGACCGTCAGGATGGCGGTCCGGTGGAACAGGAGGTTCGCGATGGTCGCTGCCAGGTCCCTCGCACTCTGCACCTTGCTCCTCCTGGGGACGCACGGTCAGGTCCAGGCCTCCGGGTCCTATCTGGACCTGGCCCTTTGGAACTACTGGCAGGGTCAAGGACCAGGCGCTACCGTCTTATCCAATAAGCCACTCTCGTATTCCAACGCCACTGTTGTCAGTCAGCCGCCGGCACCCCCCGCTCGGGCCGACGCTTACATCAACCTCAATGGCAACT
The DNA here is from genome assembly GCA_937858365.1 of uncultured Isosphaeraceae bacterium. Classification (GTDB taxonomy): domain Bacteria; phylum Planctomycetota; class Planctomycetia; order Isosphaerales; family Isosphaeraceae; genus CALLYK01. The sequence goes on along the minus strand of CALLYK010000173.1, from coordinate 20,324 downwards.
CCTATCCCGACGCCTGGGGCCTCGTCAATTCGGGCTCAATCAAGTCGTGGACGCAGAGTCCTGCCTTCGCCAAGTTCTATGGGCCGGGCGGGCCCACTCAGCAGGACGTCCAGAACTTCTCCCAAGATGTCTTTCAGAAGGTCCGCGGTATCTTCGACCAGAGCGGCCTTGGTCAGGTCCAACTCACCAACGACCCCCACGTCGCCGCGGCGCACACGATCAGCGTCATCGGCGGCGCGACCTTCGACGGCTCCCACGACATCCTCGGCATGACCTACAACGGCGGCAGCGGCTTCAGCTACCTCGACAACTTCCAGAGCGGCGCGATCAACTCCCCCGACCAACTCGAAACGGCCCTGGCCCGCAACATCGCCCACGAACTCTTGCACGCGTTCGGCGGCGACCACGTTCACCAGACCGGCCCCTGGATCGACGTGGCCACGACCACTTGGGACCATCTCGTCACCAACGACCCAGCGTCCAACGTCTTCAGCCCCGAGGCCGCTTCCAACATCACCGCCCTCCTTAACGGCACCAAGAGCATCTCGGCCGGCCTGGCCTCTGGTGAGCACCTCGTCGACCAAGACGGTATCATGATCGACGGCCGACACGCCGATGGACAGACGATCCAGCCCGTCCCCGAGCCCGCCACGTGGTTGCTTCTGGGGCTCGGCTCGGTCTTGATCGCCTGGAAGCGGGCCGGACGGAAGGCCGCTTGAAGGTGAAGGGGCCGCACCTGTTTCTCTCGGTCGGTTCAAACGCGGGGTCGCAAGGCCCCATTTCTTCGTATTTCGGCGAGGAAGAATCAGACGAGGCCCTTCTTCAGCCGGCGGAGCTTCAGGGCAAGCACGATCCAGAAGCAGCCGCCGCTCATGAGTTCCACCGCGAGAAAAAGGCCGATCACCCAGAAGCCCGAATTCGGCAAAGCGGCCCCGATGAGGAGGCCCATCACCACGTTGAGCACTCCGCTCGACACGAGCCAAACACGGTCGGGAAGGTGTAGGGCCACCGCTACCCCGACCCGAATGAGTCCGCCCACGCAGAAATAGGCGGCGACCAGACCCGTGAGCACTTCACTCACGAAGGCCGGGTGGCGGACCGTGATCACGCCGACCACGAGGGCCACCACGCCGGCCGCCAGGGCCAGAAAAAAGCCGGACCAGTCGCGCGCCCAGAAGGCCCCGATCAGGTGAAGCACACCCCCCGCCATCAAGAGCGTCCCATACGTGATCACGGTTGCCAGCGTGGTCGTCACGACGTGCCCGAGCGCCACCAGCGAGAGTGCCAAGAGGCTGAGGCCCAGGGCCAGCAGCCACGGCCAAGGGGCCCGAAGCGCGCTCGGTGCATGGCGGAAGACAACCTGAGTCCCAGATGATGACATGGTGCGCTCTCAGTCGGTTGAGGACTAAAAGACCTGGTTAAGGCCGAACCAGAGGATCGGGCCGCCGTTCCGCGAGCGCGTGGTCGCCCCAATCGGTTGCGCGATGTCGATCCTCAGGTTCGCCCGCTCCAGGAACGCGAAGAGGGCCACGTCGAGACGCAGGCCCACACCCACCCCTTGCGCGAATGGGTACGATCGTCCTTGAAGATACGACTGTCCAAAGTCGTAAAAGACGGTGCCCAGGAGGTTCCGCGCCGTCAAGACGTGGTCAACCACCCCGCGATCGATCGTCCGCCAAAGTGGGAAGCGCCATTCCACCGTGCCCAGCCAAACGGAGCTGCCCAGGTTGGTGCTCAGGTCGAGCGCCCGGAGGCGCCGGCCCCCACCCAGGCGGAAGAGCGGTTCCGAAGAGGGCGTCCCATACCCGCCATAGGCCCGCAGCGCGATCCGCGAGGCCGAGAACCACCCGAATCCCTCCGGCAAGAGCGGTCGGACGATGCCGAACTCGGCGGTCGTTCGCGCGTAGTTGAAGGACGAGCCGAAGAGTGTGTTGCCGTATTCGGCGGTCACGTCGACGAGGAACCCCTTCACCGGGTCCCAGTAGGGAAAGAGCGTGCTGAAATGGTATCGCGCCCCGACGGCGCCCAAGTACGCATTCACGGGGCGGCCATCGTCGCCCGCCCAGAACTCGTTCCCGAGGCCGTAGTAGAGTTCGGCGAACCCCTGGTCGTCCACGAGGAAGCTGGACGTTTCCAGGAACCGATGACGCAGAAAGAAACGGCCGCCGGAATGTCGCTGGTCGTTGTAGAAGTTGTACAAGCCTTCTTCATAGAAGAAGCCGACCGAGGCCATGGGCCAGGGGAAGTGTAAGTAAGCGGCCTCGCCGCCGAAGATGGCCTCGCGCAGGGCCGGCTCGGTCCCGACCCAGGCGCTCAGTTGCCACTTCTCCAAGCGTTGGGCCCCCAACTTGAGGCCGCCGCGCGCGTAGGCGTCGATGAACGGACCGGCGATGATCGACGGCCGATCGAAGGCTTGAAATTGGGAGGACATGTCGATCGGCGTGACCAAGGGCGTGAACCGCCAGGCCACCTCCGGGCGCCAGCGGTTGTTGTCGGGGACCGCGTCGAGCAAGGCGTGGTCCGGGTCGACCTCGACCTGGGTCGGCCGCGCCGGCGCTTCGATGCGCACGTGCCAGACGCCGTCGTCGCCCCGTTCGACCGAGGCGCCGCCGACTTCGTAGTTGGCGCGATCGGGCCAGATCGGGACCCGTATCTCGCCGTCCTTGGTCCGGCACATCACCACGGTCGGCTCGACCATCGTGCCGGTTTGCCGAAGGTCGATCGTCACGGGCCGAGGACCCCCTTCCGGTCCGGGCGACCCAAACTTCACCCGGCGCACGGACCAATCGGTGTCCTTGTGTTCGATGAGCCAACCATCGAGAAAGGCCGGCCAGTCGGCGTCGGGGTCGAACTCCGCCAGGGCCCGTTTGAGGTCGACGTAATGGATCGTCTTCCACTGATAGTCGCGATAAAGGCGTTGAAAGAAGGCGAAGAACCGTTCCTCGCCGAGGCGGTTGTGGAGCATCTGCACGACCTTGCCGCCCCGGTCGTAGGCCAGGCTGAAAAGGTTGTTCAGGTCCTTCATCTGGGCTAGGTCTTGGATGACCGGCCCATCGCGCCCGCGCGCCCGCCATCCGTAGTAACCGGAAAGGCGCAGGTCCTCGCGACCAATCGTGGGCAACCAGCGCAGGGCGCGCGGCCAGACGATCAGCGGGGCGTTACGCCCGTACTTGGCGTCCAGACGCAGGGCGGTGAAACAGTTCACCAGCCCCTCGTCCATGAACGTTTCGGCGTAGCCATCGGTCCCAACGGCGTCCCACCACCATTGATGACACGTTTCATGAGTCACGAGATGGTCGAGATAACGTTGGCCCGCGGCCGGCATGGAGAGGACCCGGTCGTCGATGAGGACGAGGCCCGAGCATTCGTTGCCGTTCCAGCCGAAGTACGACGCGGCGATCTCAAACTCATCGTGAGGGCAGGGGCCGAACCAAGATTGATAGAGCGGGATGACCTCGCACGCGTTGTCGAGGGCGGCCAGGGCATTGGCCTCATGCTCGGGGAAGGCGGAGACGCGGACCGTGACCCCCGCGACGACGCGCTCCCAGGTCTTGAAGTGGTCTGAGCAGACGAGGGCGAAGTCGCGCGCCGGGCCGGCCGCGATCGTCAGGCGCTTCCAGCCGTCGGCGGCCGGGACCTCGCGGAGAACGCGTCCGGAAGAAGCGACCACCTGATTGGCGGGCAGTTCGACGCGGACGGTGTAATGTCCAGGCTCCTGGTGCCAGGGCTGGTGCCACGGGACGAAGGGTGTGCGCTCCCAGCCCCCTTCCGCTGGGAAGGCGAAGACAGGATACCAGTTGAGGAGATACGTGACCCCCTTGTGATGGCCCCAGCGTCCCCATTTGTCGGGCAGGTAGAGGGTGAACGCGATCTCGACCGTGACCTGGGCGCCCGCCGCCAGCGGCTCGGGGAGTGCCACGCTCATCAGCGTGTCTTGCTGCTCATCAAAAGAGACGGCCGCGGGTTGACCGGCGATCCAGGTCCCGGCGATCTGGAGACGGCGACCCGGCAGGTCCATCGCCTCCTCGGGGCTGAGTCGGAGGGCCTCAAGGGTCTTCGAGAAGACGAGCTTGTCGCCGTCGGAGACCTTGTAGCGGGGATAGACGTGAAAGAGCAACTCGCCGATCGGTTGGCCGCCGCGATTGGTGAAGGTCGCCCACTCTCGGGCCGTGACCTTGCGGGCCGCCGGGTCGATGCGCATTTCGATGTCGTAGCGCGGCAGGTCCGCGGGGACCTCACCGGCCGCCAAGCAAAGCCAGCACAAGGACGAGAAGAGCCAAGCCACGGTTCAGAAGGCCCCGGACATTGGACCTTGTTTTGAGAAGGGACCTCAACCTACCGGAACACGCCGGTCCGCGACAGGCGAATCTAAGAAACGCGGATGACCCTTGGTCCCTTGAGATGATCCGTGGTCTTGAGGGCCCTGGTCTCTGGCCGGTGGGGCTTCCCAGGTGATCAGGTCCGACGCAGGTGTTGACGGAGGGCCTCGCGCCAGAGGCCGGCGAAGCGGCGCAGGCGGAGTTCGTGGAAGAACGCCTCGGGCTCGTCGCGTCGCACGGTCTCGCGCGCCAGGCCCCAAGCGTGATGTAAGGCGTCGGCGAATTGCCACCGGGGCAGGCCGAACCACCAGACGTCGGCGGCGAACGCCTCACGCGTCCATTGATAGAGCGTCTCCGACTTGAACTGGACCATACGCCGTTGTTCCCGTTTGGTGGCGCGGAGCGCCGGCACGAAATGCGAGACGACCAATGCGGGGTCATAGACGATTCGGGTGCCGCCGGCCAAACAACGCTCGAAGAGCTCAATGTCGTTTCCCTGGCTGCCCTGAGTACCCACGCCACCGCGATCGGCGCGATAGGGACCGAACTTCTCAAAGACGGCCCGGCGGACGGCGTGGTTCACGCCGAAAAAGGGCTGGTTGCGCTGAGTGACAAGAAAGGGGGCTTCTCCGTAGTCGAGGAGGGCGAAGAGGCCCTGGAAACGCGCATCGGAGTACCAAGCGGGTTGGCCCGTTTCCCATTTGGGCACGACCTTGCCGAAGACGATGTCGGCCTGATTGGCCGAGAACGCGCGGACCATCTCGCGGAGCCAGTTTGGGCGGGGTTCGGCGTCGTCGTCGGTGAACGCCAAGACCTCGCCTTGGCTCTGCGCGATCCCCGTGTTGAGTGTGAGAGAATGGCCCAGGCGATTTTCGGACACGTAACGAGTGGGGAAAGGGGCGGTCGCGGCGAACGTGTTCACCACTTCGGCGGTCTCGTCGGTCGACGTGTTGTCGACGACGACGAGTTCCACAGCCTCACTGGGCGGCTCCAGGGCGGCGAGGGCCCTCAAGGTCGCCGGGAGCAAGTGCGCTCGATTATGTGTGCATACAATGATGCTTATCATGATGACGACGCCATGCCGACCTTCCTTCGTGTATTCGTTCCCAGGGAGTTTACTTGGGTCCAGGAAATCCGTGTGTCGGGTGAGGTTCGCCGGTGGGTTGACCACGCGACGAGGTCTCATCCGCGATGGGACTTCGCACCAGCGGGACCCATTTTGTCGGTGCCCCGATGACTATGGAAACCCACTCGGCGATTCCCTGAATACACGCCAAAAAGGCCAAGCTAGTGCCTCGGGGACAATGCCCGTGAGGCCCTCTCGGAAGAGACCTCGAAGCGTCTGGTGATGATCGAACACAGGGACCGCCCGCCTACTTCCGGGCCTCCTCGATTTCAGCCTGATTGGGGTCGCCTCTCGCGGGCCAAGAAGATCAGACATCCCAGCGCGACCGTCGCCAGTGCAAGCGCCATTGGCAAGGTGTCGGTCGTGGCGAAGACCCACACCCAGCCCGCCAACGCAACCACCGCGGGTAGTGGGAAAAGCGCCATCCGAAATGAGAGCTTCGCTCGGAGCGCAGGGTCCGATCGGAGGTGAAAGACCGTGGCGATCTGGCCCACGAACTGGACCCAGATGCGCGATGCGAGCAACGCGGCGATCACCGTGTCGAGGTCGAAGAGGCAGGCGGTCGCTGTAAGGCCTCCCATTAGCAGCAACGAGCGATGCGGGAAGTCGCCCTTGGGGTGCGTGGCCCCGAGGGCCTTGAAGAAGTCGCCGCTCAAAGCGGCCGCGTACGGCACTCGGCTGTAGCCGAGAATGCCCGCGAACAAGGAGGCCGCCCCGGTCCAGATCACGAGGACCGTAATGACGACTGCGGCGCGGCCACCCAAGGTCCGCACCATGAAGTCGCTGGCGACGTGATTCGAAGCGACCACGTCGCGCCAGGGGAGGACCCCCAAGATCCCGAGGTTCATCGCGAGATAGAGTGAGGCCACGGCGACGACCGAAATCAGGATCGCACGCGGCAGGTTGCGCGCGGGTTCTCTCACTTCGTCGCCCAGATAACAAATCTGGTAGTAACCCAGAAAGTCGTACATCGCGATCGCCAACGCGCCGCCGAGACCGATCGCGAAGCGTCGGTTGACCGTGAAGGCCCCTTCGGGCACATCGAAGGCGAGGGCCGCGTCGAAGTGGACAATGCCGACGCCGATCATCGTGAACATCGTGATCAAGACGCCCACCCACAAGACGACCATCATTCGTCCCGTCACTTCGATCCGGCGATAGGCGAGGGTCACGCCGCCGGCCACGAAGGCGATCGCGAGGGCCTGCCCACGCGTGATCTGCCACGCCTTCCCGCCGATCGAGAGTGACCAGAGCGGTCCCGAGAGCCCTGGGAAGAGGAAGGTCGCGTAATGCCCCAGGCCGATCCCTCCCGTGGCGAGTTCCATCGGCGCGCTGATGAGGAACTGCCAGACGAACAGGAACTTGAGCATGCGTCCCAAACGACCCCGGCCGTAAATGGCGTCGTAGAAATGGAAGGTCCCGCCCGAGCCGGGAAAAGCGGTCGCCAACTCGCACCAAACGAGGCCATCGGCCAGGGCCACCAGGGCCCCGAGCAACCAGCCGAGCAGGGCGTGGGGCCCACCGACTTTACCCACGAAAAGCGGGATCGTGATGAACGGTCCCATGCCGATCATGGTGGCCATGTTCAGGCTGACGGCTTGAAGCAGCGAAAGCCGGCGCTGAGGCATTCCGAGGTCCTACGGTCCGGCCACCGGTTGGCTCGGCGCACGCGGCTCGCGGGGCTTGCCTCGAGTCTGCGTCCCGAAGAGTCTTCCTAGCCCCAGTCTTGCGATGACGAAGAGGGCCTTCGCCGCCTCGGACTGGTTGATCTTCGACAAGCCCGAACGCCGGTTCTCGAAGAGGATTGGGGTCTCGCCGATCCGGCAGCCGACCAACCGGCAGTGGTACAAGACCTCTTCGAGGAACGAGTAGCCCCGCGAACGGATCGCGTCCAGGTCGATCTCGGCCAACTTGCTCACCCGATAGCAACGATAGGACCCGCTGTTGTCGTGACTGGTCAAGCCAAGCATTAAACGCGCATATGTGTTGATTCCATAACTCATCAGTCGACGCTTGAGGTTGAACTCCCCTTCGACGCCGCCTCCGGGCACGTAGCGCGAGCCGATCATGACATCGTATCGGTCCATCCCGGCCAGAAGGTCGGGCAAGAACCGCGGCGGATGACTGAAGTCGGCGTCGAGGTTGATCAGGTAGTCATAATCGCGATCGATCGCGTAGCGCATCGCCGCCAGAATGGCCGTGCCCAGACCCAGTTTGCCTGGCCGATGGATGATGTGGAGTCCCGGCCACTCCGCGCCGATCTCGTCGGCGACCCGGCCCGTGCCGTCCGGGGAGTTGTCGTCGATCACGAGGACATGGGCACTGGGTACTTGTTCACGAATCGCGTCGACCAGCGGACGGAGGTTGCCGACCTCATTGAACGTCGCCAAACTTACAATCAAGCGCGGTTCGCGGGGCACGTCGGTCCTCGGACGGTTCCACCAATAAGACAAGACGCCATCATCGCGAGCGGGGCGCTTGGCGGTCAACATGATGGGCCGGTCATCGCCCGCGCACCTTGGTTTCGTTATCGTGTGGCCAACGAACCGAGTTGAAGGAGCCAACCATGTTCCGAGCGGGGGTCGCCCGAACACGCATCAGCCCGTTCCGAGGCGTCGAACTGACGGGTTGGGGTTACTTTATCGAACGCGGATGGCGCGAGGTCCACGACCATCTCAACGCGACGGCCCTGGCCTTCGACGACGGCCGGAACGCCGCGATCATCGTGGCGCTTGACCTGATGGTGATCGACGGCGCATTCACGCAACGCACCCGAACGCGCATCGCCGAGGAGACCGGCCTACCGACGGCCGCGGTCCTCTTGACGTGCTCGCACTCCCACAACGCGCCGGCCGCCGGGGGTCTTCGAGGCGCCGGCGCGAGCGACCCGGCTTATGAAGATTGGGCCGGCCGGCAGGCCGCGACCGCCGCCGTCCTGGCCTGGGAACGTCGGGTGGAAGCGACGATCCGCGTGGGCTCGACGATGGTCCCCGGTCTTTCGTTCAACCGCACGCGACCGAACGGCGTCACGGACGACCGTTTGACAGTCGCGCGCGTCGATCGAGCCGACGGCTCGCCCCTGGCGATCGTGGCGAACTTCGCGGCCCATCCCACGGTCGCCACCGAACTGAGGCCCTGGCACGTTGGGCGCGACGTGCCGGGCGTGGTGGTGGACGGCTTGGAAGGGGCCTTCCCAGACGCGACGGCCCTTTATCTTCAAGGGGCCTGCGGCGACGTGAACTTCCTCCGTGAGTTCTCAACCGAAAAACGTTGGCGAGAGCCGGGGGAACGCCTCGTGGAAGCGGCGATCGAGGTGATTGACTCGGCCCCAGTCGCTCAGGGACCGATGGTCGCTTGCGCGAGCGCGACGGCCCACCTTCCTACCCGTCGCTGGTCGCTTGACGAGCTCATGACCGACCGTGAAGAGGCCGAGCGTCGGCTCAGGGACCGGGACATCAGCAATTGGCGCGAAACGATCGGCCGGGCGATGACCAACAGGCCCGACGATATGGTGAAGCGTCACGGTGGCGACGAGTGGAAGGCCGTCGCCGCGATGTGCCGCTTCCATCGCGAATGGACCGAAATCATGCTGCGCGATTACAAATCACGACCCGAAACACTGGCGACCGAAGTGCAAGTCGTGCGCGTCGGCGACCTTTTTGTCGCGGCCAACTCTTCGGAGTTTTTCAGTCCCTTTGCGCTCCAGCTTCGGGAGGAGACGGCGCTCCCCGGATTGATGATCGCCGCGTATTCGAACGGACGGATCGGCTACTTGCCCGACGCGCGCGACATCGCGGACCGCACGTATGCCGCGTACCAATCGCCCAAGTACTGCGACCAGTTTCCTTTCACGGCCGAATCGGGGCCCGCGATGGTCGCGGCCATGAAGGACGTGATCGCGGCTTGCTTTTCGGGTAGGCTGGGGCCAGACTCGACCCACGGAGACACGCGACAATGCTCGACGTCCCATTGATTCAAAAGGCCCTGCGCGACTTTGGGTTCGACGGCTGGTTGCTTTACGACTTCCGCGGCCTGAACGTGCCGGCCAGACGCGTGCTCGGGATCGACGCCCACGGCTTGCAATCGCGCCGGTTCTTTTACATGGTGCCCGCGGAAGGACCGCCGCGCAAGCTCGTCCACCGGATCGAAATGGCAGCGCTCGACTCGCTCCCTGGCGAGAAGCTCGTTTACTTGCGGTGGCAAGAACTTGAAGCGGGGATCTCATCGTTGGTGAGCGGTATGGGTCGGGTCGCGATGGAGTACGCGCCCAACGTCTCGAACCCGTACGTCTCGCGTGTCGATGGGGGCACGATCGAGATGGTGCGGTCACTCGGCATCGAAGTGGTTTCGTCGGGGGACCTCGTTCAGCTCTTCGAATCGACGTGGGACGACCTGCAATGGCAGTCTCACCTGGAGGCGGCCATTCACACGCAATCGGCCTACGACCTGGCCTGGGGCCTGATCGCCGATCGCGTGCGCTCGGGGCGGCCGGCGACGGAGGTCGAGGTCCAGCAAGCGATCTTGGACCACTTTCACACTCACGGCATGACCACGTACAGTCCGCCGATCGTGGCGGTGGGACCACACTCCGGGGACCCGCACTTCGAGCCGTCGCCGGCCACTGACACACCCATCGCGGCCGGTGATTTCGTCTTGATCGACCTCTGGGCCAAGATGGACCGCGATCGCGCCGTTTACAGTGATTTGACCCGCGTCGGGTTCGTCGGCCAGATCGTCCCCGACGAATATGAGAGTATCTTTCAAATCGTTCGGCGGGCGCGTGACGCCGCGATCGCCACGGTGCGCGGTGCCTTCGCCGAGGGCCGACCGCTCCACGGTTGGCAGGTGGACGACGCCGCCCGCGCCGTGATCGACGGCGCCGGTCACGGTGCCCACTTCATCCATCGGACCGGCCACAACATCGGCCAGGAGGTCCACGGCAACGGCGCCCACATGGACAACCTCGAAACGCACGAGGAACGCCTTGTTTTGCCGCGGACTTGCTTCTCGATCGAGCCGGGGATTTACTTGGACGCCTTCGGCGTTCGCAGTGAGATCAACGTGTACATCGACGCCGAACGGCAGGTCCACGTCACGGGGGGCCTTCAACGCCGGGTCAGGCCGGTGCTGGCCGGCATCCCGGACGACCTTTGACACACCGCTGGGTCTCCATCCAAAGATGAACATGGGGGTTGGGTCATGAAGGGGCATTCGCCGCTCGCGCTGGTCGTTTTCCTCGCGTTCAGTTCTTCGGTTTGGGCCGATGGGCCCTTTCCCGACAAGGCCCTCGAAGCGGCCGTCAGGTCGTCGCTCAAGTTGGACGAGAAGGCCCCGCTTACCGATGAGAAACTCAAGGACCTCTTCATCTTCGAAGCGCCCGACAAAGGGATCACCGATCTGACCGGCCTGGAGAAGTGCCCCAACCTGGCGCTTGTTCGACTCTCGAAGAACAAGGTCGCCAACGTCGGGCCGCTCGGTGGCCTGAAGAACTTGCAGTCGCTCGACATCGCGGGCAATCAAATCGAGGACATCGGGCCATTCGCGGGTCTGGTCAAGTTGCAATATCTCGTGATCGCCAACAACAAGGTCAGCAAGCTCGACCCGCTTCAAGGTCTTGAGGCCCTCACGACGATCGATGCGGAAGGGAACCAGATTAGCGACCTCGGACCGCTGAAGGGCCCCAAACGGCTGGTTTCACTCTACATGGCCAAGAACCGCATCCAGGACCTTGGGCCCCTCGCCGAGTTGAAGCGATTGGCGACCCTTGACCTGAATGACAACCCCATTGAGGACCTCGCGCCGCTGGCCAAGCTCACCGACTTGAACCTGGTGGTGATGGAACGGAACAAAGTGGCCGACCTCACGCCCCTGGTCGAAGCAGCCAAGGCCGACGCCGAAGGGCCTAAGCGGTTCGCCCCTTTTCTGCGACTTCACCTCAAAGGCAACCCGCTCTCCGACAAGGCCAAGAACGAGCAGCTCGCCGCGCTGAAGGCCCTGGGTGTGCGCGTGGACTTCTGAGCGTGACCGATCGGGCCTCAAGGTCGCGGCGGTATCGGCCTGGCTTCGGGGATGACGAGTCGTTCGACTTTCGGTCCTGGAGGCAGTTCGTCGATTCGGTTGAAAAGGTCGAGAGGCAAGGCGAACTCGGCGTTGGGGTTGTCGGGGTTGCCCACGGGTACGCCCCGATCCTTGCCTGTCTTCGTCTCCAGCAGCGAGTCGAGCAAGTAGCCCATCCAGGCGGACCCGGGTGTCGTCTCCTCGACGATTTGGAGCGGGCCGGGAGGGCCTTCTTCGATCCGCGAGCGCGGGCGATCGGCCCACTCTTTGAGGTACTCGAGCAAGGCGCGGGCGCGTGTGCGGTCCCCCTTCTCGATCAGAAGCTGGGCCCTTAAGCCGAGCAGGCGCGTGCGTTCGTCGGGCCGGGTCGCCTGGGCGATGAGGGCATCCACGCTCGCGAGGCAAGCGGCGTGGTCCCCCTGAAGGTAATCCAGAATGAGGCGGGCGTCGGGCGGGACCAAATCAGTCCCCGAGAGATGGGCGAGGAGCGGTCGCGCGATCCTGGCCATCCGGCGCAGACTCGCGGCGACCTCCGTCCCGTCGATGACCTGACCGGGCATCGGTATCAGGGTCGGACGTTCGACTTCGTGCGGCCCTTGGTGGAGCGCGGGCAGCCTCTCACGCAGGATGTGCCGAGTGGTCGCCAAGACCAGGTCGAGCCAGGCGGCGCGTCCGGGGGCGTCTGGGGCCAAGGCCTCGAGCTTCTTGCTTTCCAGGTCGATCAGACCGATCGGACCGAGTTCGCGGGCCGACCCCAAACGGACGAAGAGCTTCTTCTGACGAGTTGCCAAGGCCAGCGAAGTCATCGGTGTTTGGAGGTCGAACGGGACCATCCGATCGAAGACGGCCCCGCGCCCGGGCATGATCCAGACGATCGTGTTCGGTTCATCGACCACGCGCGCCGCCGCGAAGAGGTTTTCCCCTTCCTCGTCCAACGCCAAAGACGCGGAGATCAGCTCCTGGTCGTTCCGCAAAGCGTGGCCGAGGGGGTCGTACGACCACTCGACCTGGCCCGTCTCGGCACTGAGGCGGACCACCTCGACGCGCTGCTGGGTTTGGCGGCGCACGAGCCAGTAGGAGAGGCCGTCTCGGGTCCAGAAGGGGGCCGAACCAAGCGGTTGGGCCGTGGCGAGGCGTTTGGGTTCGCCGAACTCGCCGTCCAGGCCGCACACGGTGGGGCGTGGTGAAGCCGCGAGGAAGCTCAAGCGGGTCCCGACCGGCGAGAAGGAGGGGAATTCGCCGCCGGCCACACTCTTGAGCACACGGCCGTCGTCGACCCTTAAGACCACGAAGCCGCCACCCTGGCTGGGGGAATACGGCAGCGGGGCCGCCAAGCAGCGGCCGTCGGGTCCCCAGGCGACCGCCGACCGGGCGATCAGGCGCTCATCGGCCCGCCACTTGGCTTGGTCCAACTCACGCGAGTGGAGCACGCGCTTGCGGTCGGGCGCGTCCTGGACGATCACTTCGTAACGGGCTGAGCCGTCGGGCGCCCGATTCACCTTGGCGTAAGCGAGCTGGGTGCCGTCGGGGTGCCAAGCCGGGGCCGAAATGGGACCGGCCGACTCGTCCAGCAGGATCGAGTCGCCCGTTTCGAGACGTGTCGCCCAAAGGCGATAAGTCCAAGGCCCCGAATTGTCGGTTGGGGCCGAGTCGGAGGACATCGGGTCGAGGAGTCCGAGGGCGCCGACGGTCGCCGGACGGGCCTCCGTGGCCTGCTGGTAGGCGACCCAACGGCCGTTGGGGGACCAGACGCCCGCTCCTGCCGAGCAGGTCGTCGCGACCAGGACCCCCAAAGACGCTACCCAGACCGTTTGTCGCATCGCCAGGCCCTCCGACGACACGATGGCCGCCTGGGACCATTTTAGACGCTGGGGACCGCGGAAAGGGAGGCGTCACGGGCAAACTTCGTCAGCGCGGTCCGGTCGACGTCCGACGGACCGGGTCGGCCGTCGGCCGAGCGTCGCGAGGCGCGATCGGTGTGGCGGGGGCGTCGTAGAGCCTCAAGTAGCGGTAATAGACCTCAAGTGTGAGCGTCGCCAGGGCCGTGCCGTAAACCCGACCGCCGCGCGCTCCGTAGTCGGTCTCGTCGGGGTCCCAACTTCCGGCCATGTGGCCTCGCGCGTGCTGACGCTGTACAAGGCGGTCGCGCACCAGGGCGTTCCATCGCGACCAGGGCTCGCCGCCGTGCTGGAACATCGCCAGTGTTCCGTAATACCAGTCATATAGGTTCATGGGGCTGCCGGTGTCGTGGGTCGCGAGCAGATACTCGGCCGCCTCATCACTGGCGGGACCCGGACCGCCGAAGCCGAGGAACTGCCGGCAAACCCACGCCTCGGCGGTCATCGTGGGGGAGACTTCGCCGTCTCGCTTGGAGCGCGCCAGGTTGGCCGGTTGATAGCTCGCCAGGCCGCGGTTCGTCCCGCTGGCCACCTTGTCGAGCCAGCGCGTGGCTGCGGCGTTCGCTTCGGGGGGGACGTTCACGCCGACTTCGCGGGCCGATTTCAGGACCATCACTACCCAGCCCAGGATGCTCGTGTCGCCGCCGCGCTGGTCGCCCGGCAAGTAGCGCCAACCCGCGCCGTCGGCCGCTCGGGCCTTCGTGATGAAGTCCACGGCTCGCTCGACACTTGAGCGCAAGCGGCGATCGCCGGTCAGCGCGTACGCTTCACTCAAGGCGAGGGCGGCCATGGCGTGGCAGTACATTCCGACGGCCCGACTAGGCCCTCTCAAGTCGCCGTCGGCCTTCTGGGACTGCATCAGGAAATCGAGGCCCCGCGCCACCACGCCCGCGTACTTGCCTTCCAGGTGCGAATACCCGGCCCCCAAGTAGGCGAGAAGGGCGAGGCCCGTCAGGGCCGTGTCGGCCTCGGCGTAGAAGCACTCGCCGAAGCAAACTTCGCCCGGCGGACAGTGGACCGTGAAGCTCTCCTCCCCGCGCGCCGTGGAACCGTCGGCGTACTTGGCCGTGCCGCCGTTCCAGCGGCCGTCGGCGTCCTGGTGGCGGGCAAGCCAATCGAGGGCCCGTTCCACAGCTTGCTCGCCGGCGGGACTAGCGCCGGCTCGCAAGGCGCGGACTGATCGATCCGGGTCCAAACGCGGCCGATAAACCTCGGGTACGTCGTGGATCGGTCGAGCCGCCCGGGGCGTGCTCGGCGCGGGAGACGGATCGCGTGACGAAGGGGTCGCCGGTCCGACCGGGATCGCCGTGGGCACGATCGGCCGGCGATCGGCCACTTCCACGGGGCCCTCACGCGGTCGGCGCGGGGTCGAGCGGATGACAGGCTCATTCAGAGGGACCGCGTCGGGCGAGACGGGGCGATTCCGGCGCGGGACCGAGACCATCAACTCGGCATCCGTGGCCGCCGATGTTTCCCCGGCTGTGATGGATCGGTCGGGTTCGTGACGCTCCGTTTCTTGCACGCGTCTTGAGACCTCCAGGTCGGCCCGTGAAGGAGCCAGGACGGTGGCCGGCTCGGGCGCGGCAGGAGGACGCTCGCGGGTTGGGGGCCTCAAGGTCGTGGGTAAGGTCTCCGCGAGCTCGGTCGGCGCCGTGCGTTCCGCGACCTTGGGGGCCTCGATTTCGGGGTCGGCCGGCGCGACGGTGTTCGGCGTCTGGGCGTCGGCCGCTTCGCGCGTCTCGCTGACGAACATTCTGGGGCCTTCGCTGCCCGGGGCCGCTTGAGAGGCGTCGGGCGGCTTCTGCTCCGGCATGTCCGGCTTGGGCGCGGGGGCCGAGACTCGGATCGGCCGCAGTGACTGAGCGGTCAAGCCGTCGTCGTCGTGGTTCGTGGGTCGGTCCCAGGGCGAAAGGCGCCGGCCGGTCACGCCCTCGGCGCCTTCGGGGCCTTCCACGAGGCCAGCCACTTCCGGAGCCACGATCTCGACGTTCCGGATGCGCTCTTGGTCGGCGATCGCCTCCGGTCGCCGAGGCTGAAAGAGCCCCTGGACCGACGGCATCGTCGAGCCGTAGAGGACGAGGCCCCCGTGGGCCATCAACGAGAGCACCAGGCACTTACGCAAGGCCCGGCGCGAGCCCCAACTGGTCCAGGTCATCAGCGACATGACCAGGACGATCATACCCAGGGTGCCCCACGCGGCGAGGTCCGCGCGGAGGAGGTGGAGGAACGCTTCCAGGTTCAGCCCGCCCATCGTGGGGTTTTCCTTCCGGTCCTCCGACCTTGAGGGGCCTCGAACCTAGTCGTCGTCGCGGTCACGCGTGGTCGTTCGGCGAGGGTCCTGGGCCGTGTCGGAGCGCGCCGGTGCCGCGTGGGGACCACGGCCCGCCGACGGGGCGTGAGGACGCGTTTCGCCCAGCCGCGACTCGATCGACGCCACCAGCACCGCGTCCACGATCTCGGCGCCTAGGCGATCCAGGTCGTTGCTGAGGGTTTCCACGCGTCCGATGAGGCCGTCGTATGCCACCAACGCGAGGATAGCCAGCGCGACACCGGCGGTCAACGGAGCGAGCGCCCCGGCGACGACCGGGCCCCAGTTGGCACCGGCTGGAAGCGTCTGAAAGGCGTTCTGGGCCGAGATGAGCGTGCCCAAGAGACCAATCAACGGAGCGAGGGCCGATACCCGGCGCAAGGTGCCGACATGGCGTCGGAGTCGGTCTGCCTCAAGCTGTCGGGCCAGTGTGGCGGCCCGTTCGAGTTCGCCCGCGGCGCGTCCCCAACGGCGGACGGCCGCCATCGCCACGCGGGCCGCGGGACTCGGGTTCATCTCGCAGAAGTCGGTGGCCTTGCCGCGGTCGAGTTTGCCGTCGTGAAGGCGGTCCAGGAAGCGCTCGGTGAATGTCTTGGGCAGGATGCGGCCGCGACGGAGTCGGAAGGATCGCTCCAACAGTGTCAAACCGCTCAGCACGGCGCAGGCGGCCAGACCGCCCCAGGTCACGCGTTCGGCGGGGGGCGTCTTGTGGTACCAGTCTTGCGCGGCTTGACCGGCCATTCGGGCTTGGAGGGTCAAGCGGTCCAGGTCGAATTCACCGTCGGCCCCCAAAGCGGTCGCGGCGAGTGCGCAGAAGAGGAGTAAGTACAGGGCCTTGATTCGCGAGCGGGTTGGGGCGCGCATGGGCCGAAGTCCTTTTCGGTCGGGCGGTCAGGTCGGGCTGGTCGATCGCTTCGTTAGCGCTCGGCGCCGCTGGGTCCGGGTCCCCCGCGGGCCGTCTTGTCGGCGTCGGCCGCCTTGCGACGGGCGGCGTCGATGCGCTTGGCCGCCTCGGCGATGCAGTCGGCCGCCTCGGCGACGTTCTCAAAGCGAGAACGCAACCGTTCATAGATTTCGACCGCCTCGGGCCATTGGTCGAGTCGTTCATCCACTTTTCCCGCTTCGAGCAAGGCGGCTGCCTGCCAGCGCGGGGCGTTGTAGTTCGCGTACGCCTTGAGGAACTCGCGGCGAGCGTTGAGGAAGTCCTGGGCGAAGAAGTAGGTCTCGCCCTTCATGAACTGGGCCCGCGCGGCGAGTTCATCGCCCGTCTTGGCGGCAAGGACGGCGTCGTAAGCGGCGCGCGCCTCGTCGAAGCGGGGCGGGGCGACGCTCTGCAAGGCGCGCCCGCGTTGATAATCCAGTTCGGGACGCAAGCGATCATCGGGCGCGAGGCGAGACCGGAGGGCGTCAGCGAGGTCCAGGGCCTTGGTCCACTCTTGGAGTTGGACCAGACATTGCACGCGACGCAGCGCGGCCGTTTGGTTCGTTTCGTCCGACTCGGCAAGAGCGGCGAACTCGGTCTCGGCCGTTTTCGGGTCTGCCGAGCGAAAGGCGGCCTCGGCCTTCCAGAAGCGCGCCTGGGCCGCTTCCTCGCCCGTTCCGGTCTCGGCCGCGACCCGGTCGAACGTGGCGCGGGCCTGGGCCCAATCCTGACGCTCGACAAGGAGTCGACCTTGCAAGAAGAGCGCACGGCGCTGCAGGGCCTGTTCACTCGCCGGCCCTTCCTTTAGCAGAGGCGCGAGATGTCGCTCCGTCTCCTCGAACTTGCGCGCGTCGAAGGCGGAAACGGCCAGGTTCAAGTGGGCCTCGGCGGCGCGCGTGCCTTCCGGGAATTCCTCCAGCAGGCGCGTGAAGACGGCGTCGGCCTCGGTGATGCGTCCAGCTTGATTGAGGGCGGCGCCCCATTCGGCCAAGACCTGATCGGTGCCCGGGTCGCCGGCCCGCGTGTAGGTCGCCACGTAGGCCGCGAAGGCGTCGGCTGCGGCCGGTCTGTTCAGTCCGGCCAGGAGCCGTGCTCGAGCCAACGCGGCCGAACCGGCGGCCTTTGTCTTGGGGTGGCGGCGTTCAGTCTCCGAGTAGGCCGAAAGGGCCTCTTCGTCGTGATTGAGGGCCTCCAGTGCCTTCCCTTTCATATAGGCGGCCTCGGCCGCGTACGGACCTTCGGGCGCTTCGGCCAGGACCAGGTCGAACGTCTCGTTCGCCTCGCCGTATTTCCCTTGCTTGAAATGGACCCAACCCAGGCCGAACTGGGCCCGCGCCTTCCAGAGCGGGTCGTCTTTGTCCGCCACTTGATTGAGTAAGGTCGCGGCGGTCGCGAGGTCGTCCGACTTCAACGCTTGCTCGCCGACGCGCAGGCGCGCCCTCGTCAACTCGGCGCTTTGTGGGAACTGGTCTTCCAGGCGCCGCAAGGTCTTCAAGGCCTCGTCGGTTTGGTCCAGCCCCACGCGGGCATGAACGAGGTGGGCCAGGGCAACCTCGGCCACGTCACCTTTCGACTGGGCCTTCAGGTAGTCTTCCAAAGGCGAGATCGCTTCTTCATATTTTTCTTCTTCGATGAACGACTGACCTAGGAGGAACCGGGCGTTGCTGGAGACGGCTGCGCCCGCGGGACCATTAGCGAGGTCGGCAATCAGTCGCGAGGCCTTGTCTTTTTGGCCGTCCTTGCGATAGACGAGTCCAAGGTGGTAACGGGCCTCGGTGGTCAGGTCGGCGGCGAGATCGGGGAGCGCGAGTAGCTCTTCGAAGCGGCGGATGGCGTCCGCGTTTCGTCCAGCTTCCTCGGCGACGCGAGCCTGGACGAGCAGCGCCGCGGGCCGTAGCGAGGTATCAGGATAAGCGTCCAGGAGGCGGTCCACGGTCTCGGCGGCGTTTTCCAGGTCTTTCGCCTTCAAGGCCAACGAGGCGGCTTGGAGCAAGGCATCGTCGGCCCAGGGATCGCGCGGGAAGAGGGCCGCCATCTTTACGAAGCGTCCGCGGGCGTCGTCCACGGCCCCAAGGCGTCCGGCGGTCTCGGCCGCTCGGTAGAGGAGGGCCGGTATCAAGGGGGAGCCGGCGAATCGCTCCAAGGCGTCGTTAAACGTGGCGCGCGCCTCGTCGAGTTGCCCGCGATCAAACTGCGAGACGCCCAGGTCGTAAGCGGCCTGCGAAGCTTGATTGCGGGGCGCCTCGGCGATCACGGCGCGCAGGAGTGCCTCGGCTTGTTCGGGGCGGCGGAGCTTGAGTAGGGCACTGGCGCGTCCGAGTCGGGCCTCGGCAAGCAGAGGGCCGCGGGGCGAGTCGCGCTCCAGGCGCTCAAACGCGGCCAGGGCCTCTTCGGGGCGCCCCGCGTTGGCGTGGACCTGACCGATCTGGAAGCGGGCCTGGTCGGCCAGTTCGCGACCCTTGGTCTCGGCGATGGGCGTGAGCACGGCGATCGCCTCGTCCCCTTTGCCTTGGGCCACGAGGGCCCGCGCCAGGCCACAGCGCGCCCGGTCGGCGAGACGGCCGTTGGGATGGCTCGCGATGGCCTTTTCGTAGGCGTCCCGCGCCTTCTGGACTTCGCCCTGCCGCAAGGCGACATCGCCCAGATAGGGCCATGCGGTCTCGCCCTGGCGATGGGTTGGAAAGTCGGTGGTGAACTTTTCGAGGGCGGCGCGCGCGGCGGGGAGGTCGCCCAGGAGATACGCGGTCTCACCGACGCGGAACCAGGCGTTGGCGGCGGCCGGATGGTCGGGGGCGAGGGCCAAGAACTCTTCGAAGCGCTTGCGGGCCTCGGCGAGTCGATTGAGGAAGAGCCGCGCTGTCCCGAGTCCGTAGGTCGCTTCGACCTTCTCCTGGGTCGCCAGGCTGGGTCGGGCCATGACGCGCTCGTATTCGTCGGCGGCGGGCGCGTAGAGCCGATCGGCGAGCAACCGATTGGCCAGTTTGAGATCGCCGCTGTCTCCTTGAGTCGCCGTGTTCTGGGCGAACGCTCGCACCGTCCCGAAGACGAGAAGCGCGCAGATCGCAAGCTCCCTGAATGCCGGTCCTGTCCGGTGCGACAGCATGGTCCCTCCCGAGACGAAGTCCCACGCAAGACGGGGGGGCCGCGTGGACGGCGCCCCCTTGGAAAACCTTGCCGTTTTCCTGGGGCTTTTCCCAAAATCCCGACACGGATCAGTCCGTCTGAATTGTCGGCCGACCCTGGGATGATACCGAGAAAATCCCAACACGCCGAGTCGGATTGTCGGGTAGATTTCCCCGACGGTCGCAGGGACAGTGAAAGCGGGCCCGAACAAAGGACGCCCGTCCGTCGGATTGCGTGACCCAAACCTCTTGCGTCTCTTCGCCGAGTTTCGCAGAATACTCAGAGGCCGCAATCAGAGGAAGCGTGTATATTTCAGGCAACCTCGACCGGGCCATGTCCGAATTTGGCCCACGGTTCTGGTTTTTACCGACTTTTTTCCTGCCCCGAGGCAACGTGAGGAGACCGCAGAGATGACCGCTCGTCGAGTCCTGGGCCTGGGTGTGATCGCCGGCCTGTCGTTGACGACGGCCGCGTTCGGCCAGTCCAAGCAAATGCCGGAGCCGCAAGCGCCGCCCAAGTCCGTCCCCGCCGCCGTGGCCCCCGCTGTTCAAGCCCCCGCGCCGGCCCCCGC
>CALLYK010000172.1 GCA_937858365.1 uncultured Isosphaeraceae bacterium | reverse complement strand
ACCGCCGACCACACTCGCCGCGGCGCCAAGGGTCGCGGTCGCGGCCAGCGCGGTCGTGCCGGCGACGGCGTACAACGCGGCCTCGGCCGGGTTGTCGGCGGAATCAACGGCCTCACCGACGTTGTCCCCCAGCTCCTCGAGGGCGGACTTCAGCTCCTTGAGGTTCTTTCCCGTTTCACGACAGGTCTCAATGGCCGCCTTGGGGGCCACCGTGAACGCGATCCCCCCCACGACTGCTTCAACGACCGGCATGGTATCCACTCCTGCGATCTCGCGGTAAAATGTCGCGGGCCACGAGGCGGGCCGCTGCTTGCTAACCGTTTGGGGCCACTTCACCGCTTCTTTGGCCTTCACCATAGGAACGCGCGACGACCCCTTCGTGCGGACAAGCCGGCGCGTTTTTTTTTGAGAGACCCAGAGGGCCGCGAACGGCCCACCTCCACGGAGGCGCCAGTGAACCAGAGCTCGGGACCGGACCCGCTCCAATACCTGGAGTCCGCGAAGCTCGCCGACCCATTCGCCTGGGGCCAAGTGGCTCGCCGCGTCTCGGACGCGGCGTGCCGCGAGGCGAGGCGATTAGGACTGGGAGAGGACCTGGCTGAAGAGGTCGCCCAAGAAATCGCCGCGGTCTTGCCGGGAAAGCTCCAGAAGTTCCAGGCCGGCGAGGACCCCGAGGCATCGTTCCGAGGTTGGCTGAGTCGGGTCGTCCACAACGCGATCATCAGTGTGCGGCGCCGGAAGGGCGTGAAGGCCGATGAGGCCCCGTTGCCGCTCGACCTGGACGGGTCCGCGACGAACCTCGCGTCCCGGGTGAGAATGCGCTTGGATCGCGAGGTGCTCTTGGCCAGGATCGACCAGTTCGTGGCAAGCCGGAACAACCCGGAACACCTGGAGTTCTGGCGCATGGCCCATGCGCGAGAGATGTCGCCCGAGGAGATCGCGGCGGCGACCGGGCGGCCGTATGGGACCGTGGTCAAGGCCCTCTACAGGCTCCGGGAACTCGTCAAGAAGGACCCGGGGATTCGCCGGCTCGCCCGCCGGGTGGATTCCCGCCTCGTGAGCGAGTCCGCCCCGGCTGGAGGCCCCGACGTCGATAGAGGTCTTGAAGACCATGAGTGATTGCCCCGAAACCGTTCGTCTCGACGCCTTTCTGAGCGAGGCCCTGCCTCCTGATGAAGACGCCGCGATCCAGACGCACCTGAACGCATGCGCGATGTGCCGACAACGCGTGGAGACGCGCGTCAAGCTCGACATCGTTGGGGAAGGGCCCGAGGAAGGCCCCTTCCCGCGGATGGTCGGCCGGTATCGCCTGGAGGAGAAGCTCGGCCAGGGGGGAATGGGTGTCGTCTATCGGGCCCACGACACCCAGCTCGATCGCCCCGTCGCCCTGAAATGCCTGCGGGACGATCGCCGAGTGGACCCGAAGCGCGTGGCCCGTCTTGTCCGCGAGGGCCGGGCCCAGGCCAAGCTCAAGGGACCGGAGTTCGCCGACATCCACGATGTCGCCGAACTCGAAGGTGCGACTTACCTCGTCATGGAGTACGTGCTGGGGGACCCGCTGAACCGTGTGCTCGAAAGCGGCCCTGTCCCCGCGACTGAGGCCGCGCGACTGGTTCGCGACGTGGCCGCCGCGATGGGGCATGCCCACGCTCTGGGCGTCGTGCATCGCGACCTCAAGCCGAGCAATCTAGTCCGACGCCCCGACGGTCGGATCTGCGTGCTGGACCTCGGTCTGGCTCGCCTCCTCGAAAGTGGGGCCGGGGCGCCTGAGTTGACGGAAGAAGGCGCGATCGCCGGCACGCCCGATTACATGGCGCCCGAACAATACGCCGACCCCAGGCTCGTCACGCCGGCCGCCGATGTGTACGCGCTGGGATGCACCTTGTTGGCCCTGCTGACCGGCTCGCCACCCTATCTCGGCGTGAAGGGCCTCACGGCCAAGCGAGCGGCCCACGAAGGAGGCGTCGTCCTCGACGAACTCGTGAGCGACAAGCGGGTCCCCGCGGAACTCGCGCCCGTCCTCAAACGGATGTTGTCCCCAAGTCCGCGAGAGCGCTCCCCCGACGGAACGGCCGCGGCGGCCGACTTGGATGCCTTTCTCAAGGCTGGAGTCGCCAACGGCGCGGTCCCGATCGAGTCCCACGCGAACGCGCGAAGACGGCGGCATTGGCCAGTCGTCCTCGCCGCGGCGACGATCGTGGGGACCGCCGTTCTCGCCTTCGTGGCGTTCCGGTCCCCCCGAGGCAGTCCCGCCGCGTCGAGCGGGACCGACGAGGGCGCACCGATCATCCCCTCGGCCGAGCCGCTTGGTCCCTCCACCGAACGTGCGATCGACCAGGTGATGACAGTGGCCCGGGACGGAACGGCGATGTTTACGGACCTCCATGAGGCCCTTCGCCAGGCGACGCCCCATACGACCATCCGCATCCTCGACGGCGGAACGTACCCAGGGCCCTACCTGCTCCTTCCCGACCAACACGCGGGCTTGACCCTGGAATCGTACGCGGGGGCCAAGATCACGTGCGGGCATGACGAGGAAGTCGCCTTGTTCATCAGAGACGTGCCCGACGTTCAGGTCCTCGGCCTGGGGTTCGAGGGAAACTGCGAACATGTGTACCTCATCAAAGTGACAGGGCGATGCCCCGGCTTGCTTCTCGAAGGTCTGAGGATGTTCCTTCCCGAGGGCGAAGGCCATGCCATCTACTTCTGGGGACAGGAACCCGAAGAGGATGACGCGGTGGCGTGCGTGCGGCGATGCGAATTCACGGGTGGACAGAGCGCCGTCGTCGTTTCAGGATTCAACATCGATGAACCTTCCATTCGCCTCTCCGGTCAAATCTCGATCACGGACAATACGATCCGGGGCGGCAGCATCGGTCTCCAAGGTTGGGTCGCGAGGGTCCTGATCTCGGGAAACGTCCTCTCCAGCCCGAACTCGTGGGTGTACGCCGATTGCCTCGAAGGGCGAAGTCGGGACATCTGGATCGCCAACAATTCGATCCTCAACGCGCGCCCGGCGTTCTGGTCCAGGGTCACCATTGACGAACCTCGACCCACGTCGGGCCTGCGATTTGTCGCCAACCTGCTCCTCGGCAGTGGGTCCAGGGGAGTGTGGCTCTACGAAGGAGAAACTGATGGTGGGTACGAACTGTCCGACACCGACGGTGCTTGGGTCCGAGATTCCTGGAACACGAGGAAGAACTGGCGCGAAGAGAGTCAACCCGGGAAAGGCCGACCTCGCGCCCCCGGGTGGGTCCCGCCCGGTCCGGAGGACGTGCTACGTCCCAAGATCGACGTGAAAGAGCGCGTCGCTGTGCGACCCGGCTTCCTCGTGCCCGCACCCGGCAGCGGCCCCGACACGGGCGGCGCCGGACCGGCCGACCCATTGTTGCCCACTTACGCGGGAGCGGTGCCGCCGGACGGAACTAACGCCTGGGACTGGACCAAGACGTGGGACGCGTTCGCGGCCGACTGGGGCCCTCTTCCACCGGAGGACGAACGGGAAGCCCCTCTTCGCTCGGCCAACCGAATCACCGTGGCGAAGGACTATCCGGCCCAATTCCGAAGCATCACGGACGCACTCGCCGCGGCCAAGCCGGGAATGACGATCCGCGTCCTCGCCGATGAGGAGTACGCGGAGGCACTTTCGTTCGGGAGCGACCATCTCAACGGGCTGACCCTGGTGGCGCCTCGCGGGGCCTCACTGAATTTCAAGGACGTGGAGGATCATGGGATCAAGGTCCAGGGCGTTCGTGACTTGACCATCCGCGGGTTCCGTCTCCTTGGGCACAAGGCGAAAGACAAGGCCTTTATCTACCTCAGAGGGCCCACTCCCGGACTCGTCCTGGAACGACTGACGATCGTCGGGAACGGTCAATCCACCGGGATCGCGTTCGTCGAAGACGCCATCCCGGACACCGAACCGCCGGCGACCGTTCGCGATTGCGAATTGCGAGAACTCAGAGGCGGCGTGGACCTACTGGGATATGACGACCCCAACCGCCGGGTTCGCATCGAGGACAACCGCTTCGTGTCGGCCGGACTTCATGCCGAAGGCGCCGCGCGACAGGTCCTCATCGCCGGCAACGTTTTCCGGGACGTCCTGAAATCCACGGCGATCGAATTTTTTTTCCGAGGCGAGTCGTCCGGCGAGGTGCTGGTCGCGAACAACTCCTTTTTCAACTGTTGGAGTGCGTCCGGTTTCCTAGACGGCGGCCCCAAGCCGGCGAGCGTGACTTCACGTTTCTCCGCGAACCTGATCTTCAAGCCGCTCGGTTCATTCGCCCTCGCAGCGTGTCACCCGCCCGATGTCCCGGGGACGTTCGTCAAGCCCAGTGATGGCGCGCGGATGGCCGAGTTCTGGCGGCTCGATCACAACTGGCGCGAGGGCGAGCCGGCGAACATGTGGCTGCCGGTCCCGGTGGGACCGGACGACCGGCGGGTCGAGGTCCTGGAGGTCGTCTCCCGCGACCCGAACTCCCCTGGCTTCCTCCAACCCGTGACGAAGTCCGGTCCCGACACGGGGGGCGCCGGCGAATCGGACCCAACGCTACCTCCCTACGCGGGCGCCGTCCCACCTCTCGGGGCGTTGTCCTGGGACTGGTCGGCCGCCTGGCTCGCTCTCGCGGAGCATCCAACCCCATGACCGTTCGATTCGCACCCACAACTTGTTTCTCATTAAGGACTTACGTCAGAACGACAGGCGCGAAGGCGAAACCGGGGGAACGAACCTGGCGCTTTGACGGAAGCCACGGTGAGACCATGACTTGCGACGGACCTCAAACCCGACGAAAGCGCCCGGGACGTTTCCCGGCTCGGCATGATCGCGGATCAACGCCCCTTGCGCTTGGTGACGGCAATGACGGACTTCGCGGCGGACTTCGCGGCGGTCGGGAAGTACTTCAACAAGCGTTGCTGCATGTCGGGGACCTTCACCAAGCGGCCGTTCTTGGTCGTCTCGCCGACGATGGCCGTGTGGTTGAACTTGATGATCGTGTCCCTACCTTGCGTGTTGCTCAGCGTGTCGGAGTTCAACGGCAGACCTTCCGCGTTCTTGACCCTCATGCTTACCGTGAGCTCGTAGTTGAAGTACTCGTTCAGGCCCCCTTGGACCGGCGCGAGCGTGACCGTGCGGGTGGCGTCGTTGTAGCCGAGGACCCGTAGCGGTATCACCCGGCCGTCGTCGAGGCGAGCCAAGCGGTAGTTCGCGGGGTCGGTCGCGGTGGCCGGATCGAGACGTTGGCTGAACGTCACGAGGAGACGGACCGGCTCGCAGTGGATGCCGAAGCGCGCGAACGCGTTGACCTTTGGACCCGTGACGAAGTCTTCGTTCTGGGTCTTGAGCCACGAGAAGTTGTTGTTGGGCGAGTTGTTCTTGGAGACCAGGTCGATCCCGCCGATGATCGTGGTCGCGGTCAGGGGCGCGTTCTCCTTGGCGCTCTTGCCCATGCTCCAGGTCAGGCCCGGCTTGTTGGGGAGTGCGGCCGACGTCTCGGTGACCAAGTACGTACCGGGTCGCAGGCCATTGAACTTGTAGAAGCCCTCAGCGCCGGCCGTGGTGGTGAGCACGACGGAGGAGCCCAGGTCGTCGGTGCCGGTGAGGGTCAAGACCGAGCCGGGTAGGCCCTCGTCGCCCGGCGAGCGGATGCCGTCGTCGGGCCCCTTCACGATGTAAACGTAGCCCGAGAGCATCGCGGGCAGGAGCTCTCCGAAGTCGTATTCGACCCCCATGTCGCCGGCCGCGAGCATCGCCATGCTCAGAACGTCGGTCCCTGGACCAAGCGTCCCGTTGGCAGCGCCTCCCACGGTCCCCACGCTGTTCTTGCCTTGCAGGAAGTCGGCCGGCTGGGTCTCCACGACGGTGTACTTGCCGGGGCGCAGGCCCGTGAAGGCATAGGCCCCGTTGGAGTCGGTCGTGGTCATGACCATGACCGGGTTGCCCTGGTCATCGTTGCCGGTGAGCGTCACCTTCGTGCCGGGGATCGGCGGTTCACCCGTTTCGCGCCGGCCGTTGTTGTTCGTATCTTGATAAACGAATCCGCTGATCCCGGCGGGGAGCAGTTCGCCGAAGTCGTAGTTGATGCCCGCATCGTTGGCACTCAGGCGGATCGCGCTCAAGACGTCGGTCGCCGGGCCGAGCGTGCCGATGGTCGCGCCGCTCACGGTGCCCACGCTGTTCCTGCCTTGCAGGTAGGCCGCCGGCTGCGCCTCCGTTATGGAATAGGTGCCGGGGCGCAGGCCCGTGAAGGCATAGGCCCCCATCGTGTCGGTGGTGGTCATGACCGTGACCAGGTTGCCTTGGTCATCGGTGCCGGTGAGCGTCACCTTCGTGCCGGGGATCGGCGGTTCGCTCGGGTCCCTCACGCCGTTGTCGTTGGCGTCGTAGTAAACGTGTCCGCTGACACTCGCCGGTAAGATCTCGCCGAAGTTGTAATCGATGCCCGCGTCACCCCCGGCCAGGACGACCGAGCTGAGGACGTCGGTGGCGGGACCGAGCGTGCCGACGGTTTGCCCATTGACCGTGCCGACGCTGTTCCTGCCTTGCAAATAGGCCGCCGGCTGCGTCTCCGACACGGAATAGGTGCCGGGGCGCAGGCCCGTGAAGGCGTAGGCCCCTTGGGCATCGCTCGCGGTCATAAGCATGACCGAGGCGCCCAAATCATCCGTGCCATTGAGCGTGACTTTCGTCCCCGGGATCGGCGGGTCGGCTGGGTCTTTCAAGCCGTTGTTGGCCCGGTCGTAATAGACAAAGCCGCTAATGGCGGCCTGGACCAAAAGGGCGAAGTTGTTGTTGGGGGAATCGGTCCCCTGCGTGAACGTGATCGGGATCGAAGGATTGCCCGAGGACGGGGGCGGCGTGATTGTCCCGTCGCTGCTGGTGGACTTGCCCAGGAGCGTGCTTGGCGGCCGTGACGTCTCGACGACCGTGTAACGCCCGGATGGCAAGCAGTTGTCCGGAATGAACGTGTACGTGACGGTCACGTCCGCGCCGGCGTGGGTGGCGAAGTCGAACGCGACGTTGGCGTTCCCCGAGTTGCCATTGGTCGCCGAAGCGGAGACATTGATCGCCACCTGTCCGGTCCCGGTGTAAGCGGCGAGGACGGCCGGGTCCGTCAGCACGCTGTCCAGCGAGTCGCTGGCCTCTTGGGACCCGAAATCTCGCGTGTCCGGGCCGGAGAAGTCGGGCAGGATGATGACCACCCCGCCGATCGTGATCGTCGGGTTGGAACCATCGTTGGGCTGGAGCGTGGCCGGCCCGACATTGATGATCAGGTTGGACTGAAGGGCCCCCACGGGAATGCCAGGCGCGGTCAGCCCCACGGTCCCCCGCACCTGAGCGGTCACGCCCGACTGCTCGACCGGTCCCAGGTTCTCGGCCCGGACCCGCGACTGGATCGTCGTCCGAGATTGGACATGGACCGAGACCAAGGTCCCCAAGGATGGGTCGAACTGCGGCAGCGAGAGCGTCCGGTTGAAGTCGGTGTCGATCAGCGGCTGACTCACCGAACGCAACAGGTCTTGCGGCGTCGTCGCGATGCGCGGGTCGGTCATGAAGTTGTACGAGCCGTCGGCGGCGGTCGTCGTCGTGGCCACCAACGCGCCCGAGCCGTCTCGAAGCTCGATCGTCGAGCCGGCTACGGGCGTTTCTACCGGCTGTTGGTACAGGCCGTTGTTGTTGAAGTCGTTGTAAACAAAACCGCTGATCGTGCTGCATGTCAGAAGCTGGAGCGACTCGAGGCGCTCGGCCTCGGGACGGACCTTCCGGACCGGACGGGGCCCACCGAACGCGAGGACTCGCGAACGGGCGGCCAAGCTCGCGCCCATTCCCTTCAGTGTTCGAGCCAACCGGGGCAGGTTACGGGTTGACTGGGGCATGTACGGCCTCTGTTCCATTCCAATAGTAAGAGTGGCGAGTGTGGGACGCGCGGGTACGGGCCGCTCTCCAAGACGAGCGCCGCGCGCACCGCGAAAGACCAAACGGGGCGATGCACTCAACCCCGAGGGCCTTCAGCGACCACGTTCGCGGCGCGAGTCAGGGCCCCTCCTTGGAGACACGACAAGTAGCCCTAGAGACCAAGCGGCGCCGGTGGTTCCCTCGAATCATCAGGGGCGCCGTCAGTCCCAAGGCCAACAACAACCAACTTGCGGGTTCCGGCACGAACGTGTACTGGACCCGGATGTTCGAGCCCACCAGTCCGTTGTAAAAGAATGTCATATTTCCGCCCGTCCCGGTGCCATTTGTGGCGCCTGACGAGCTAAAAATGTAAGAAAGGTCTCCAGGGGCCCCCGCTGGACCGGTAAAAGTCGCAAGGTCGACCGGCGCGAAAAGGGTCGAGGAGTAGGACCCCGTTAGACCAGTCCCGGCGGGACCGATCGAGAAGGTCGCGCCTGACGTCCCGGCGTAGTCCAGCACACCGTCGAAGGAGGCCAACGACGGCGCGACACTCACTTGGGCGATCGTGCTTCCCAAGGCCAAGCCGCCGGACGGCAGGTCGGTCCGATACACGCCCGGCGCCGTGCCGGCCGGAGGGATCGCCGCCGGCGTTGGCGGCGCCATGCTGGACGGGTAGAGGAACACGCCCGCGCTGTAGATCAGGCTGACGTTCGTGGTACCGCTTTGCAGGCTCTGGTTCTCGGCCCCCATCGCCCCGGCCAACTGGATGGTCATGGAGATCTGGACCGACTTGAGGGGCCCCAAGGCGGGGTCGAACTTGCCGACGGTGATGTTCCGTGTGTTGGGTATCTGGCCCAACGCGACCGTACTCGGCGTGACCAAGGCGTCGATGGTCACGTCCGCCGCTGAGACACCACTCAAGGCGGCAAGGAGCCCGAACGTGAAAAGAAAACGTGAGACGATCGTCATGGTCTTCCTCTGGCTTCTCATCCTTGGGGGTCGGGCATGCGACCTTCCGTGCGGAAAACGACGAATGGAGACAAGGAGATGGTCGGGATACGGGCGGGACGCACGTCACATCCATCACATTTTAACAAGCGCTTCTCTCCGCTCAAGTGGCCCCCCAAGAAGATCACTTCTTGCATCTTGTCTGACGAAAACGCATCAAAAGAAACCTCGTTGAACAAAGTCGCTCCCTTAATATGGCAAGTCCTTTGTCGCGCGCGAAGGGGACGGCCCCGACTTTCGGCACTGTCTTGGCCCAACGCTCCTCGGTCGCCATGATGAATGCGAACGACGAGGGCCCCCGGCGGAGACCGCACCGATGCGCAGGAACGAACTGCAGATGTCCGCGATGGTCCTGGTGGGCCTCGCCGCGTTCGGTCTCACGCCCACGAACGCGAGTCGCGCCGACGGTGGGCCCGAACCGCGAATCCAGGCCGACGTCGTCCTCCGAGGGGGCGACCTGGTCGATGGGACGGGAAGTCCTGCGCGCCGGGCCGACGTGGCCTTGCGCGGCGACCGCGTCGTCGCGGTCGGCTCGTTCGCGGCGGACCCGAGCGCGAAGGTGATCGATGTCTCGGGGCGCGTCATCGCCCCCGGCTTCATCGACTTGCACACGCACTCCGACGGCCCGATCGTCCGGGCCGAGACCCGCGCGAACGTCAATTATCTTCGGCAAGGTGTCACCACGATCGTCACTGGAAATTGCGGCAGCGGCCCGATCGACGTGGCCGCCTTCCTCGCCAAAGTCGATCGCGACGGCGCTGGGTCCAACGTCATTCACCTTGTGCCGCATGGCGGTGTTCGCGCGTCGGTCCTGGGCGACCGCGACGTTCTGGCCGGTCCCGAAGCGCTCGAAGCCATGCGCCGGAAGGTGGACCAGGGGATGAAAGACGGCGCCTGGGGGATGTCCACCGGCCTGATCTACTTGCCCGGCCGGTTCGCCGACACGGCCGAGCTGATCGAACTCTCCAAGGTAGTGGCCCGACACGGCGGTCTCTACGCGAGCCACATGCGCGATGAGGGGCGTGGTCTTCTCACGTCGATCGACGAAATCCTGACGATCGGCCGCGAGGCGGGCTTGCCGGTCCACGTCTCGCACCTCAAGGCGGGAGGCAAGGCGGCCTGGGGCCTCGTCGTACCCGCTTGCGACCGGATCTCCCAGGCGCGGGCGGCCGGTCAGGCGATCACCGCCGATCAGTATCCCTATGTCGCGTCGAGCACGTCGCTCTCGGCGATGGTCATGCCGACCTGGGCCCGCTTGCTCAAGGCGGACGAACTCGCCCAGGTCGCCGCTGACCCGGAGAAGGAGAAGAAGCTGCGCGCGGACATCGAGGCCGCCTTGAAGGCGCGCGACGGCGGCGCATCGGTCCGGATCGCCCGTTATCGGCCCAAGGCCGAACGAGTCGGCAAGGACCTTGTGGCGATCGCGAAGCAAGAGGGCACGACCCCCGTGGACGTGGTGATCGACATCGAAGAGCACGGCGGGGCCTCGGCCATCAGTTTCGGCATGAGCGAGCAAGACGTTCGTCATGTGATGGCGCAACCGTTCGTGGCCACCGCCTCCGACGGTTCCGCTCAGGCACTCAACTCGGGAGACATGCCGCACCCTCGATCTTACGGCACGTTTCCACGCAAGATACGGTACGCGCTCGACGACCAGGTTGTGACGCTTGAGCAAGCGTTGCGAAGTTCGTCGGGCCTACCGGCGGAGGTCTTGCGCCTACCCGATCGCGGCCTGATCAAGCCGGGCTTCATCGCCGACCTGGTCATCTTCGACCCAGCCACGTTCCGCGACGCGGCCACGTTCGACGACCCCAAGAAGCTCGCCCCTGGGGCCGACTACGTCTTCGTCAACGGCGTCGCCGTGATCGCGGCCGGCGAGTTGACGGGCAAACTGCCGGGAAGGGCCCTGCGCCTTCAGACCGACGGCCCGCCCGACCTGATCGTCCGCCTCGGTCGCGTTTGGACCGGCGACCCGGCCAACCCGTGGGCCGAGGCGATCGCCTCGCGAAAGGGGACGATCGTGGCGGTGGGGGCGACAGCCGATGTGATGAAACTCAAGGGCCCTCTCACCCGGGTGGTCGAACGACCGACCGCCTTCGCGACCCCCGGCCTGCACGACGCCCACGGCCACCTCCAATCACTGGGCGAGGCCACCGAATCGATCGACCTGCGCGGCGTGGACACCCTCGACCGAGTGGCCGCGATGGTGAAGGAACGTCTGGCCCAAACGCCGGCCGACCGTTGGGTCGTCGGCCGCAACTGGGACCAGAGCCTCTGGCCGGGAGGGGCCTTCCCGACCGCCAAGACCCTCGATCAGGTGGCCCCCGATCGGCCCGTTTGGCTCACGCGCGTGGACGGTCACGCCGGCTGGGCCAACACCGAGGCGATGCGTCGGGCCAAGATCAACAAGGAAACGACGCCGCCCAGCGACGGCCAGATCATACGTGACACGAATGGTCAACCCAGCGGCGTTTTTGTTGACGGGGCGATGGGCCTCATTGAACGGATCGTCCCCGCATCGACCTTGGAAGACGCCAAGAGGCACCTCCTCGTTGCCCAACGTATCTGCCTGGAAAACGGCCTGACCTGCGTCCACGACGCGGGCGTGGGTCGGCGGACCGAACAGGCGTACCGCGACCTTGAGGAACAAGGCGTCCTCAAGCTCCGCGTGTACGCGATGGCGAGTCCGCCCGACGGCCGCGAGGTCGACTTCGTGTCGCGTCCTCCCGCATCATCCAAGCCGGGCGATCGTTTTGAAATGCGGGCGATCAAGCTCTTCATCGACGGCGCGATGGGCTCGCGCGGGGCCCTCGTGTTTGAACCCTACGCCGATGACCCGACCAATCGCGGTTTGACGTTGGTACCCCCCGAACGTCTCCTGGCCGTGACGACCAAGGCGCTGGAAACCGGCTGGCAAGTCTGCACACATGCGATCGGTGACAAGGGGAACGCGCTGGTGCTCGACGCCTACGAAGCGGCCCGTCGGGCGGTGCCAACCGCGACCGACCCGCGCCTCCGAATCGAGCACGCGCAAGTCGTCCGCAAGGGGGACGTGGCCCGCTTCCGCGAATCAGCGACGATCGCGTCGATGCAGCCGTCGCACGCGAGCACGGACAAGCGCTGGGCCGACGAGCGTTTGGGCAAAGACAGCGAGCGCGTTCAAGGCGCTTACGCCTGGCGCTGGTTCTTGAACGAGAAGGTGCGTATGGCCTTCGGCAGCGATTTTCCCGTGGAAGTGGCCAACCCGTTCTGGGGCATCTACGCGGGCATCACAAGGCAGGACGAAAAAGGAGGGCCCAAAGACGGCTGGCACCCCGACCAAAGGATGACACCGGATGAGACCCTCAAGGGTTTCACGGCGGGCGCCGCGTTCGCGATGTTCGCCGAGGAGCGATTGGGCATCCTGAGACCAGGGATGAACATGGACATGACGATCATCGATCGGGACTTGTTCAAGGCATCGCCCCGAGAAGTGTTGGAGGCGAAGGTCTTGATGACGATCATTGAAGGGGAGGCGGTCTACGAAGCGCGATGATCGAGTTCTTCTACACCGACCCCGCCGGTGAGTCTCACGCCGACCCGACCCCGGACGCCTTGACGCGCGTTCTCCTCGAGGAGGACGAGGAGTACTGGGGCGGGTCGGGCTCGGCGATGCTCGGCTGGTTCGACGTGGGGGCTCGGGGCGTCACCCCTTGCTGGGACCGACCGTGTCTGCACTTCTTCCGCTGCGGCGCGGCCGGATTTCACTTCGCCTACGACACGCCGGGGGGCGAACGACTGGTGACGTACGATTGGTCCCCGCTCACTCCGCGCGTTCACCATGTCCTCGGCGGGACGGACTTTTTCGTCCCGAGGGCGTGCCTGGTCAGTCGCGAACAGGCGTGCCGGGTCGTTGGTGACTTCCTCAACGACGCTCGCCCATCAAACGCGGTCTCGTGGGTTGATCGCGACTCGCTGGATTTCGACGAGACGGAGGGGCCCGAAGATTGAGTCCGGCCCCCGACCGGCCTTCGAGATGGCTCGTCCCTCGACCGCCTCACGCCTCTTGATCGAGCGGTGTCAGGGCCTCCCCGAGTCCGACGCTCCGAAACGTGGGGGCGACCGATCGTCTCAAGCGTCCGAACCGTTCGCCGGCTCGACCCCCAACGCTCGCAATTGCGCCGCTAGACGCTCCGCTCGTTCGTCGGCGGCCTGGGCCCGCCGATGTTCATCTTCAGCCCGACGGTCGGCGGCCTGGGCCCGCCGATGTTCCTCAAGAGCTCGCTCGCGTTCGGCCTCGGCGCGGCGGACCACTTCTTGATACGACTCCAACGGCAGGCCGTCGGGACGAAGGAGGGTCAGGCCGTCGTCGTCCCAAGCGAAGCGGATGCCCATGCGCGGGCTGACCCAGCCTTTCATGACCTCGATCGGCACCAGGCGCGACCCTTTTCGGACCCAGCCTTCCAGCGTGTTCTGGAACGGGTCGTAGAGATAATATTCTTCGACCCCATATTCCTCGTAGAAATGAAACTTACGCAGCATTTGACCAAAACGGTTGCCCGGCGACTGAAACTCCATGACGACCTGCGGCGCAACGTCGTTTTCTTCCCATTGCAGGTAGGACCCGCGTGTCCCTTTGGGACGGCCGAAGACGACCATGCCGTCGGGGGCGGCGCGGAGTTCGTTGTTCCCTTCGACGGGATACCACAAGAGGTCGCCTGCGACGAACACGTTGGGGTCGTCGCGGAAGAGTGTCTCGGCGCCTTCCTTGAAGCGGACGATCCACTCGAAGTGCAGGGTGTTTTCCGCCATGGGTTGGCCGTCCGAGTCGGGATAAACGATCTTGCGACGCTCCAGCGTGGGGGTGCTCACGGCCGCCTCCAATCCAAACGCGAACCTCGGTTCGACTCGGACCATTCTAACCGACGGCACTTCCCGCGGGCGGCGCCTCGTCCGCAGACACCCGGGAACGTTCGAGGGCCCAGGTTCACCACGGGGGCCGAACACGATGAGGGAGGACCGCCCCGAGCGTTCGCGCTCGCTACCAGCACGGGGCGGCCTTGTCGTCGTTCGCCCGAGTTCGTCCCTCGGGTCCGGAGGACGACCGGGTCGGACCTCTCGGCATCCGCCAGTGGTTTGAGCTGCGGCCAGCCGGAACCCCAGGTTGTTGTTCCGATTCTCCGGCGTGTTCCTGTTCCGGTTCGCCGATCGGCAGTTCCTGGCGTCGTTGTTCCAGCTACCCCCGCGATTCACGCGGTTCGAGGCCTTGGTCGTCCACCAGGCTTGAGCCTATCACTCGATCACGCAGGCGCCAACTCGCCGTCGGGCCCGCTTGGGTGAAGGCCACCAACGCGGTCCCCCTTCTTTGCAACTCGGCCTCGCCCAGCCGCCCCGCGCGATGTTCGCGCTCCAGCCATCGCAGCTTCCGGCGGAAACGCCGGCGAGAGCGGCGATTCAAGGTCACGTGCGACGAATAGACGCGGCACCCCAAAAACCCCATCCCCATGTGGACGCGATTCAGCGGCGTATCGGTTTTCAACTCCAGACGCAATTCCACCTGGAGGAAGGAACCCACATGGTCCCGAACGACCAAGAGGCCCGCTCGATCGTCGCCCCACGCCACGAGGTCGTCCATGTAACGCACGTAGCCGCCGACCTTCAGGTCTTCCTTGATGGACCTGTCGAGCCCGCTCAAATAGAAGTTGGCGAAATGCTGCGAAGTCAAACTTCCGATGGGCAGTCCGCGACCAGGCCCCGCCTGGTGGCTCTCGATGATCTTGCCGAAAAGGTCCAGGACGCGAGGGTCCTTGAATCGTCGGGCCAGCTTCGCCATGAGGACCTCGTGGTCGATGCTGTCGAAGTACTTGCGGACGTCCATCTTGAGATACCACGGGTAGGAACGGGCGAACGCGAAGGCCCGTTCCAGCGCCGCGATCCGCCCCTTGCCGCACCGACATGCGTAGGTGTCGTCGATCAAGGTCCGCTCGAAGACCGGCTCGCAGACGAGCATCAGCGCATGGTGCAAGACCCGGTCGCGAAAACAAGGGGCCGTGATCGTCCTTTCCTTGGGGTCGAAGATCGTGAATTTTCGATACGCCCCGACCCGATACGTCCCATCCTCAACGTCGCGGACCAGACGCGCGAGCTCCTCGTCGAGCCGGGCGCCGAAGGCCATCGCGTCGGGCTTCGAACGCTTGCCCCGCGCGGCGCGCAAGTAGGCCTCGCGCAAGTTCTCACGCTCCAGGACCCGCCCCATCAGGCGTCCCGCTCGCTTCATGGTGGCCGTCCCGGTGCGTCTTCAAACAGGTCAGGAAGCGCTCTCCGTACTTCGCCACCCGCGACTCGCCGATCCCGTCAATCCGGCCCAGGTCCGCACGGCTCTTGGCCCCCTTTTGGACCATCGCCGCGAGTTGCTCGTTGTTGAACACGACGTAGGATGGGACCCCCTCCTCCTTCGCGATGCTCTGCCGCAGGTCGCGCAGCTTCACGAACGCCGCGAACTCCTCCGGGCTGAGCACCTCCCGATAATCCACACGCTCCCGCGCTCCGCCGGGCCCCCGTCCCGAAGGTGTTCCCGTTTGGGCCCCCTCCTGGTAATCCACACAGAAACTCCAGAACGACTCCGTACCCTGGTCCACCCAGCGACGGTCCACACTCAAGACCCGATGACCCCGCAAGAATCGGTTCAATTCCTCCTTCGCCTCAACACCGTTCCGAACCGGAACCAGAAAACAACGATAGGCCATGACATTCCTCAAATATTGATCATATGTTATTGTGTTTATATATGTGATTTTGGTCGCGACAATCCCCGCCGGGCCCCCCCGTCTCCCTTCCGCTCCGGCTCGATCGGGTGTCGGCTCCGCGACGACACCCGAATCGGCCTCCACTCCAGGGAGTGCTTGCTTGCACGCTTGGCTCACTACCGACCTGCGGCCAGCCGGAACCCCAGGTCGTTGCCCCGATACTCCGGCGTAGCCCCCGTACCGGATCGCCGATCGGCAGTACCCGGCGTCGTCGCCCCAGCTACCCCCGCGACCCACGCGGGACGAGGCCCCACCAGGAGCCACGAAGGGATCGACGCCCCCCCCTGAGCTTACTGTCGTAACCGTCCGCGCACCACTCGTTGACGTTCCCGGCCATGTCCCGCAAACCCCAGTTGTTCGGCTTCTTCCCCCCGACCGCCTGAGGGCCATTCTTCCGGTTGCCGTAGAACCAGGCGTAGTCCCCTAACAATCGCTCGTCCTCACCGAACTGAAACCGCGCCTTTTCACCAGCGCGACACGCGTACTCCCATTGCGCCTCCGTCGGCAACGCCAACTTCATGTCGCTCGGCAACTGACCCGCGTCCCGAAGCCACGCCGTCATACGCTCCGCGCAGGCCGCCGCCTCCTGCCAGTCTACATTGTACACCGGCAGGTTGGGCCCTTCGCCCCTGTCCCACTTCAGCCTCGACCCGCCCGACGCCAGCCAGAGGCCCTGAGTGAACTCGGTCTCCATCATCCAGAAGCCCTTGCTCAACGTGACCTGGACCGGGCCTTCATTGTCGGATCGACCCGTCTCGTAGATGGGACTGCCCATCTGGAACGACCCAGGCGGACACCAGCGCAACTTGATCTCCTGGTCCTTCACCCGGAGGACGTGGACCTCCCCCGGCTGAGTGCCCTGCCAGGCTGTCGTGGTCCGGGAGGCCAACAGTCCCCAGACGATCATCATGACAAGAAACACAGGGATGAGTATTCCCGCGGCCAATACTGGAGTGGATCGCCACAGACCAGGAGTGCGCGTCCACGCGCGGAGTTGATTCCAGAGAACGACAACGCCGCCGGCACCTGTTGGCACGGGCACAGGTGCGGAGGGGAGCGCGTGCCGAGGAAGAGGAGTGACGGGTGCGGGGGTTGGTTGCCGAGTGGGGCGAGCGGGGCTTGAAGGGGCGGG
Source organism: uncultured Isosphaeraceae bacterium (assembly GCA_937858365.1). GTDB lineage: Bacteria > Planctomycetota > Planctomycetia > Isosphaerales > Isosphaeraceae > CALLYK01. The sequence continues at coordinate 4,700 of CALLYK010000172.1, read as the reverse complement.
CGGCGGCGCCTTGGACCGCTTCACGGCGGGGAGCGGTTGCAAGTGCTCGCCGCGCTTCACCCGCTCCACAGAGGGGAAAGGGTCGAGCCCTTTCAGAAGCGCCGCGCGCTCGCACCAGGGGCATTCGGCGAGATGCGCACCATAGCGGTGCTGACCATTTCGGGTACATGCCGCCAGGACGGCCTTGGCTTCGTCCAAGGCTTGCAACCAGGTCCGCGCGTCGGGGCGTTTACCGGGGTCGCGGTGTCCCTCGACGAAGCACCTCAGGAAAAGCCGGCGCAGGGACGGGTCCAGGACCTCGAACGGCAGTGCGACCGGCATGGGGCGGTACGGCCCCCCCGATGTCGGCTCGTGAGGAAACGCACCCTGGGAGATACGGATTTCATAAGGGGGCGGATCACCAGGCCCCATGTACCGGCCGGCGAACGGATGCGCGCCTTCCATGAGGAGTTGGAAAAGCAACACGCCCAGTCCGAAGCGATCGTGTTCGGTCTGGCGATCCAAGGTGGCGAACGTCTTGTTCTGGAGTTCGGGCGGCGTGAACTGGGGCGTCCCCACGGGGCAGCGAAAGACCGATCCGGTTTTCAGGTCGCTCACTTGGAACGAATCGGTGTCCACGAGGGTCACGAGGGCCTGGGTGTTGACAAGGACGTTCGACTCGTTGACGTCACCGATGATGTAACCGCGGCGATGCAAGGCGTTGAAGGCCGCGGCCAGGTTCCGCGCCGCATTGTGCAGATAGAAGTAATCGAAGAGCGGGTGTCCCTTGCGGCGGGTTTGGGGGTTGTAGAAGTCGATGATCGGCCGCAGGTCACGGACTCGGGGCATGAGGTAGCCGACGAAGCGCCGGCGGCCGCCGTCGATGGACTCCAGCATGTCCACCGGCCAGGCGATCGACGCGTGTCCCTTGCCCGCCATGGGATCGTCGGGCGGGTTGGCGATCATCGCGGCCAGCTTGTGCGCATGGTCGCGCGTAGGCTTGTGATAGACCTTGGCGACGAGGTTCGCCTCCTCGCGCAATAAGAGGACGCGCGCCTCGCCACCGACGCCCAGCACGCCGTCGTCGTTCAGGATTTGTCCGTTGGACCAGCGCCGGAGCATGGCTCACCTGGAAGGCGGTCAACCCGGGCCGCGAGCAGGAGCGTAAGATCGTCGTCGGTCCGATCGCGAAGGCGCGGGGATTGAAGAAACTCACCGAGCTTCCGACTCGCCTCAGCCTCATCACCGGCCTGTTCCACGAACCGAAAGAGCGGTTCGAAAAACGGTCCATGAGGCGATCCTCCCGGCATCTTCAAGGCCAGCATTTGCAGGCCGTCGGAGAACGCGGCGAGGTGGGCTGCCTCGCCTTCCCAGACCGCCGTCTGGGCCTGCGCGAGCGCGCCGGGCGACACCAGAAACACCGTTTCGTTGATGTATTCGCCCACCTTGGGCGAGGTGAGGCCCTGGATGCGGCCCTGGTTGTCGCCAAGCACCACCGCGCCGTCACCGACCTGCGCAGCCGCCACTCGCTCAGGGGTGGCCACGACCAACAGGAGCGTTGTGGCGAGTTCGCGCACGGCCTCGCCGCGCGTGGCCGCTTCGGCCGCGACCGCGTCGCGCGCCGCCTGAAGGGCCCGGGTCAACAGGCCTCGCCAGTGCGACTTGTCGCCGTCCGGGGCGAGACCCACGCCGTCCACCTCCTGGCGCAGGGTGTCGACCGCCGTGCGCGCGGCGACGTCCGCGCCGACTTCTCCCAGCTTCGCGGAGCCAGCGCCATCGGCCACCGCGCCGAGGAGCCAGCCGCCCGGCAATCGCACCCAGTGGTGCGCGTCCTGACAGGGCTGACCCAGCTTCCCGTGGCTCGACCCCATCACGGAGGCCGACGCCACGCGCCATGAGGTTGGCCCCATCACACGGCCCCCCATCCGGGCGGCGGCAGGGCCACCTGGTCGTCCACTTGCGAATGGGACACGGCTTGGGTGCTCCGCGACAGCCAAACAAACATTTCGACGAAATTGAGACCGATCAACTTGACCGGCGTGCGCACCACGACCTGGCCCAAGCGCGCCATGTTGGCCTTCTCGACGCCCACCGCGAAGAACGCCACGCGCTTCTTGTCCTCGTCCTCCTTGATGCGCCGGGTGGCCTCGTTGATGACGCTTTCGGCCTCTCCCTGGGGTTCGCCGTCCGTGATCAGGAAGACCCAGGGGCGGTAATAGGTGATGCCGTTGGCCTTGTACTGCTCCTTGCGGGCCTGAATCAAGTCCAAGGCTTGGTTGATGCCGCTGCCCATGCGGGTCTGCCCCTGGGCCGTGAGCGTGGGTGGAACGAACTGGTCGGCGGTGACGAAGTCCTGGAGCACCTTGACATTGCTATCAAAGGTGACCACGGCGACTTCGACCCGCCGGGAAGCGAGCGGGTCTCGGGCCAAATCGTCCTTGAACGCGCGCAATCCCGCGGTCAAGGCGTCGATGGCCTCACCCTGCATTGAGCCCGATGTATCGAGCAACAGCACACAGGGACAGCGGGGCTCGGGGTTCTCCGCGAATTCGACGTTCAGATCGTCGGCCATGTCTTCCTATCCCTTCCGTTCAGTTGCTTTCTTGCGCACGTACCAGACATCAGTCTATCGTGGCGAGAGTCACGCGCATAGGAAGCTTCAAACTCATGGGACGTCGTGTGAGGTCGTCGGCTCGTCAAAGGGGCCCGCGTCCGGCCTCGCGGCGCGCCGGCTGAGCTTGCCGTTCTCATAGTCGCGCAAGGCGCGATCGTCAGGATGCGGAGAAATGGGCCCGCTCATCGGGGTTGACCTCACTCAAAACCAGAACAAAAGACGCGTCACCGCCATTCATCTTGGCGAGGCCGGACATCAAGGACAAGGGCGAACGGATACCAAGCCCACGCGGACGTGGGCATGGCACCCGACTGACTGTCTAGGGGGACCTCGTCCTCCCTCAAATCAAGCCTTCTCGTTGGTCATCTTCATATAACCTGGCGTGATCTTGCTGATGTTGGCTTCGGTGCCGCCGTCGGCCTTGCCGGTGATGAAGTCGAGGGCGCCCAACAGGAGGTCCTGATACAGGGGGGTTTCCCAGACGTCTTCGCGGTGGCCCATCGACGTGTAGAAGACGCGGCCCTTGCCGTGCTGGCGGGTCCAGGTTTGCGGGTAGTTGGGCCGGTCGTACTGCTTGTTGCCGCCGTCCTTGTTCATGCTGTCGGTCACCATGTACGTGACCACGTGGATGTCGTCGGCGAGGTTCTTTTGGCCGTACCACTCGTCCTGGATGCGGAACGATTCCAGCTTGTATTTGGAGAGCCCCGGGAACTTGCCGTCGGCCACCTGGATCGTGGCGAACATCTGCGACCCGTGGCCCGAGAACTCGCCGCCGATCATCTGCGTGTAGGGGTCGTCGGCCCCCTTGCCGCGATGGTGCGCGAACGTGTCGGTGGCGCAGTGCATCCCCATGAAGCCCTTGCCCGACTTCACCGCCTCGTACAGGGCCTTCTCACCCTCGGCCGACATCGCGGGCTGCTTGTCGGTCCCTTCCTTGGTCAGGTCGCCCGTGGTGTAGAAGACGAAAGCGTCCCACTGACCGATCTTGTCGGGGTCGAACATCCGGCCGTCTTTGCTGCAGACGACCTCGAAGCCGCGCGGCAGGGCGTCGCGGCCGATGAAGGCGGGCTTGTCCAGGTCGACGAAGGCGCCGAGGCCGGCCTCGAAGGGCGTCATCGTCAGGTCGAAGTCGGTGCCGTTGTCGAGGATGCCGGCCTCGATGCGCCGGATCTCCATCGAGGCGAGGCTGCCGAACGTCATCCCGTGCGGCTCCCCGGCCTCGAGCAGGCGGTCCCACACCCGGTCGGCGTCCGTGGCGTCGCCCTGCGTGTAGACCTCGAAGCCCATCTCTCCGGTCCAGCCGGTGCGCGAGACGTAGACCTCCTGGCCGCCGATCGTCGCGAACGTCGCCCGGAAGTAGCCGAGGCGGTCGTCGAGGACGCCGTCGGTGGCAGACGCGAGGATGGCGAGCGAGGTCGGCCCCTGGATCTGCAGCACCCGCGAGTGCGGGTCGGTGACCGCGACGTCGAAGCCGGGCGAGTGGGCGAGGAGCCAGGTCTCGAGGGCGCCGTCGGGCTGCACGTACCAGAAGCGCTCCTGGCCGAGGCGGAAGAGCACCCCGTCCATGAACAGCCGTCCCCGGTCGGTGCAGGCGATGGCGTAGCGGGCGCGCCCCTCCTCCATGTCGGCGACGCGCCGGGAGAAGACGTGGTCGAGGAAGCGCACGACGTCCGGGCCGGAGATCTCGACCGGCCGCTCGGGCACGTCGTAGAGCACGGCGGCGCGGCGCAGGTCCCAGTACGACCGCTCCACGTCCTCGCCGCTGTTCGTGGCGTAGTAGCGGCCCGCGTAGACGCCCATGATGGTGTCGTCCGACAGCCAGCGGTGCTGGAAGGGCGACTGCTCGAAGCGCCGGGCGCTGACCCGGAAGGTGGATCGGGCGTCGGCGTGGATGGAATCGCTCACGGTCGCTGCTCCCTCGCTGGGGCCGTCCACTGCACTGAACGAGATGGTGACTGTAGTGCGCATGGGCGGCCCCTGTCAAATGCGGTGAACGGTCCGCCTGGTACGCTGATCGCACGACCGGCGACGACCCCCACGACCTGGGAGACCGCGTGCGCGAGCGCCGCCTCGCGCTCGGGCTCTCCGTGCGGGCGCTGGCGGGCCG
>CALLYK010000171.1 GCA_937858365.1 uncultured Isosphaeraceae bacterium | reverse complement strand
GACCAAGCCTAGGCCGAGGCCGGCGATGTCGATGATGAGGACCGCCGTCGCCCACTCGGCACGACAATTCCGCAGGGCGGCCACGGAGAAGGCCGTCAAGGCGACAAGCCCCATCCAACCGCCGATTGAGCGCGTGCCGATGAGCAAGGTCGTACCTCGAAAGATGATTCTGCGAGGTTGAGCGGCGAGACCGAAACTGGCGATCGCGTTGACCCCGGGTTTGGTGATTTTCCCTCACGAGCGTCGAAATTGCAGGTCACAATCTTGGTTAACTCTTTGACAATCCGGTAGAGTCGGTATGAACGAGCCGCCACACGGGACCGGCCCCGAAGGCCCCGTGAGGGCCGAAAGGCCTGCCCAAACCGAATGCGCTATGGGAGGATCGTTAGGGTCGCTCAAGCGATTTGGCTTCGCCCCGAAGCCAAACGGCGAAATTGCGGCCCAAACCGAACTCTCTTTGGAAAAGAGACGACGAGCTTGTCGATCGTCGCGATCGAGGTGTTGTTGCGGAGTGGGGAGAGGTCCGGTAGCCCGTTTACCCAACCCGCGGGGCGCGTTATCTCTGGAAGCTGGTCGAAGGACCGCACGGGACCGGACCGTCACCGGCTTGGGACGAGGTGGTCTCCACGGCCCTTTCCTCACTCGGCCCTTTCCGGGAGACACGGCATGAACGATCGAAGGTCGAAAGACACGGGTCCCAATCGACGGCATTTTCTGGGCGGGATGGCCGGTGCGGGAGTTGCTTCCGCGTTTCTACCCACCATCGTCCCCGCCTCGGCGCTGGGACGGAACGGCGCGACGGCCCCCAGCGAACGAATCGTGCTGGGCGCCATCGGCATCGGCGGGCGCGGCGAGTTTGTGTTGAAGTGGATGCTCAAAGAGAACGACGTCCAATTCGTGGCGATCTGTGATGCTCGCAAGAAACGACGCGAGGCCGTGAAACGGATCGCGGACCAACATCACGGCAATAACGATTGTAAGATGTATCCGGAAATGCGCGAGTTCCTGGCCACACGCCGCGACATCGACGCCATCCTCCTCGCCACGGGCGACCGCTGGCACGCGCTGGGCGCGATCATGGCGATGCGGGCGGGGAAAGATGTTTACTCCGAAAAGCCCTCATCCATGACGATCGCCGAAGGTCGCGCGGTGGTCGATACGGCCCGCAACACGGGTCGCGTTTATCAGACCGGCGTGCAACGCCTCAGCGAACCGAACTTCGTGGCGGCGATCGAGCTGGCGAGGTCGGGCAAGCTGGGCCCGATCCACACGGTCAGCGCCCATATCGCCCCCTGGGACGACGCGGTGATGCGTCACGACTGGTTGCCCGCGCAGCCCGAGCCGCCCGTGGAAGAGCTCGATTACGAAGCCTGGCTGGGCCCCTGCCCCGTGCGCCCCTACAACGTCGACTACATCAACGGCAAGTGGCGTGGACATTACGACTTCCACACAAGTTGCATCGGCGAATGGGGGGCCCACACGTTCGCGCAGGGACAGGCGGGGATCAACGCCCTGGACACGTCCCCCGTGTCGTATCAGTATGTCAACAACGACTCGGGCGACGGCATGGTGACCACCTTCGCCAACGGCATCAAGATGGTCTTGATGCGTGAGGGCTGGAAGGGGTCTTGCGGCATGAAGTTCGAAGGGCCCGGAGGCTGGGTGGCCGTGGCCGACGGCTACAAGACGCCCGAGTTCTCCAACCCGGCCCTGCTGGCCGAGGCCAACAGCCTGGTGGACCAGTATCGCGAACGGACGGGCCGCTCGCTGAACCACGTGCGCAACTTCCTCGATTGCGTGAAGTCGCGCCAGGCGACCGTGGCCAACGCGGAAGTGATGCACCACTCGATGAGCACCGTGCATGCGGCCAACATCTGCATGTGGCTCAAGAGCGACCTTAAGTACGACCCAATGAAAGAAGAGTTCCCCGGCAACCCGGCAGCGAACCGGTTCCGCAGCCGACCCCAGCGGGCCCCTTACGTGATCTGAACTGAGGCCCAGGCGGCGCCGGCGGTCCCCTCTCCCGCCGGTGCCAAACTGAAGGTCGCGCGAAAGGGGCCCTCTCTGGAAATCACGTATCAGATTGAACCGGGACTGACGGCGGAGGAGTTCCGCGGCCTGCTCATACGCTCGACCCTGGCCGAACGACGGCCCGTCGACGAACCGGGCACGATCGAAGGAATGTTGAAGCACGCGGACATCATCGTTTCCGCGCGGGTCGCCGGCCGGTTGATCGGCGTTTCCCGGGCGATCACAGATTATTTTTATTGCACATACTTATCCGATTTGGCCGTTGATCAGGACTATCAACGCCTAGGGATCGGTTCAGAGCTTGTGCGGCGAACGCACGAGGCGGCGGGGCTGGGGACGACCTTGATCTTGCTGGCCGCCCCCAAGGCCCGCGGTTATTATCCACGAATCGGCATGGACCCACATGATTCATGTTGGATCATTCCGCGACGGCCCTGAATTCGAGGGCCGTCGCGGTCGCGGTCACTCCAACTCGTGGACGTCGTCCAGGACGCCGCGCGGAATGCAGACCGTCAAGACAGTCAGCCTGCCGACCGCTTTGTGGCGAACTCCGCGCGGCACGTAAACGACGACCCCTTCATGGACCTCGATCTCCTCATCGTCCAGGACCATTGTGCCGCGACCGGCGATGATGTAGTACACCTCGTCGGTCCGGGCGTGGTAATGGAGCTTCGCATCTTGGATCTCGACGTGATGGACCTCGATGGTCGCTCCGTCGTCCTCCTCGATGAGCGGGCGGATTTGACCGCACGTTTCCGCCCAAGGAGCGACGTCCGCCGGGTCTCGACGCAGATACCGCGTGGCCGAGCGCATGATGGGCCCTCCGTACAGGATCACTTTACGGTCCCTTGCTGGACGTCACCGGCACCGATGACGACAAGTCTCTTCGGGTCGATGTGCTTGCGCAAGGCCGTGTTCACGTCTTCGGTCGTGAGGCGCTGGACCTTCTCTTCGAGGTCGGCGTCGTAGCGCATGGTGCGGCCCAGCTCGAGGTGGCCTGCGAGGAGCGAGGCGAGGGCGCCGTCGTTGCCTCGACGTACTTCCTGCTGGCGGGCGTAACCGCTCTTGGCGTCGTCAAGCTCCCGTTGGGAGACGCCGTCGCGGAGCAGGCGGTTGAGTTCCTCGTCCGCGCCCGTGACCACTCGGGGCAGGTTCCCCGGGTTGCAGATCGCGGTCATCATCAGCATGGAGCGGGCATCACGCGGGCTCGCCGCGAGGCTCGATCCGGCCCCGTAAGAGAGGCCATCCTTCTGACGAAGGCGATCACCGAGACGTGACGAGAGTGAGCCGCCCCCCAGAATGAAGTTGCCGATGGCCAAAGCGGGATAGTCGGCATGGTCGTCGCCGATGGGCAACGAGAGGCCGGCCATGTAGTTGGCGTTGGCCTTGTCGGGGGTCACGATCGTCTCACGCGCGGCGGCGATCCCGTCTTGGTAGGGCCGCTCGATGCGGGCGTACGGCTTGCTCGACTTCCAACCCGTCAGCATGCTCTCGACGATCGGCATGATCTCCGAAGGCTCGAAGTCACCCACGATCGCCAGGTCGCCATGTGACGCTCCGAGGAACTCGTTGTAGAGAGCGCGGACCTGATCGACCGATGTGGCCTTCAAACGGGCGATCTCCTCCTCCACTGTGGGCACGTAGCGCACGTCGTCGGCATCGTACCGCGACATGAGACGCGAGAGGCGATTGCTCGCCAGACGCATGGGGTCGGAGCGCCCCTGCTCGGCCGCGGCGAGACGCGCGACCTTCATGAGCTCGAACTCCTCGGCTGGCAAGGTCGGCTCGCGGAGGACCTGACGGAGAATGTCCAGCACGGCCGGCAAGTTGGCGCGCTTCGTTTCCAGGGTGAAATTGACCGAGCCAATGGCCCCACCTCCACCTCCGCCGCCACCACGACCGCCTCGTCCGCCGCCCATGCCGCCAGGACCGAGTCGCGCGACGTTCGCATCCAGGGCGTCTTGAATCTGTTGGCGGTTCATCTTCTTGGTGCCGCGTGTCATCAAGTCGCCCAGGAAGCCGGCGGCCGAGTTCATCCCCTTCAGGTTTTCGGCGTTGCCGTAGCGAAGTGTCAGGGCCAGGTTCACCGTGCCGCCTCGGGTCTTCTTGGGCAAGAGGGCCACTTTCACGCCCTCAACCGCCTCGGGTCGCTTCACTCGTTGCTCGATCGCGATGGGGGAAGTGTCGAACGCCTCGGCCGACTCGCCCACGGCGCGACCCTTGTAGCCGTCCACGAGCGAGGCGATGTCCGGCCCGGCGGGGATGGGCGTGCGGTCAGGTTGATCCGTGGGGACAAACACGCCGACCGTGCGGTTGGACCGCGTGAGGTACTTGCGGGCGACGTCGCGTACCTGCTCGGGTGTGACTTGCTCGATGCGGTCGCGACCGAGGAAGTAGAGTCGCCAGTCCCCTTGGGCGATCGACTCGCTGAGTTGGATGGCCGTCTGGTTGGCGTCGGCCGAGGCGAGCTCGCGCTGCTTGAGGATTTGCCTCTTGGCCCGATCCACTTCCTCAGCGGTCACGCCTTGGTCTTTCACGGCCTCCAGGGTGGCGAGGATGATATCGCGGACCTCGTCGGTGTTGCCGCCTTTGGGAAGACCGGCGCTCACCTCGAACGTGCCTGGGTCGTGCATCGGCCGGCCGGAAGCGAAGACGCTCGCGACCTTGCGACCGTCCGCACCGAATGCGTTCTTGAGTCCATCTTCAGTTGTGCTGTACGCCAGATTGCCTACGTAGAGTCTCGTTCCCATTGCCTTTGCCCAGGTGGCCTTTCTCTGTCGCGCATTGCATCGCGCGAACCCACGAATCCACTCCTGAGCCCGGTCTCGGCGGTTTTAGGCCTGCCTGCGGGGCTCAGTCACTTGCTCTGCCTACCCTAGTCGAGCGGCGCTGGCGAGCAAGATCGATTTTCCGGTTTTCGTGCCTTTTGCGCCCATTCTAGGGGGGTTTTGTGTGGTCGAATGGGCGACTCGGGCGTCAGTGCGCAGACCCGGGCTCTGGCTCGAGCTCCACGGACTCATCGACCGCCCCGTCCCGCAGCGCCTTGTCCAGCCGCGCGGCGTCCAGCTCGTTCTCCCACTTGGCGACCACGATCGTCGCGACGCCATTGCCGATCAGGTTGGTCAGCGCGCGTGCTTCCGACATGAAGCGGTCGATGCCGAGGATCAGCGCCAGGCCGGCCACCGGAATGGCGCTCACCGACGAGAGCGTCGCGGCCAGCGTAATGAACCCCGATCCCGTAACGCCCGCCGCCCCTTTGGAGGTCAGCAGCAGCACCAGCAAGAGCGTGATCTGCTGCTGCA
>CALLYK010000170.1 GCA_937858365.1 uncultured Isosphaeraceae bacterium | reverse complement strand
TTGAACCACTCGCCCCACTCCTCGTCCTGGTTGGCCCGATTGACCAGATCGCCGGCGTGGATGATGAAGCTCGCCTTGGGGGCGTCGGAGTAGGCCCCGCGAATCACGCGCGACCATAGAGACTTAATGTCGTTCTGGGCGTCGCCGAAGTAGATGAATGAGAAGGGAACGGCCTTGTCCGAGGCGGTCCGGGCGTGGACCCACTCGCTCCAGTTCACGCCGTCGCCCACTCGATAGGCATAGAGCATCTCGGGCACGAGGTCCTCGAATACGACCGCGTGATAATGGGCCTCACCCAAGTTGGATTTGTGGTCGATCGTCTTGGCGGTGAGCGTCTTGGCCCGCTCGGCGAACTTGGGGCCGCCATCGGCCGGGGCGACCTGCGCGATCCCTTTTCCGACGCTGGCGTCGGTCCGCCAGGTCACGGCGATGCTCCGCGCGGGGTCGCTCGCGAACGTGCGAATGATCCGGTCCGGGATCCCGGTGGGTCGATGGGCCTCGGCTAGGGCGACCGCCTTCGTGGGATGGTCGTGGTCGTGGCCGGGGCCATCGTGGGCGTGCCCGCGCGGGGTGGGGCAGCTCAAAAGGGCCGACAGGAACAGCACGCGGCCGGCGCAGCACGTCTTCATGGCAAGGTGCCTCGAACCTGGGAGTGCGAAACAACGGTGGGAAACGGAAGAAGACAAGCGGGAGATCGCGACCGAACTTGGCGGACCAGGGGGGCGACACGCGAACGCAAGGCGGGGTCGAGACGTATCGCTTCCTCGAACCGGGCCAAGGCCGACGCGGGCCGACCACGCTCGGATTCAAGACGGCCGAGCTGCACGAGGAAGTAGGCCCGTCGTTCCGGGACCGCCGCGACGGCCTCGGCAAAGAGTGACGCGGCCTCTCCCCAATGCCCGAGCCGCTGCATCGATTCGGCGAGGCCATCATAGGCGGTCGTCGCACGCTCGGCATCGCCTGGAAATCGGCCGATCTGATCGAGTGCCCGGCGATACTCCCTTTCCGCAAGGGCCCAGTTCCCCCTGTCACGCGCGATCGCGGAAAGAAGCAACGTGGTGTCGACATCGCCTTCCACGATCGGCGACAGGGCCTCTTGAGCCTCCTCAAGCCGATCGAGCTGGACCAGTTGAAAGGCGCGGTCGAGCCTTGCCCCTTTGGACGAAGCCACGATGGTCCGCAACCGACGGACCTCGCGTCGAGTTCGGCGCAAGACGTCGGCGGGAGCGCCGCCAACAACGCTTCGTCGCGTGCCCAGGTCGACCAACAACTCCAACGGCCCATGCGCGCGGATCAAGCGACCGGTCTCGAGATGGCCCGTGGCTTCGGCGATCTTGGTGAGTGTGAGCTGATCGGCATACGCCGCCGGGGGCACCACGGCCACCACGACCGACGCGCAGAGCGTCAAGGGCCGGGCGTTCACCACGACCACCGAACAAGACCGGTAGGCCCCCGCAAGCCAAGGCGCGACTAGCCCCAGCGCGATCGAGCTTCGGCAGACATCGCGAATGACCGGCCCGAGCTGAAAACCACTGAGCATCGCCGCGAGTTCGGGGGCGATCAGTACGGCCGAGAAACTCAGGACCGTCGCGAACGCCAACCAGACCAACGCGGGGACCTGAACGCGCGCGATTCGACCGCCAAGGCACAATCCCAGGGGCAAGGCACAAACGAGTTGGGACGCCCAGAGCGTCGCCGAGCCGAAAGGGGCAGTCACAAGGCCCGCCGAGCGTCGTTCTGGCTCCGCGAGGACAAATGCGAGAAAGCTCGGCAAGACGACCGCGGAGATCATCGCCAGAGCGAGCGGGCGCCGCGATGAGACGGTCGTGGTCACGCGCCACCCCCCAGACCCAGGGCCTGCGATGTGGCGGGCCGACGCAGCTTCCAGATCATCCCATCAAAGGAGTAGTGCACCAACGCGGCCCAGAGGTTCATGCCCTGCCAAACCATGTGGAACTGCCCATAAGGTCGATCGAGCCAGACACCCAGCGCTCCCAACGACGCCATGTAAGTGGCCAAAAACCAAGCCCAGTGCCGGGCCAAGGAACAAAACGGCGCCTTGCTCCCTACCGATCTTCGCCGTTGGGCGTAATGGCTAACGACGCCGAGATACTCGACTGCGTGAAACAACCCCGAAGCGGTCGTGAGGGCCACAATCATGCCGCCCCATTGGTTCGACAGGGAAAGCAAAAGCAGTGAATACAAGGAACAGACGCTGGCCGTGTATGCCAATTTGCCGACTCCCTCTCGACCACACTGCGCCAAGACCGAGATGAACAACACGGCCGGGACGAGAAGGACCGCGAGGTCCAGAGACCGGACCCAGGACTCCTGGTCCAACCAACCCGTGGACCAACTCGCCGTTCGGAGGATCGCGTAAGTGACGAAGAAGCGCAGGCCGTGCCGTTCGACCCAACCGTGTCTCGGTCCTGTGCCCAGCTTGCGGGAGTACATGCGGAGCACTCCCGAATGCTGCGCCGCGAAGTGCCAGGCGTTCCAGCAATAGTCCACCAGGGCGAGGCAGGTGAAGCCGTCGGTGCCCAGCCAAACACCTGAGACGAGGAGCAGAACGGCCAGAGCAATGCCGCCGAGCAACCAACCGCGATCGCCGCGGCGGTCCGGGTCGAGTGCGACAAGGACCAGAGTGACCCAGCGATGCGGGAGCGTGAGGAAATAGACCTGCCAGAAGTCGGCGACCGTCTCGCGACCTTGTGTCACACCCGGCAGAAGCAGAAGGGGCCACAACACGTTGGCCAGGAAGAGGGTGTCGAAGCCCGAGGAGTGGACCCAAACCACCCTTGCCGGCGTGGCCTCCGGCACGGCGGCCGCGGCGGCCATTCCAGGTATCCGGCCCATCAGGGTAGCGGGGCGGACTGGATCTTCCACCCTTCCCCCTCTTTCACGAACGACCAGTCGAACTGCCCCGCATCATCACCGGTCTTTTCATCGCGAATCGCCACTTTGAGTGTCGCCGAGTCGCCGTCGATGATGGGCTTGCCGACGTTGGCCCAGTAGGAGAACGGAGCGTACTTCTTGAACGCCGTCTTCTCCGGGGTCGCTTGCTTGGCGAAGAGGGACGTCGCCTTCTTCAAGTCCATGCGGGCCTCGTTCAGTTCTTCGACCAGGTCGCTGATTGCGCGCGCGTCACCCGCCACGGGCACGTCGCCCGGGTGCTCGCCGCCACACCCCATAGTGATGCTCGCAAAGACGAGAAAGGACCCGAACAAGGACCGTCGAATCGCTGGGCCGTAACTGCGCACCAGGTGCCTCCCTCCGACGAGAGTCGCTCCGCCGAGGACCTTGTGGTCCTCGGGAAAACCAGGTTGCAAGAGGCACCCGAGACCGAGCGCCCTTGCCCTTCCAAAAAAGACGATCGCCCACAAACGATGTCGTTCGTCAGTAGGCGTCTGACGAGATCACTTCGTTACCGGCACGGGTCCCCAATCCGACCCAGACTTGGCGGTTCACGGTGTTCTTGACGAACCGGACCGAGCCGTCGCTCATGGCGGCATTGACCCCGCCGGGGTGACGACTTCGAGCGGCGGCCCAATACTGGCCGTCGAAATTGGTGTTCCCCGTGCGGCGGCATCGCATCGGGTCGGAAATGGGAATGACCGTGTCCTCGCAACTGGGCATCTGGTCGGTACCCGGCGAGTTGGGTGGGAAGTTCGTCATGAAGCTGTTGCCGCCCGCCATCGGAATCAGCATGGCCCCTCGCACGTCGCGGTTGGAGCCGAAGGGCATGCTCGAACTGGCGGCCCCCGTGGCCTGATTGAACGTCAAGATCTCGCTGAAAAGGACCGTGTTCGAAGTCCCATCGGTGATTTCCGCGATCTTGGTTCCCTTGCCGGTGCCGAATCGCTCACCGGTGGGGTGCTTCGCGGTGAGCGGCACCACACCGAAAACACCGGCCAGCTGTGGGGCCAAGTTCGCGGGGTAAGGGGATGGGCCACCTGGAGTGCTGTTGATCTGGGCCCCGCCGCCCCAGCAGCCCACGTAGTTCCCCTTAAGCAGGTTCTCAGTCGAAAGGTCGGCATACATCACATTGGTGGACTCAGCGCTCGGACAACGCATGAATTTCCGCATCGGGGTTTGAATGTCACTTTCAGGACGACGATTGCCAAGGTCTACGGGAAGGCCATCTATGTTGTCCCAGGGGCAACCTTCGTTAAGGTCACGGGCCTCAACGGTCTCTTGCACTCGGTTCTGCGCCGCTCCCTCTTCCATCCAGGCCAGAACGTGCATCGGCCAGGGCGGGCCATAACAAGCATTCTGGTTTCCCGGGGGCTGTTGATTGCCCGTGAACCACGCGTAGGGGACCGGCGCCGTGCCAACGGTGCCGGCGCCTGGCAGATTGAACGCGGGGGTCCCATTCAAGGGTCCGCCGTGAGGTGCGCCAGGGGGCAGGCTCCCGAAGGCGTTTTCAATGTTGATGGCGGCCAGGGCGAGCTGCTTGAGGTTGTTCGTACACTGCATCCTGCGCCCCGCCTCGCGGGCTTGTTGCACGGCCGGCAGCAGCAGCGCGATCAAAACTCCGATGATCGCGATCACCACCAGCAACTCGATCAGCGTGAACCCTCGCCCTGGGCGTCGTCGACGTGACAACATTCGGTCACTCCTGAACAAATACAGTTGATGTGCATTCGTGTGTCCTGGGAGCGAATATCGTAGGCACCTCTTGTAAAGCGGGCGTGAACTCTCTCGAAGGCTTCGCGGAAGATTCCTTCGGAAAGACCTCCCGGGCCCATCGAGAAAAAAAACCGGCCGCCCTCGTCGCGGAGGGCGGCCGGTCCCAATCCTCAACAACATCTGAGTGGGGCCAATGCCTTACCAGATGCGCACGCGCTTCTCCGCCGGCAGCCAGAGCTTGTCTCCTTGCTTCACGCCGAACGCCTCGTGAAACTCGGGCAGGTTGCGGACCACGCCGTTGCAGCGGAACTCACCCGGCGAGTGCGGGTCGGTCGCCAATCGGCGCGTCAACTCCTCGTCGCGCATCTTGATCCTCCAGACCTGCGCCCAGCCGATGAAGAGCCTCTGCTCCCCAGTCCGGCCGTCGATCACCGGCGCCTGGGCACCCTTCAGCGACCTTTTGTACGCCTTGTAGGCGATCGTCAGGCCGCCCAAGTCACCGATGTTCTCGCCAATCGTCAGGGCCCCGTTCACCTTTTGGCCGGGCAACTGGGCCGGTTCGAACTCGGCGTACTGGTCGATCAGCATCTTCGCGCGCTTCTCGAACTCAGAACGGTCGGCGTCGGTCCACCAATTTTTCATGTTTCCGTCGCCGTCATATTTCGATCCTTGGTCGTCAAAACCGTGGCCGATCTCGTGGCCGATCACGGCGCCGATGCCTCCGTAGTTCACGGCGTCGTCCGCGGCCATGTCGAAGAAGGGGGGTTGCAGGATCGCCGCGGGGAAGACGATCTCGTTCATCCCCGGGTTGTAATAGGCGTTCACGGTCTGGGGCGTCATCAACCACTCGGAGCGGTCCACCGCCTTGCCGAGTTTGCCGAGAAGGCGGTCGACCTCGAACGCGCGGCCCCGCTCCACGTTGCCCACCAGGTCGTCGGCCCGCACTTCCAGCCTCGAGTAGTCACGCCATTTGTCGGTGTGGCCGATCTTGGGCGTGAACTTGGCCAGCTTGTCGAGGGCCTTGGCCCGGGTCTCGGGACTCATCCATTCCAGTCCCTTCATTTCTTCGCGATAGGATTCGATGAGATTGTTCACAAGCTCACCCATCCGGGCCTTGGCGGCCGGCGGGAAGTGCTTGGCGACGTAGATCTTGCCGACGGCCTCGCCCAGGGCGGTCTCGACCGCCTGCACGCCTCGCTTCCAGCGCGGTCGCAATTCCTGCGAGCCCGTGAGCACCTTGCCCGAGAACGAGAAGTCCTCGTCCACGAACGCCTTGGGCAAGTAGGCCGCGTGGGAATGCAGCAGGTGCCAGGTCATCCAGGCCTTCCACGCCGGCAGAGGGACCTCTTCCACCGCTTTCGCCATCGCCGTCAGGTATTCGGGCTGGCGGACCACCACCTCGTCCACGTGGGGCGCCCGAAGTGCCTGGGCGTAGGCTTGCCACGGAAAACCGGGCGTGAGGTCCATGAGTCCTTCGATGTCTTTCTTGTTGTACGTGAGCGTGTCGTCACGGCTCTTCACTCGGTCCCAGTGTGCCTTGGCCAGGCGCGTTTCCAGTTCCATCACCGACTTGGCCGAGCCTTCGGGGTCGGGACGGCCGGCCAGGGCGAACATCTTGGCCATGTGCCCCAGGTACGCCTTGCGGACCGACTCGAACTTGGGCTCGCGGTAGTACGACTCATCCGGCAGACCAAGGCCGTCCTGCGCGATGTAAATGATGTACTGGTCGGAACGCTTCGCGTCGGTATCGACGTATGGCATGAAGAGGCCGTGCGACCCAGCCCGCTGAAGCGTGGCGATCAGGCCCACGACGTCGGCCTTGTCGCCGGCGGCGTCGATCTTCTCCATCAGTCCGCTGATCGGCTTGAGGCCGAGGCGCTCGACACGCTCCTCGTCCATGAACGAGGCGTACATGTCGCCGACCTTCTGGGCCTCGGGGCCTGGGGCCTTGTCCTTACTCGCAGCGGTGGCCTCAATGAGGGCGCGAACGTCGGCCTCGGCCTTGTCGCGTAGGCCGTGGAAGGCGCCGTCGGCCGGACGATCGGCTGGGATTTCGGCCGTCTTGAGCCAGGCCCCGTTCACGTGTCGGAAGAGGTCGTCCTGGATGCGGACCCCCTTGTCGAAGTGGGCGGTCAGAACGCCGGCCTTGCGATCGTCGGCCAATCCCAGCGCCAACGGGGCCAGCAGCACAAGGGCGATTCGGGTGGGCCTGAGGGAAATACGTCGTCTCATGATGCGTCCTTGGTCTTCAGGGCGGAGCGAAAGGGACCGATCATTCCAGCCGAAGATGGCCGGGATTTCCAGGGCAAACGGCTTTGCGGGTCGTGACGACGGACTGCGTCCACCTCGGTTCGACGGATCGAATCGGGCTTGGCGACCCGCGAAACTCGGACCACTACCTCCCAAATCATCACCGGTGTGACAGGCCGCCGATTGACATGAGGAAGGCTCGTGTCTCTGGTGCGGTCCTCCGCTTCCGATGCCTGGCATTCAGCCGACTCTTGCACTAAGCTCCCATGAAGTGCGGCCCGAAGACCAGCGGAGCTCTCAACCATGAATGCCTGGTTGCTTCTCACTGCTTTATGTTCACTCACGCCGCTTGACGACGGCCGGGTCCTGCCCAAGTCGCCCGCGCCCGAGCGACAGCTTCGCGACTACCTTCACGTCGAGGTCCGCAGGGCGATGGACGCGCGCCGCGCCGAGATCGCCGCCTTGAAGTCGCCCGAAGACGTCGCCCGGCGACAAAAGGAACTGCGCACGAAGTTCGTCGACGCGCTCGGTGGCCTTCCCGATCGAACCCCTCTCAACGCCCGCACCGTCGGCAAGGTCGCGCGCGACGGCTATCGGGTCGAGAAGGTCATCTATGAGAGCAGGCCGGCCCATCATGTCACGGCCACCTTGTATCTTCCCCCAGGCGATGGCCCCCATCCGGGCGTCCTCATGCCCATCGGCCACTCCGAGAACGCCAAGGCGGCCGATTACGTGCAGCGCGGCGCGGTCCTTCTCGCCAAGAACGGCATCGCCTGCCTAGCGTACGACCCCATCAGCCAGGGCGAGCGCAAACAACTTCTCAACCAAGACGGCAAGGCAGCGATCCAAGGCAGCACGACCGAACACACGATGATCGGCGTGGGGGCCTTGCTCGTCGGCGAATGCACCGCGACCTATCGCATCTGGGACGGAATGCGCAGCCTCGATTACCTGGCGTCGCGGCCCGAGATCGACATCCAGCGACTGGGTTGCACTGGCGTTTCCGGTGGCGGCACGCTCACTTCGTATTTGATGGCCCTGGACGACCGGATCGTCGCCGCGGCCCCATCTTGTTACCTCACGACGTTGGAACGCCTCTTCGCCACGATCGGTCCTCAAGACGCTGAACAGAACATTCCCGGTCAAGTCGCCTTTGGCATGGACCACGCGGACTACATCTTCCTCAGGGCCCCGAAGCCGACCTTGATGCTCGTGGCCACGCGCGACTTCTTCGACATCGACGGCGCCTGGACCACCTTCCGCGAGGCGAAGGGCCTATACGGCTTGCTCGGCCGGCCGGAGCACATGGAACTGGCGGAGTCGAACTCGACCCACGGTTACCCTCGCGAACACCGCGAACCGATGGTCCGTTGGATGTCCCGCTGGCTGCTCGGCAAGGACACGCCAATCGTCGAGCCCGACTTCCCGATCGCCGCCGACGCCGACCTCCACTGCACGGAATCGGGGCAAGTCCTCCGCGACTTGAAGGGGAAATCCTGCTTCGACTTCAACAAAGAGAAGGCCGAGGCCCTCGCCGCCGCCCGCGCGAAGAAAGACCTGAAACCCGACGAATTGCGACGGGCCGTGCGCAAGCTGCTGGCCTTGCCGGAAACGATCAAACCGGCGCGTCGCATGGACCTGGGCACGACCGTGAAGGATAGTCACATCGTGCATCGGCTCGCCTATGAAATCGAGCCTGGCTACGCGCTGCCGGCCGTCGAGTTCGAGCCGGAGTTCCCATTCAAGCTCCCCGTTCGCGTGATCGTCGGTGGCGAGGCGTTGTCGAAGGCCCAATCCAGCGACAGCGCCCGTATGCGAGCCCAAGACGGCGGCCGCGTGTTGATGCTGGACCTCTCGGGTTTGGGAGAACTCTCTCCCGACGCGGGCAAGACCGGTCGGCCTCCCACGTTCGGCCCCGACGTGCAAGAGGCCTTCCTGGCCCAACATCTCAATCGGCCCCTTCTGGGCATCCGCACGCGCGACCTCCTCGCGGTGCTCGGCGATGTCGCGACTGTCGCGCCGTATGGGATCGAGCTCGTGGGCGTCGACCGCGCGGCCCTCGCCGCGCTACATGCCGCGGCGTTCGACCCGAACGTCAAGCAATTGGAACTCGTCCGCCCCGTCGTCTCGTGGACGGCGGTCGCCTCCACCGCGTTGACGAAAGACCAATTCGCCCAGGTGGTGCATGGGGCCTTGAAGACTTACGATCTGCCCGACCTCGCGCGCCTGATCGCACCGCGCTTTTTCATCATGAACGATACCACCGATGCGGCCGGAGCACTCCTGACCGTTGAAGACGTGAAGAAGTCGTGGGGCGTGGCGCTTCGGGCCTACGAGACGGCCCCTCGCAACTCCTTCCAGGTGTGGGACAGCCGGGACCCGCAACCTTGATCCTCCAGACCTCCCGAACGCATCGAGGCCCTCAGTGAGCGACCAGACGCCGCGCATCCTCGTCCTTGGCGCCCATCCCGACGATGCCGACATCAAGGCCGGCGGCACGTCGGCCCTTTGGCGCGACGCGGGCTTCGCCGTCAAGTTCGTCAGCCTCACCGACGGCCGGATGGGC
This sequence comes from uncultured Isosphaeraceae bacterium, assembly GCA_937858365.1. Taxonomy (GTDB): domain Bacteria; phylum Planctomycetota; class Planctomycetia; order Isosphaerales; family Isosphaeraceae; genus CALLYK01. Next base: position 6,003 of record CALLYK010000170.1, on the reverse strand, counting down.
CATCACATCATGACCGGACCGGCCCTGGTCGAACGGCGCCGGGCCGAGGCGAAGGCCGCGGGCGCCGTCCTCGGCATCGACTACGAATTGCTCGACATTCCCGACTCCGAACTCGACGATCGCATCGAATATCGTCACCGATTGATTCGACTCATCAGGGCCTTCCGGCCCGATGTGCTGGTGACGCATCGCCCGATTGACTACCACCCCGACCATCGGTTCGCCGGTCAGCTCGTCCAGGACGCCGCTTACTTGCTGACCGTGCCGGGGGTTTGTGCCGACGTGAAGCACATGGATCGAGTGCCGGTCATCCTCTTCTTTCAAGACGGCTTTACCAAGCCGTGCCCGTTCCGACCCGACGTCGTGGTCGACGTTTACCCCGCGATCGACCGCATCGTGGCGATGCTGGACCATCATGTCTCTCAGTTCTACGAGTGGCTTCCCTTCAATGCCGGTCACGCGAGCGAAGTGCCCGAGGCACCCGATGACCGGCGCGAATGGCTCGGCCGGCAATTCCGCGAACGCATCGGGCCCCTCGCTCATCATTATCGCGACCATGTCAACGCAACTTATGGAGTTGAGGTCGGTCACGCGGTCACTTACGTGGAAGCGTTTGAGGTCTCCGAACAAGGGGCCTCGCTCGACCACGCCGCGCGAAGAAGGACCTTCCCGTTCCTGCCCGCACCCGAGGAAGAAGCGACCACCCATCGCAAATGGTGGGTCGATCAGCCGGGTAAAGCTCGTTGAAGGCCCCCAATTCTCCAGAGAAAACCACACAAGAACCATGAAAGCACGGACCACGAAACTCCTGGGACTGGGCCTTGTCGTTCTCCTAGTCGCCCCCGCGCGGGCGCAGGGCCCCGAGGGGCTGCTCACGATCGATCGGATCTTCGCTTCCGGCGAGTTCCGAGAAGAGGGCCTGGGCTTCTTCCAATGGTCGGCGAACGGCAAGAGCTACTTCACACTCGAAGCGCCGGCCAATGGCGGACCAGGCCCCGACCTCGTCCGCAATGATACCGCCACGGGTGCCAAGGAGATGGTCATCGCCGGAAGCGCTTTCGTCCCGAATGGCGGGCGCGGACCTCTGGGCATCGCGTCGCTCCAGTTCTCCAAGGATGAGTCCAAGTTGCTCATCTTCACGAACACACAGCGCGTTTGGCGTCAAAACACGCGGGGCGACTACTGGGTACTCGACATCGCCGCGAAATCGCTGAGGAAACTCGGCGGCGACGCTCCCCCTTCCACACTCATGTTCGCCAAGTTCTCTCCCGATGGCCGACGTGTGTCCTTTGTTCGTGAAAACAATCTTTATGTTCAAAACTTGAATGATATGCAAGTCACCGCACTGACTACAAATGGCGGCGAAACGATCATCAATGGTACATCGGACTGGGTGAACGAAGAAGAACTCGACATCCGCGACGCCCATCGTTGGTCGCCCGACGGCCAGTCGATCGCGTTTTGGCAGTTCGACACGACGGGCGTCGGCAAGTTCTACCTGATCGACAACACGTCGGGGACCTATTCCAAGCCGATCGGCTTCGCCTATCCCAAAGCGGGCACGACCAACTCGGCCACGAGCGTATGCGTCGTGGGCGCGGCGGGGGGCGACGTGCGCCGGCTCGACGTACCCGGCGACCCGCGCGAGCATTACATCGCGCACATGGAGTGGACGCCGGACGGCAAGGCGCTCTTGCTCCAGCAGTTCAACCGCCTTCAGGATACGAACCGCGTGATGCTCGCCGACCCGAAGACGGGCGCGACGCGCCTTGTCCACACCGAGACCGACCCCGCCTGGCTCGAGAACGAAAACCCGGTTCGCTGGCTGGAGAAGGGCGCGGGGTTCCTCTGGCTCAGCGAACGCGAAGGCTGGCGCCACGCCTACCGGGCCTCCACCGAAGGCGGGCCACCGCGACCGATCACGCGCGGCGAGTTCGACGTCATCGAAGTGGTGGCGGTGGACGAGGAACACGGCTGGGTCTATTACTCCGCGTCGCCCGACAACGCGACCCGTCAGGCCCTCTTTCGCACGCGCCTGGAGGGCGGACCGCCCGAAAGGGTCTCGCCGATCGACCAGCAGGGTTGGCACACCTACGCAGCGGCGCCGAACGGGGCCCACGCGGTCCACACGTTTTCCAACTTCACCACGCCGCCGATCGTGGAACTCGTCACGCTGCCTGAACACAAAACGGTGCGCGTTGTCCGCGACAACGCGCGGACCCGCGAGCGACTGGCCCGCTTGAAACTGCCGAGCGCCGAGTTCCTGCGCGTGCCGATCGGCGAGGGGGTCGAGCTCGACGCATGGTGCCTCAAGCCACCCGATTTCCGCGAAGATAGGCAATACCCGTTGCTCTTCCACGTTTACGGCGAACCCGCCGGGGCGACCGTCCACGACGTCTGGGACGGCGGACGGGGGCTCTGGCATCGGATGCTGGCCCAGCGCGGTTATCTCGTCGCGAGTGTGGACAATCGCGGCACGAAGGTCCCGCGCGGCCGGGCCTTCCGCAAGAGCGTCCATCGCCAGATTGGGGTCCTCGCCTCCAGCGACCAGGCCGCGGCGGCGCGGGCCCTCTTGGAACGCTGGCCATACGCCGACAAGAGGCGCGTGGGCATCTGGGGATGGAGCGGCGGCGGCAGCATGAGCCTGAACGCGATCTTCCGCCACCCGAACATCTACCAAACGGCGATCGCCGTCGCCCCCGTGGCCGACGAAAGGCTGTACGACACGATTTATCAAGAACGCTACATGGGTCTTCCTCAAGAAAACGTCGAAGGATATCGTCAAGGCTCGCCCATCACTCACGCCAAAGGACTCAAAGGAGACTTGCTTCTTGTTCACGGAACGGGCGACGACAATTGTCATATCCAGGCGACGGAACTTTTGATCAACGAACTTGTGGCGTTGAACAAGAAGTTCGAGGTCTTGCCATATCCAGGCCGCACGCACGCGATCGCCGAAGGTCGCAACACGACCAGACATCTGCACATGGCGATGACGGCCTACCTGGACGAGCACCTGCTCAAGAAGGGCGCGCCGTCGGTCGCGGCCTGGGAGAAGCGCTCCATTGAAGGATGGACCGTGCACATCAGCGCTCGGTTCGCCAAGGACGACGGGCCCGCGCTGGACAAAGCGATCGATCTGATGCGGAAGCAGCTTGTTGAGATCACGAAGGTCGTGCCTGAACGGGCCGTTCGGGAATTGCGGAAGGTCCCGCTGTTCGTCTCGCCCGAATACCCCGGCGTGGGACCACGCGCCGAGTACCATCCCGGAGCGGGTTGGCTGATCGAGCACGGTCGCGACCCCGCGATGGAAAAGGGGGTCGAGTTCACCAACGTCCGCATCTTCGAGGCCGAGACCCGGCGCATGCCGAATTTCGTGCTCCACGAGCTTGCCCATGCCTTCCATGATCGCGTGCTGGGGTACGGTCACAAGGAGGTCGAGGCGGCCTTCGAGCGCGCCAAGGCCGGCGGCAAGTACGATCGCGTGGAACGGCAAGACTCCGAAGGACGACGGCGTCTCGATCGCGCCTACGCCCTGACGAGCCCCCAAGAGTACTTCGCGGAAACGACCGAGGCGTACTACGCACGGAACGACTTCTTCCCGTTCGATCGCGCCGAACTCTTGGCGGCCGACCCGGAGATGGCGGCACTCTTGAAGAAGGTCTGGGAAGGCCTCTGAAGGGCCCTTCGCCGACGTGCGCTCTGTAGGCGGTTGAGCGGCGGATTTGTCTGGACAAGTTCGCCGAACATGCGATCATGAGGGTAATTCCACGCGAGGCTGAGACACGAATCACGGAGTGCCATCATGTTGAAGTCACGACGGCGTCGCCGCGCCGTGCCGACCCTGGAGTCGATGGAGCGGCTGCAACTGCTGAGCGCCTCGTTCGTGAACGGCGTATGGACGGTCCGCGCGACACGTGCCAACGAGGCGATCACCATTGATCGCGACCCGGGCAAGAACCAGATGCTCCGGGCCCTGGAAAACGGCAAGGTCGTGGGCCGGCGACTCGCTTCCTCGGTCAAGGAAATCCGCCTCGTAGGCCTGGGCGGGAACGACACCCTCAAGATCGACGAAGGTCGAGGCGCCATCAAGAACAAGGCGGTCTTGTTGGGAGGGCGCGGTAACGACAAGCTGATCGGCGGCTCCGGCCCGACGCTGCTCGACGGCGGCGGCGGATCGAACCTGCTCAAGGCGGGCGTGGGCAAGACGCACATGCTCAACGGCACTCCCATGGACGCCGCGAACCGGTTCGGCTCCTCGTCGGCCTTCCGACGCTTCCTCAGCAAGGCGGCCGGGAACAACGGCGAACTCTTCGGTCGCTTGGGCGACGTGGCGCCGACCTCGGGAATCAACACGTCGGCGCCCGCGCCGACCGACCACTCGAAGACAAACGTCCAGGTTCCCGGCGTCGATGAGGCCGATATCGTCGAAACCGACGGCAGCTTCCTCTACGTCCTCTCGCGCGACGAACTGGTGATCGTGGACGCGCGCGACCCGAAGGCCCCCTCGGTGACGTCGCGGACGAAGGTCGAGGGCTCGCCGATCGCCGAGTATCTCGACGGCAACACGCTGACCGTGGTCTCGAGTGTTTGGTCCTACGAATCGACACCCCCGCCGGCGGACGGCGTCGCCTTGGCGTATCTGCGCGTTCGCGGGTCGAGCCAGGTGAAAGTGACTGTCTTCGACGTTTCCGACACGGCCAAGCCCAAGGCGACGACGGAGACGAAATTGGACGGCTGGTACTCCGACTCGCGCATGATCGATGGCCGGCTTTACATGGTCGTCCAGAACAATCTTCTCGCGGGGCTCTGGTGGGGCGGTCCGATCGCCTATCTCGGTCGGCCGGGCGCGGTCGCGGCCAAGACGATCGACCCGGTCAAGGCCCTCAGCGACACACCCGTTGAGAAGCTGCTGCCCAGTTTCACGACCACGACCAAAGCGGCCGACGGCACCTCCAACACGAAATCGGGCCTCATTTCCCAGGCCCAAGACGTCTTGCTGCCCGTCTCCGGCAACGACGCCAACATGATGTCGCTCGTCGTGATGAACTTGAGGGGCCCGAACCCGGGGATCACGGGCACGTCTTCCATCATGGGTTCATACGCATCAACCCTGCATGTGACGAAAGACAACCTGTACGTCTTCTCCCCCGTCTGGGACGAGACGGGCCAAACCACGAACATCTTCCAGTTCAGCCTGACGACCGCGCGGCCGACGATGGTCGCCACGGGCTCGGTCCCCGGTCAGCTCCTCGACCAGTTCTCGGCCGACGAATCGGGCGGTTTCTTACGCCTGGCCACGACCACATGGCGCGAGTCGGGCCGCAACAACGGCCTCTTCGTCCTTCAGAAACAAGGCGACCGTCTCAACATCGTCGGCAGCATCACGAACATCGCGCCCGGCGAGCAGATCACCTCGGCCCGCTTCATGGGAGACGAGGCGTTCCTGGTCACGTTCGAGCAAGTGGACCCGCTCTTCGGCATCGACCTCTCGCAACCGACCGCGCCCAAGATCGTCAGCGAGTTGAAATTGCCCGGTTTCTCGCGATACTTGCAGCCGCTCGGCAATGGTTACCTGCTCGGCTTCGGCCGCGACGCCGACCCGACCACGGGTCGAACGCAGGGCCTGAAGATGACCCTCTTCGACGTGCGCGACATCGCCAAGCCAAAGGTCGTGTCCACGACCGAAGTGGCGACCAGCGGGACGGAATGGACCTGGTCGGCCGCCGAGTGGGACCATCACGCCTTCGGCTACTTCCCCGAGTTGGGGGTCGTGGCGATCCCCGTGCAGGGTTACGGCCCGGTCACGACAACCAACACAGGGGACGACAACGTCCAGTGGAAGTCGGAGTCAAACTTGCTCGTCTTCCACGTGGACACGACCTCCGGCTTCCAGTCGCTCGGGACGGTCGAAGACACATCCACCGTGAATCGAAGCGTGCGGATCGGCGACGTCCTCTTCTCGATCGCCGACCTGGACGTCCGCAGCGTCCGCGTGCTCAG
>CALLYK010000169.1 GCA_937858365.1 uncultured Isosphaeraceae bacterium | reverse complement strand
GATCAACCGCTCGCCGCTGACGCGGGACTCGGCCCGGGCCGTGCTCACGGTGAGGCGCAACGAGGCGAATTACTCGCTGGCGCTGGGGGTGAGCTACGCCAACGTCGTCAATGACGCGGCGTTCACCATTGGCGACCTCACGTTCGGTCCGCGTCAAATCCTCTGCAAGCCGATCGTGGCGAACCGGGCGTTTCACTCGACGTGCGGGTTCTACTGGCCCACGACATACGTGTTTCACATGCGCGTCGCCGACACGTGGGAGGCGAAGCTGCTCGACCGAGGGTTTCGCCGGCTGGTCTCGGGCACGCGCAAGTTGATCACGAACGACGACGGCTCGTTCCCGACGGAGCCTCCGTTCCTTAACGGTAGCGGTCAGCCGTTGGCGGTCGGGTCCCCGCCCGTCTTCCGGACCTTCAACAAGTTCCCCAAGGCCGATTTTTCGGTCTTCGACGGGCTCTTCTAGGGCGATCATGCGCCTCTCGAAAGCCTCATTTCGGCGTCTCGATCGCGTGGTCGGCGCGGTGGAGAAGCGCCGGGTGTACCTCGGCGACCATCCGCGGCCGCGTTACTTCGCGGGCCAGCCGCTGGTGCTGAGCTGCGTCGTCTCGGCGACGATCAGCGCGAAGTCGGGGACCACGATGGGCACGGGCCAGGTGACGCTGATGGTCACGAACGCCGACTCGGGGACGGAGACGGTCGGGAGCGACGTGCTCACCGTCTACAACTCGTATCACCGGTCCTTCCCGGCCGATGCCACGAAGTCGGCGAAAGTCCACTTCGAGGGCGGCGTGTGGAAGTTCCTGACGCGTGAGTGCTGATCTGAGCGGAAATGGGCGAGCTCTTCGGCCAACCCGGCTGCGAATGCTGCGAGACGAGCTGCACGGTCTGTCTGCTCGATTGCGCCGACCTGGCCGTGAACGCGGCGACCGTCGTGGTGCGCGGGCCGCTGCCGGCGACCGATGCGCTCGGCACGTTCGTTTTGAGCGGGACCAACTGCTTTTCCATCGCGCTCGCGCCCGGGTCGAACTATCGTTTCGACGTGGACGTGCCGGGTTACGACACGCAGTCGCTGACGGCGACGGCCGGGTCGGTCGGCTGCTCAATCACCCTGCGTCCGACGGTCGGCACTTCGCACTGGAGCGTCGCGTTCTGCTGCGGTCACGACCCTTGCGGGACGGGCGACTCGGTCTCGATCGACGCGGGCGGCGCGCAGGTCCACTTCCGCAACACGCGGACGGGCGTCACGTACTCGGCGACGGTGCCGGCCGGCGCGAATGGCGTCAGCCTCAGCGTGCCGGCGTTCGACACTTACGACGTGACCTATTCTTCTTGGCCCGACACCTACTTCACGCCTCCCGACGAGAGCGTGTACGCGTATTGCTGCGTCTCGCCCGTATCGGACGCGCGTTGCCGGCTCTGGCGGAACGTCGAGCGTCGCAAGTTCCGGATGTGCGCGCGGGTGTCGATCTGCGCGTGCGACAACGAGACGGGGATCTTGGTCGGCGACGACGGCGCCTGGGTCGCGACCGTGAGCGTTTGCGGGCAGACCGTCACGGCGGCGCCGACGGTCGTCGTCTACTCGACCCCCGACACGATGCAGGTGACGTGGTGCGCCGACATCGTCAAATCGGCGCCGGGGTCTTGCTCTCCCTATGCCGGGGCGACGTGGACGATCACGGCCTCTTCCCCGTGGGTGTCCGAGACGTTTTCGACCGTTTGCCATCCCGACCTTTGCTCCGCGGTGATCGACTGCGGCCATGTCGGGGCGATTGGCGTCGACGCCTATCACGCGTGTTGCGCGGGGGTCGCCTCCCGGTACCTGGACGTGACGACGCCTTGGGGCGATACGACGGCCGTCTATTCCTCGGGCCTGGCGTGCCGTTGGTGCGGTCACATCGACTTCACTGCCGCCGGCGTGATCACCGCGACGTCTTGTACGTGGGACTCGGGGACGTCGAGTTGGACCTGCTCGGACACGGTCGGCACCGCGACGGTGCGCGTGTGGTTCTACTTCGACGTGAGCGGGAACCTCGTTGTGTCCGGTGGCCTGAAACGGAAGTGCGGCGACCCCGGGACGTGCGGCGGGGGCGATTTGATCACGCCCTGCCCCACGAATTTTCGATGGATCGCGCACGGCGCGGCGGTGACGACCACGGGACCAGGCGGTAGCTCGGTGGAGACGCCGTACTTCACCGACCCGAGCGGTTGCGACGCGCCCGGTTTGTACACGACGGCTTGCGGGACGTGTCCCGCCGCGTTCTGGCAGGCTTGGAGCGGCGCGGTCAGCAAGCCGTGTCCCTGGGACGCGGACCACCCGTTGACCGCGACCCTCACGCGGCCCACGCCCGATCCGGATTGTCCGGACTTGGTCCCTTCCGGGCCGGAAGGTGTTTGGTCGTTCGTCCCGAGTGTCTGAGAGGAAACCGTTGAAGCCGATCTATTCGCCGGCGTGGGTCGACCCGCCGCCTCGGGGGCCTGTGGTTCGCGGGCCTGTTTTGGGAATGGTGACCCGGTCTTCGAGTCCTGCGTTCCAAGTGGCCGCCCCATCGGGGCCCCTTGAGGGAGTGGTCGCCCCGAGCCGGCCCGCTCGGCTCGGTGTGGGGGGTGAATTGAAGAAGCTGATCGGCTTCGGAGCGGTCCTGTTGGGGCCATTGGCGGCGGTCCTCAGGCCGCTTTGTCCGGCCTTCGCCGAGGCGTTGGCGCTCGCCCCGACCTCCTCCTGTGGTTGCGCGGACTACGCGGCCGAGCTGGACCGATGGGGGCCGGCGGAGTGCTCGGTCCGGCGCGAGGAAATCGTCGGGAGGCTCTGCGAGCAGGCGGCGAGGCGCGGGCTCCCGGCGCCGCCGTTGGCGGTGCGCTCGTTGGTTAGGCTGGCCATCCGCAGGGCGCGTTGAGCGTTCGGGCGGGAATGTTGTTGACGATCTATTTGGGCGACACGGGCACGATTTGGGTGGGGACTTCCTGGAGTGGGGGTGTCTTGCGTAGGTAGTTTTCGGCGGCGGCGCGCGTGGGAAAGAGACGCGCGCCGGCCAGGTCGGGGGTCGGGAGGTTGGTCCCCACGAAGAGCGGCAGGTCGCTCGGGCGCAGCTGCAGGAGGATCGCCCAGGGCCCGGTCGGCGCGGCGCCGACGTCGAGGTCGGCCCAGGTGCGACCGAGGGCGTGGAGGATGCGGGCGACCGTGTCGATGCGAGGCGCGCGGGTCAGCGAGTCGTGGAGCTGTTGGCGAGGCTGACCGATCCGACGGGCGAGCTCGGCGACGGACAGGCCGCTCGCGTGGATGAGGTCTCGGAGTCGGGACAGCACGTCGGGTTGTCGTGGTGATTTCATGGGGTCGTGTGGAGTTCGAGAGCGATTTGGCGCGTGCAGCTGTCTTCCAGAGCTCGCAGAGCTTGCCGCTCGCGCCATTCGAGTTGGGCGAGTTTGGGGTCGCTCTCTCGTGTCGTCATGGACCGTCGATAACGTGTGAGCTTGAATTTGGCGCTGTAGTAGGCTGCCGCGTGGGCGGCGACGTCATTGGGGAGGGGCTGGACAGCGTCTCTGAGTTTGGTCATCGATTGATTTCCGCTGAGGGGCCCCTCCCGCGCGGGGAGGGGTGAAGGTCCGTTCGGTCAGCGGGCGGCGTCGATCCAGGCGAGCAGTCTTTGGATTTCCGACACCATTTCTTGCAGGTCGGCGCGGCTGATGTCCGCGCCGCATTCCACGCAGGCGATTTCGAGGTCGTGCGTGCGGACGGTCAGTCCTTCCATCGCCCCGCAAAGCGGGCAGGGCAGACTGAAAGGCCGCGGTTTGCGGCTGGGGGTCGGCCGGCTCGTTTCGGTTTGCAGCGGGAGGGTCGCGGTGTTCATCGGTCGTTCTCCGACGTTGGGGTTGGTGCTTCGTCCTCATCTGTTGTCATTATAGCCGATGACTTCAAAAAGTCAAGAAAAATCGTGACGGATCGCGTTGTTTTTTTCAACACGGAGTCTCGGCCGCATGGAAGCGGTTGGGTGGAGGCCCGGCGCGTCGGGAGCTTGTTTCGTAGCATCAGTTGGCGGGGCATCGGTCGATGGAGCTCGAGGAGCGGACTGGTTGCCTGCTTGGGACGGCCCGGCGGGGGAGTTGCCGGGCCGTCCTTTTGTTTTCGGCGCGAGAACCAGGAGGGTGTTTCGATGATGACGAGAGCGTCGTGGCCGGTCGGTCTGGGGATGCTGAGGGTGGTGGGGGATGAGGTCGTCGTGATCGCGACGGACTTGGGCAGCCCATATCCGCTCACTCTGCCAATAAGGCGAGCTGACTTCGTGAGCTTTCTGCGGCTGGTGATGGAGACGTGCCGTTCGGCCCGTCGCGGTCGCTTGGGGCCGGTGTTTCGCCGGCTCGGCGGGCCCGGCTACACGTTGGGTCTGACGGCGATGCGGCGGATGGTCGCGGTCTCGGTGCGCGTGGAAGGGGCCGAGGGCGGGGAGCGTTGCGTTGCGTTTCGGCCCGAAGAACTGGAGGCCTGGGTCTGCCGGGTCTCGGAGAGGTTGGTCACGCGAGAAGTCGAGCGAGGATGCGAGCTGCCGGGACGGGAGTTGGTCCCGTCAGTCAACTGACGGACCGGGCTCAGTCGGTCGCGAGTTCCCTCTCGACGACGCGGGGCCGCGAGGCGTCGCGCAGCCAGTGCGCGAGGGTCTGCCCGGTGGTTCTGAAAGGCCCCAGGGGGAGATAGACGCGGACACGGGCCTTCGGACCGGTGTTGACGCCGATGGGGCCCTGGGGGCTCGCCAGGGGCCCTTGTAGGCCCGCCCACGGGCCCTGGGGGCTCGCCAGGGGCGTTTGGGGCGCTGGGAGCGATCGTCGATCGAGGGCGCGTTCGACGGCCTGGTCGATCGCGGCGAGGACCTCGACCGAGGGCGTCAGCGTGGGAGTGGGCGGCGCGATTTCTTGGCCGAGAGTGGCCAGGACGAGGACGGTGCTTAGTAAGGCCACGAGACGGGTCCTTTTTGGAGGTCGTTGCTTTTCTTCGTCAGACCTTTCTCTTTTTACGACGTCTTTACGCTTTCGAGCGTTGCTGGTAGTGTCCCGGCCGACGCCCGAGGATGTGCGTCCGGAGGACCAGGACGGTCCGCAAGGGAGAGAGCGCAACAGAAGGGCCCCGGGGAGCGCTCCCCGGGGCCCTTCTGTCATGCGCGGGGGGCTCGGCTTGACAGCGCTCCCTGATCGGACGATCCTGACGGCCGGCCTGGGCGCGTTTTCGCCGGCCATCGTTCGGCGAGACCCGGCACCTTCCGCCCTTGGCTTCAGGGGCGGGGCGTGCCGTTTTTTTTTTGCGATCGCCTGAAGCTCGATCGGCAGCAATCTTTCGCCACAAGGTGACGAGACCGGCCCCCGGCCGTGATCATCAGCACGCAGCACCAGCCCGCGATGATCCGACAACCGGGGGCCGACGGCGCGCCTACGCGCCGAGGGGACCGCGCAGCGGCAGTGGAGCGAAAACCACTCCACGCGGCGCGGGGGAAGCGGCGGCCTCTGTTCACTTTTGAATGCGCTCCCATAGACGCATCAGTGTTTCCAAAAGCAAGAGGGCCCTCGTGATTGCGTTCAGCGTCCGATCCAAGGCATGACTCGTTTGGGAATGAGTGTCTTTCTTCATCACGGTCTTCTTTGCCGATGTCCGCGCGCACCGATTCTGGTCTCGTCCTTGACTCAAACGCGCGCGCGGCGCAATCTGGCGTGGTCAAGGCCGGCGGGCCACAAGCCCGTCGGAACGACGGGCCGTCGGCATGGGCGCTCCCCAAGCGATACCCCAGCCGGCGGCTTTTTTTTGCGCGCCTCGCCGGCGCGTGCGCGGACCCTGGACGCGACCGATGTGGTCCGTCCGCGTGACGTGGCGCTCGTCGCTCGGCCTCGCTCCGTCAGAGACGCGGGGGCGCGGCGGGGTGCCCTTGTTCTTGGCCGTAGCGGACCAGGGCTCGCTCGATGAGGGCGGTCGGCTTGATGCGTTCGTGTTTGGCGATCGCCTCGACCCAGGCCATGAACTCGGGCAGACAGCTTGCCGAGAGCAGGCGATAGCCTCGGCCCGAGAGCGCGGCACCTTTGCGCCGGGAGACGTTCTTCGGCATCGACCAGGCTCTCCTTCCGCAACGAGGAAGGCCGTGACGGGGCCGTCGTTGGCTCCGTCGCGTTGCCTCAAATATCGGTTGATAAGTGCAGGTTCGTGCAGCAAAAAGCAAAGGACGGCCTTGCCGTACCCAAGCTCGAAACCGGGCAATATGGGATTTGACTGTTCGACCGTCGGCGGAAGTTCTGCTGTGGAGTCCTAGGAGAGTTGACCAGGCTGGAGAAGAGGCGGGCCCTAGGTGGGCCGATTGCGAGTGTCGGATTCTTCCTGCGGTCCTCGCAAGGACGGCCTCTAGTTTTCGTTGAACGTGATTACGTGAGAACGTGAAAAGGGGGGGGCGGACACCTGTCGGGGGGGGCTTTTCACGTTCTCACGTAATCACGTTCAACGAAATTAGGACGACGCGATTCCGCATTCGCAATCCTCTGTCCCGCGAATGGCACGGAGGATTGCGAGACGACCGCTCAAAACGCGGGCGATTCGTGATGGCGGCTGCCGTTCGCCGACCACCGATCGCCGTAGGATGGGGCGTCCGGGTACACTTCGCTGGCGTG
>CALLYK010000168.1 GCA_937858365.1 uncultured Isosphaeraceae bacterium | reverse complement strand
TCTACACCGTCGTCTATTCGCCGCGCGACACGTCGGTCAAGTACCCGATTCTCCTCAACCGCACGCCATACACCGTCGCACCGTACGGCGACGGCGACTACAAGACGATGCTCGGACCGTCAAAACCGTTCGAGACCGCCGGGTACATCTTTGCGTACCAGGACGTCCGCGGAAAGTTCATGTCCGAAGGCGAGTACATGGACATTCGCCCCGAGGACGCAGCTCAGCGCGGCGCGGGCGCGGTCGACGAGAGCACCGACACGTACGACACGATCGACTTCCTGGTAAAGAACGTCCCGAACAACAACGGCCGCGTCGGCATGCTGGGGATCTCGTACCCGGGATGGACCACGGCGATGGCCCTGATCGAGCCGCACCCGGCCCTGAAGGCGGCCTCGCCCCAGGCGCCCCCCGCCGACATGTTCCTGGGCGACGACTTCCACCACAACGGGGCCTTCCGCCTCAGTTACGGTTTTGAATATGCCTGGATGATGGAGCGCGAAAAGGTCAGCACCCCCTTTCCGTTTGATCGCAAAGACACGTTTCAGTGGTATCTGGAACTCGGCCCCTTGGCCAACGCGAACTTGAAGCACCTTCAGCGCCAATTGCCGACCTGGAACGATTTCGCGGCCCACCCCGACTACGACGCCTTCTGGCGCAAGCAGGCCGTCGCCCCATATTTGAAACGCCCGCGGGTCCCCACTCTGAACGTCGCCGGCTGGTGGGACCAGGAAGACTTCTACGGACCGATGAAGGTCTATGAAACGTTTGAGAAGGACGACGCCGAGGCGATGAACTTCCTCGTGGTCGGTCCCTGGAACCATGGCGGTTGGTCCGGCGGCCCTGGCGATCGCCTTGGTCCTATCGCGTTTGAGAAGCCGACCGGATATGAGTTCCGCAAAGACATCCAGGCGAGTTTCTTCGCGCGCTATCTCAAGGACAAAGCGGGCGACCCGGTCCCAGAGGTCCGGACGTTCCGCACGGGTGAAAATGCTTGGCACTCCTACGACCATTGGCCCCCCAAAGACGGGGCCCATCGTAAGCTCTACGCTCGGGCCGGGGGGAAACTCTCGTTCGAACCACCCGACAACGACGCCGACAAGGGGTTTGATGAATACTTGTCCGACCCCAATCATCCCGTGCCTTATCGGGCCCGGCCAATCCAGCCGACTTACGGTCCAGGTTCCACTTGGTCAACCTGGCTCGTCCAGGACCAACGTTTCGTTCATCTCCGACCCGACGTCCTCAGCTTTGAGACCGACGCGTTGACGGAAGACGTCGTCGTCACCGGACCGATCGTCGCCCACCTTCAGGCGTCCACGTCCGGTACCGACGCCGATTGGGTCGTCAAGATCATCGACGTTTATCCCGAAGACGGCGGACCATTGGCCGGTTATCAATTGATGGTCGCCAACGAGGTCTTTCGCGGCCGTTTCCGGAAGGGTTTTGATCGCCCCGAACCCCTCGTCCCCGATCGCGTTGATGAGTTCGTGATCGACACACATGGCACGGACCACCGGTTCAGAAAGGGGCATCGGATCATGCTCCAGGTCCAGAGCACTTGGTTTCCCATCATTGACCGCAACCCGCAAACCTACGTCCCCAACATCTTCGAGGCCAAGGAAACCGACTTCCGCGCGGCAACCCATCGGGTGTTTCGCTCGGCGAAACTCGCGACATATCTCGACTTGCCCTGCGCGAACCCATAGTCCAATTTCTTTTCTAAACGCTCAATGGTCTTCCCTGTTTCTGGATGATTCGAGGGCGCGCGCCTGAATCCGATAGGATTGCTTTCATCATCGGAAGGCCTGACAACGCGTGCCTTCCGACCGCCGTCGTGCGCCCCGTTGGTCGATCGGGCAAGGTCGTCGCTTGTCCGACACCCTCTCACGTGGCGATAATCACGTCCGAGTCGATCCGCGGGCCGTCGGTGTCCTCGTCTCGACGGACCGGAATTCGCACGGTCGGCCCATGCATTTCGTGGCAGACGCCCATGACCTGTGGTATGGCCAGGAGGCCTGTCGAGGGAAGACATGACTGGATGCGATGAAGGACCTTCCGGAGACCATCCCTCCCCCATCGCACCCAGCCTCCATGTTACCACCCCGGACCAGCCCGAGGCGGCCCCCGCCGGCCAAGCCCTCGACCAGACGGCCAAGGGCACGAGCCGCCTCGACACGGCCGAGACCCTCGACCTGACCGACCCGACGCCGAGCAGACACACCGGCAGCGACTTCCCAGCGATAGCGCCCCGACGGGCCAGTCCGACCATCCCCGGCTATGAGATTCAAGGCGAACTCGGACGCGGCGGGATGGGCGTGGTCTACCGGGCCCGCCAGGTCCGGCTCAACCGCCCCTGCGCCCTGAAGATGATCCTGGCCGGTGCGCACGCGACGCCCGAGGCCGCCACCCGCTTCCTCGCCGAGGCGGAGGCCATCGCCCGGCTCGAGCACCCGCACATCGTCCGCATCCACGATCTCGTGGTTCCAGAGCTGCTGCAGTCATCGAACGTCGGTGTAGATCGGTTCAAGACGAAGTTCGTCTTTCCGTTCGACCACCCAAAGAAGAGCAGTCGGCAAGCCGCCCACGAGATCACCGGGGCGTTGCAGGCGCTAGACGACGCGACTCTGCTCTTCCTATCGAACATTCGCCGGATCAGCTATGTGCTGCTGGACGGTTCTGAGGGTCAGTTGGAGCGCGCTTTGCCCGCGGACCTGCA
>CALLYK010000167.1 GCA_937858365.1 uncultured Isosphaeraceae bacterium | reverse complement strand
GGAACCTCTCGGCCCGCTCGCCGGCGTGCCCGTGGCCATCAAGGACGTCCTCTGCGTGAAGGGGGAGCCGACCACCTGCGGCAGCCGAATGCTCAAGACGTTCAAGCCGCCTTACGACGCGACCGTCATCCGGAAGCTGCGCGCGGCCGACGCGGTCCTTTTCGGCAAGACCAACATGGACGAGTTCGCGATGGGCTCGTCGACCGAGAACAGCGCCTACGGCCCAACCCTGAACCCGTGGGACAACACAAGGGCCCCCGGAGGTTCCTCGGGTGGTTCCGCGGCGGTCGTGGCGGCCGATCTGGCCCCGCTCGCGCTCGGCTCCGACACGGGCGGCTCGATCCGACAGCCCGCCGCCTTGTGTGGGATCGCCGGCTTGAAGCCGACGTATGGCCGCGTGAGCCGGTATGGCTTGATCGCCTTCGCCAGCTCGCTCGACCAGATTGGTCCGTTCGCCCACAACCTGACCGACACGGCGATCCTCCTCGGTCTGATCTCCGGGCCCGACCCCCTGGACTCGACGAGCGTCGATCACCCCGTCCCCGACTATCGGGCCACGCTGGACACACCCCCGGAAGGCTTGCGCATCGGCGTCGTCCCCGAGTTCATGGGCGAAGGGCTCGACGCCGAAGTGGGCGCGGCCGTGCAAGAGGCGATCGCCCTTTATCAAAAAGCCGGCGCGACCATTCGCGAGGTCTCGCTGCCACATTCCAAGTACGGTGTGCCGGCCTATTACATCGTGGCGCCGGCCGAGTGCTCCAGCAACCTCGCCCGATACGACGGCACGATTTACGGCCATCGCGCGGCCGATTTCACGCCGCGCACTCCGGAGGAAGAGAAAATCGCGCCTCTCGTCTTGATGATGATGGCCAGCCGCGCCGAGGGCTTCGGCGCGGAAGTCAAGCGGCGGATCATGCTGGGTACGTTCGCCCTCTCGGCCGGTTACGCCGACCAGTATTACAACCAGGCGCTGAAAGTCCGGCGCTTGATCCGGAACGATTTCGACCGGGCCTTCCAGGACGTGGACGTGCTCATCGGGCCGACCTCCCCGACGGCCGCGTTCAAGCTCGGCGAGAAGACGGCCGACCCGCTGGCGATGTACCTTTCCGACATTTACACGATCACGACGAACCTGGCCGGGATCGCGGGCATCAGCGTGCCGTGCGGGCTCACGAAGACGGGCCTGCCGATCGGCCTGCAACTCCTGGCCCCCGCCTTCGGCGAGGAGCAACTCCTGCGGACGGCCCGAGTCTTCGAACGGGCGACCGACTGGCACACCAAGAGGCCCACTGCGTCGTGAGGCGGCGGATTCCGCTTGGAAAGGCCGATTTTCCAGGGGGACCACGGGCGTCCGAGTCTCCGCACGTGCGCTCTTACCAATCCAGGCCCACGTTCGCCAGTTGGTCTCGGACCGCCTCGACTTCCAGGACCGCGACCGTGCCGTCGGCCTGGCCCCAGACGGCGAACCGGTCGTCCGGGCTGAAGTGGATGCCTCGTTCGTAGCTCGGGTCCAGGTCGAGCCCGAACAAGACCCGACCTGGGTGACCCTGGACGATCACGACCTGGTCCTTGCGGGTCCCGGGGATGCTGGGCTCGTAGTTGAGTGCCCAGAGGCGCCCCAGTGGCGCGAACTCCTTGATCGGGAGGTCGACCGTGTGTCGCTCGGCCATCGATGGGGCCTTCAGGACGATTGACGGCCTGCGAGGCTCGTCGGTACCCAGAATGGCGAGGTCCTTTCCGGACGGGTCGAACACGAGGCTTCGGGCGGTGGTGGGCCGCCTCCAGGGGCAGTCGCCGGTCTGGACGCCGAACACCATGATCGACCGATCCAGGACACCGTTCACCTCCCGAATGCCGAACACGAAAAAACGCCCGTCCATCAGGGTACCTACCTGGAAATGGCCCGCGGAGTGTTCGCGGAACTCGCGGACCAGTTCCGTCTTGTTTTCCGGTTTCAGCCGCCGCACGCGGCCCACGCGGGGATGTTCCTCGACCGAAAACTCGCCGAGTGGCGGCGTTCCCGTCGTCGTCTCCTCGCGCGCCAGAAACAGGTGATCGGCGTCCGGAAAGGCCAGCGTGTCGTGAAGGCCGGGTGGCAATCTCCACGCGCCGACGAGGCGCCCCGACCCGATCTCCCAGCATTTCGCCTCCTCACCCGCCGAGAAGGCGATTCGGTCCCCATCGGGGCTGAACGCGAGCCCGGCGTGGTCGGCCGACATGCCCACCGGCACATCGATTTGCCGCAGGAGATGCCCTCGCTCTCGGTCCCAGATGGCCACTTGCCAGTCGTGGGTGAGCGCGGCGATCCGCGTGCCCTCTTTGGAGAAGATCAGTTTCTGAATTCGGCCCGAAAGCCCTCGCAGCGTCCGAATGCCGCGTCCATCATCCAGGTCGAAGAGATAGACAAGCCCCTTGGCCCCAAAGAGGGCGTCGCAGCCGACCGCGAGGCGTTTGCCGTCCGCCGAGAACTCCAGGCCCAAAAGTATAGTTACCCAGGCCACGGTTCCTTGGAAAACCCGAGAGGGTCAAGAGGTGGGGATTCGTCGAGATGGACCAAAGAAACGCCTCGTTGCGACCGCATGACGCAAGGACCGTCCCATCGGGAGAGAAGGCCAGTGCATAGGTGTCGAACGGGACGCCGTGGAACTTCGCGCGTCGGACACGGGTGCCAACCTCCCACACGGAGACCGCGCCACCGGCGGCGCCGGTCGCCAGGAGCCAGTTGTCGAGTTGAGGACTCGTTGGGTTTGCCTCCGTCCTCCGCTCGCGATGTAGCTTCACGCAATGGACCGGTGTCCGACCGACTTGGATGCTCGACACCAGCGTCCCCTGGCCGACCGACCAGACCTGAACCTGTCCGTCGGCGTCACCGGCCGCCACCAGGGACCCGTCTCGAGAAAACGTCAAGCAGCGCCCCTGGAATTCGAGGACACGAAGGGCCTTGCCCGTCGTCCCGTCCCACACCGCGATTACGTGCTCGCCGCTGGTGAGCCTCACCGCGGCCCCGACGCGGGAGCCGTCGCGCGTCATACTCATGGGAGAGACGTCCTCGTCCTCGGACTCCACCTCGCCGTCGATCGGGAACGTGTGGATGGGTCGTCCCGTCTCCAGGTTGATCAGCGCCGGCCCATCCGATGTCCTCACGAGTTGAATCGGTGTCTCGTCGGCGAGGAAGCCAACCGGTCCCTTCTCATATCCCTTGAGTTCGCGCGTTTGGCCGATGGCCTCGTCCCAGAGCCGCGCGGGGTGTTGGCCTTTCTTGCGGTCGTTGGGGTCGGTGCAGCCACCCATCAAGAGCTTCGTGCCGTCATCGTTGAAGGCGACCGAGGAGGCACCGGACTCGGGGAAGGTCTTCGTGATTCGCGCATCCAGACCTATCAGCGTGCTCACGGCGAGCGCCTGAAGCGTCCCCCGATCCTGCCCGGGTATCTTGGACGCCTTGCGGACGAGCTCCCAGGCTTCCTGCGATCGGCCATCGGAGGGCGGCGTAGTACGGAGTCGCAGGATCTGTTGCGTGAGCGCGACGAACTGACTGGCGTTCGTGGCGAACGTCTTCTCCCGCTCCTGGTAATAGAGAAGGACTGCCGCGATCAAGACGACGAATACGCCAACGATCGCCGCAACGACCGTCTTGTGCCGTAGGCCCCATTTCACCGACCGTTCCAGCGGCGAGGCGCGTCGCGCCGCGATGGGGGACCCATCAAGGAAGCGGTGGAGGTCGTCGGCCAGCGCGCGGGCTGAGACGTAACGCTCGTTCGGCCCCTTGCGGAGGCACTTCAGGCAGATCGTCTCGAGGTCGCGCGGGAGTCCCGTCCGCAGCGTCTTCGGTCCGACCGGGTCCCGTTCGATGACCTGTCGGCGGGTCTCCACGTCGTTCTCTCCCAGGAAGGGCGGCCGAAACGTGAGCACCTCATACAGGATCGCGCCCAGGCCGTACACATCGGTCGCGACGCCGATCGCCGCGGTTTGGCCCGCCGCCTGCTCGGGGGCCATGTAACGCGGCGTCCCCAGGACTTCTCCCGATCGCGTCTGCTCCGAGGAGTCGGCGTCGTCGCGCAGCTTGGCCAGGCCGAAGTCGGCGACGAGCGGCACGTTCTGATCGAGGCGAGCCGCCCCTAACCCGCGGGGCTCGAGCAGGACGTTGCTCGGCTTGAGGTCGCGGTGGATGACGCCGTGATCATGGGCGTGCTGGAGCGCGTCGGCCAGAGTGGCGACGAACCGCGCGGCGACATCGGGGGGACGTGGGCCGTCTGGGGCCTCAGCCAGAGGGCGAGGCTGGGGCCCTCGCAAAACTGCGAGGCGATGTAGGCCACGTCGCCGAGGTGCCGACTCTCGTAAACGGTGACGATGTTGGGGTGCTTGAGCTGAGCGGCCGCCTTCGCCTCGACGAAGAAGCGACCCCGCAGGCGCGCCGAGCACAAGGCGGACTCGTGAGGGAACTTGAGGGCCACGAGCCGCCCGAGTTTCGTGTCACGGGCCTTATGGACCGTGCCGAAGCCGCCTCGACCCACGACCTCGAGCAATTCATAGTTACCAAGGTGGCGGCGGGTCGTGTCCGCGGGCGCGGGCCCCTCGCCTTCGTCGCTGGCGACGGCATGGAACACGGCATCGACAATCGCCCGGAAACCAGCTCCTTCATCGAGTGTCGGGGGAAGTTCGGCGACGGCGTCGTGTCGGGAACGGCCCTGAGTGTTCTCGATCAGTCCGTCATCATCGCGTGGTGGGAGGTTCATCGAAGCGCCTCGCGGCGAGCCTGATCGCGGAACAGACAGTACGGTCTACGGCGGTCCCCGACGATTGGATTCCGCGAGGGCCCGCAGCTTTGGTCCGAGGACCTTGATTGCGCGCTCGAGCAGACCTCGGACGGAGTCGACCGACCTGCCCATCGCCTGGGCGACTTCGATTCGGGACATGCCTTCCAGGTAGAAGAGTTCCAGGGCCTTGGCCTGATCGGGGGGGAGTCCCGCCATCGCGGCCCGGACCAAGGAGGCATCTTCCCCGAGGGCAAGCTGTGCGCTCGGGGTCGCGTCGCGGTCGTGCAAGAGGTCCGGGTCCAGGTCGACCCGTGCGTGACCGCCGCCGCGCTTGCCTGTCACGACGGTCCGGCGGGCGTTGCCGACGACGCGCTCCAGCACCTTGCTCAGCAAGGCCTCGAACTCGGCGAGAGAGGTCCCCCGAAACTGTCCCAAATCATCGACCACCTGAAGGCAGGTGTCCTGCACCGCGTCCGAGCAGTCGAACGCGCCGGCCAGGACCGCGCCGACGAGTGAGGCCGCCCAGTCCCTCAAACGCGGGCGATACCACTCCAGCAACCGATTGAGTGCGTGGCGGTCGCCCGCACGGGCACGAGCCAGCCAACCTTCCGGCCCATCAGGGCCTGGATCGTGGTTCGCCAAGGGTCGCGTCCCCGGGACAGCGAGACTGTTCTCTGTGGAAAGAAATACAAAAAACCGCGCGCCGACTCCACGGAAAGCGTCCCTAAGAAATCGGAACGGATCGATTTCTCACCGGAAGGCCGTGGTCATCCGAGACTTCAGAGAGGAAAGGCGACGATGCGCAAGCTCCTAGTGACGGCGTTCATCCTCGTGGTCGCGAGTGGGCAATCGAGGGCCGACTTCCTCAGGACGTACGAGTTGACGACGGTGGCCTCGGGCACTCTCGGGGGAATCCCTTTCACCAACGCCGCCCTGGACCTTCGGTCTGTCGCGGACACGAACAACATTCAGAGGGGGAACGCCCTCGGCACGGACTATTACTACGTCACCAATAACCAGTTGACCGTCACGGTTGCCGGGATCGGCACAGCGACGTTCACGGACGTGACAAGGACGACCACCTATCCCTTCACACAAGCGGGTTTCGAGGACGTCGGCGTCGAGTTCGTCTTGCTCACGTTCAATCCCATCTTCGGCCCGTACGATCTCCGCAGCGACATCGGCCCCGCCTCCGGCCGGTCCTTCTCGTCGGCGGGACGCGTCTACCCGACGACACTCGGCCCACTCATCTTCTCCGCCCCCGTCGGCAACTCCTCCTTCCAATCGGTCCCCGAGCCGAGCACGCTCATCCTGAGCGGCTGCGGCGTGATCATCTGCGGGACCGCGGCCTACGTGCGCTCTCGGAGGCAACGGCGGAGGTTGACGGTGAGTGACATGGGCCCTGCGGGGACCATGTGAGAAGAGGGCCACTGCCGCCCGGGCGTCTCCGAGCGAATGTCGAGTACGCCCGTTCTTGGACGACTTCCTCAAACCCAGGACGTCCTCGTCCGTCCACCGAAGACGCTGGTCTTCGCCGAGGGCCCGCATGGTCGGCTACCCACTTTGGGATTGGTCGTCGTGCCCATGCGCCACCCTCGGGCGGGTGGCACTCAGAGCCAAAAAACCGATTATCCTCGTACTGACGATCGGTTTCCCGGCGTTGGGCTTAGAGTCGCGACAAAAGTTCGTCGGCCGCGGCGTCGAAGAGACGCCGCCACTCCGGGGCGACCCGGCAATCGCAATCTTCTTGCGCGTAATCCGTGTTGGTGCGTTGTTTCTCGGTTGGTAAATAATACAAGTATCCGTTCGTGTAACCGGCCACGAACGTGAACGGGGCCGGCGCACGACGCTTCAGGTCCATGCCGATCGTCACAGTCAACTCGCCCGGAAACGTGAGCAACCGGAAGGGGCCGACGCGCAGGCCGACCATCTCGGCCTCGATCGCGGCCTTCCCTTCGCGCTCGTTTCGCTCGTGGTGCTTCTTGAGCAAGGCGAGGTTGACGTTCAAGCGGGTCAGTCGCTCCATCGCGGCGACGTTGCGGAGGTAGTCGTCGATGGCCCGACGGTCCTCGGCGTCGCGCTTGGTGAGTTCGTCTCGGCGAAGCGACTCTTCGTGGAGATAGCCCTGGCGAGACGCCGAAGGGACGTCGGGCGCCATCCGGTGTCGAATATAAAGAGGTAGGAACGACTTGAAGTTGATGTCGGTAGGTCGAAGGCCCTCCACGAGCTTTGATCGCTCACGTTCAATCGACTCGATGCGCGTTCGGAAGTCGGCCGCGCGGGGGAGCGAGAGGTCCGCCTTCACGAGCCGAAGGTCGCCGTCGGCCTTGGTCTCGATCGCCTTCCACGCGGTCAAGACGGTGAGGCCGAGCTTGAGGCCCAGGGGGGCCGAGTCGGGAAAGCGCTCCGACTCCTTGTAACGCACCGGATTGACGTCTCCACCGCAGCCCTGGACGAACAGCGCGACGGCGTCGTCCCCGAGCGCCGCTTCCAACAAGCGTGAGGCGTGGCCGGGGAAGTCGGCCGAGTTCCCTTTGTGGGGCGGGTCCATGATGGGGTGGCACGCGAAGTTGTAGACGACCGCGAGCGGCCGGCCGTCTTCATGGTCCAAGCGCAAGATGCCGACTTGCGGGTCGATCGGTCCGACCTTGGCGATCTCTTCGTCGCGAGGTAGGGCGTAGGCCCGTCGCATGTCGATCTCGCCGCCGTCCTTCATCGTCAGCCGGCGGTTTTCGCTGATTCGGTCCTCCTGGGCGGTCCCGGCGCCGACCCGCGCGGGGGCGAGCCGCGTCACCGCCTCCTTGACGACCGCGACGACGAGGTCGTCCACGTCCGCGCGGATGGTCCCGTGGCAATGACTCGCGTTGACGATGAGGTTCGCGGGGGGGACGTCGGTTTCTCGCTCCAGCCTTTGGCGAACTCGGGACAGGAAGCCGTTGTCGATCCGACCGATTTCGCCGATGGCCACCGCGTCCACGGTGACGAGGGCGACAGTCGTTTCACCCTTCCTCAAGACGAGCGCCTTGGCGTGGCAAGGCACAACCTCAGGGCCCGAGTTTCTGTCGCTGATCTCCACTTTGGCGGCCCCGGCGAGAAGGACGTCCGCGAGGGCCGGAGTTTGGGCCGTGAAGATCACAGCGGCGAGGACCACCATTGCGTGTTTCATGACGCACACTCGTTGGGTCAAGACCGTAGACAGAGGGACGACCCCGCCTGCGATGATTGCTTCTCGTGGGTGGGCGGGTCCAGAGGGCCCCACCGGCAATCCCTGACGTAGGCCCCATCAGGATCCCGTTCGCTTTATGTCCGGCCTGACGTCTTGCCTTGGAGCTCCCTCTGCCACTATTGTCCATCTGCACCAACGGCCCGGACGGATGAGCGTGATGTACCGCTTCACCTGGTCTTTCCCCTTCTTGCGGCGCGTGACGAAGAAGGAAGAAACGCCCAAGCCCGACCTCGACGCGATCGGCGAGAAGGTCCGCGTGGCCTTCCGCGAGTTCGCCCTCATGAAGCGATATCCTCCCGACGAGTTCCGCCTCTACTATCGACGCAATCGCGTCGACCCCTGGCTCCACGTTCAGGCGCTTTGGCACACCGACGACAAGTATGAAACGCGCTCTTACGTTCGCTATCTCGAAGTGCGGGACTACCTCAAGGAGTATTTCAAAGACGAACCGAAGCTGCTGATTCCCGTCTATGTTGTCGTCCGGGCCGAGTTCGGCCTCAAGGACGACCCATCCGGGCGCGTCCAAGAGGGCTTCGTCGAGGTCGACTTGGAGCTCTTAGACACACCTTCATCCACTTGATCCAACCCAGCGAGATTGAGGTCCATTCATGGAATACACGACGGTCATTGGCCTTGAGGTCCACGTTCAACTCTCCACCGAGAGCAAGATGTTTTCATCTTGCGGGACGGAGTTCGGCCTACCGCCCAACACGCAGACCGACCCCGTCTCGCTCGGCCTTCCCGGCACTCTGCCCGTCATGAACCGTAAGGCCTTTGAACTCGCCTTGAGGACGGCCGTCGCCCTCCATGCCGAGGTCGCCCCCTTCACCAAGTGGGACCGCAAGAACTATTACTACCCCGACCTGCCCAAGAACTACCAAATCAGCCAGTACGACTTGCCCTTTTCGAAAGGTGGTTGGCTGGACGTGCCTCCCCACAAGCAAAACCCCCAAGGGGGCCGCTGCCGCTTGACCCGCGTCCACCTGGAAGAAGACACTGGGAAACTCATGCACGCCGCCGGGGGCCTTTCCGAAGTGGACCTCAACCGCGCGGGCATCCCCTTGCTCGAGATCGTCAGCGAGCCCGACATCCGTACCGCCGAAGACGCCAAGGCTTGCCTCGAAGAGCTGAGGTTGACTCTCCGATATCTCGGCGTCTCCGACTGCGAAATGCAGGAAGGAAGCCTGCGCTGCGACGCCAACGTCAATGTGCATGTTCAGAAAGACGGTGAGACGATCGCGACGCCGATCGTCGAAATCAAGAACTTGAACAGCTTCAAGGCCGTGGAGAAGGCCATTCAATTCGAGGCCGAACGCCTTTACCGCCAATGGCGGGCCGACGCCAAGACGATCAAGGACGCCCCCAAGACGACCCGAGGCTGGAACGACGTCGAGGAGGTGACCAAACCCCAGCGCGAAAAAGAAACGGCCGCCGACTACCGCTACTTCCCCGAGCCCGACCTGGTGCCGGTCGTCGTGGACGAGGCGTGGTTGGAGCGCGTTCGCTCGTCGATCGGCGAACTGCCCCGCGCACGCCGGGAACGGTTCGAGAAGGATTACGGCCTTTCGGCCTACGACGCCAACGTGCTTGTCGAACAAGGGCAAGACGTGGCCGACTACTTCGACGAGGTGGCCCGCGCCACCGGCGAACCCAAGTTGGCCGGTAACTGGGTCCAGCAAGATGTTCTGCGCGTGATCAAGGAGAAGAAGATCACCTTGGCCGATTTCCCAGTGCGTCCAGCCGCCTTGGCCGAATTGATCGAACGAGTCAAGCGCAAGGAGGTGAACACGAACCAGGGGCGCGAAGTGCTTGGCAAGATGATCGAGTCGGGAAAGGATGCCGCCGCGATCATGGCCGAAGGCGGTTACGGCATGGTCTCCGACCGCTCGACGATCGCCGCAGCGGTTGAGGCCGCATTGGCCGCGAACCCCAAGGCGATCGAGGACCTTCAAGGCGGGAAGAAGAAGCCCGACGCTGTGAAGGGCTTCCTTCGCGGGCAGGTGATGAAGCAAACGGGCGGCAAGGCCGACCCCGCCCTCGTGAGCGAGATGCTCGACGCCAAGTTGGCCGAACTTCAAGGATAAGTCAGGGGCCCGACTATGAATGACCTTTCCCGTCGATCGTTCCTCCAAGCCACGGGGGCAGCGCTGGCCGCAGCGCCCCTGAGCAAGACCGCTGCGAAGACCCAAACCAAGCGCTGGCGAAAGGCGTTCATGCTGGGTGGTCTCACGTCGGGCCGCGTCTTGCCCACGTTTGAATTGCTCAAAGAGGCCGGGTTCGAAGGGGTCGAGCTCATCAGCCCGAACAAGCTCGACCTGGAAGAGGTCCTGAAGGCCCGCGACGCCACCGGTTTGTTGATCCATGGCGTTTCCGGCGGGGTCCACTGGGCCAAGCCGCTCTCCGACCCAAGCCCAGAGGTCGTGGAGGAGGGCCTCAAGGCGATCCGTCAAGAAATCCTCGATTGCAAGGCCTATGGCGGCACGACCGTGCTCGTCGTGCCGGCGGTCGTCACGCCCAAGGTTTCCCACCGGCAGGCGTATGAACGCTCGCAAGCGGCCATTCGGACCCTCCTGCCCATGGCCGAGGAACACAAGATCACCCTCGCCATCGAGGAGGTCTGGAATCGGTTCCTGCTCAGTGCGCCTGAGTTCGCGCGCTACGTCGACGAGTTCCAAAGCCCCTGGGTCAAGGCGTACTTCGACGTCGGCAACGTGGTCGAATACGGCTATCCGCAAGAATGGATTCGCGACCTCGGCAAGCGGATCGCCAAGGTCCACATCAAGGAATACAACAAGAAAGAGCGCTTCAGTCCCAAGCTGGGCGACGGCAAGGAAATCGACTGGCCGGCGATCCGCCAGGCGTTTGTGGACATTGGCTACGAAGGCTGGATCACTGCCGAGGTGGGGATGGGAGACCTCGGCACGATGAAGGACATCGTCGCCCGGATGGACCAGGTCCTCGGGCCCTTCTGATCCCATCCGGCCGTTGATCACGCAAGTCGGCGAGGACGATTTCGCCCGGCCTTCTCGCGAGCGGGTGGTCGGGCCCTTGAGGCCCCATGATTTCGTCCGCTATGCTCACTTGATACGCAAGACCCGCCGCTTGATTCGTCCGAAAGTACGTTTCCCCTGGTGTCGCGCCATGTCCAAGGGCCGGCGTTCCTCCCGAAGTGCCTTCCGTTTCTCGCCTCCCCGCGAGCTCGTCCTGGAGGACCGGCTCTTACCGGCGACCTTCTCCGTCAGTTCAATGCACCTGTCCGTTGCGGGCGGGAACTCGGATCGGTTCGACTACGCGGGCCCCATCGTGCCGTTCGACCAATTCACCTCGGACCACGACACCGACCCACACACCGTGGCCGCTCGATTCGGGTCGGGCGGCAACGTGGCGTCAAGCCAACAAGTCCTGGACCCCGGTGTGCATGTGGCGCTTGACTTCACGGCGGATTTGCCGGAGGGGGCCGCCGGCACCGTGGTCGATCTCGACGCGAATGGCACGGTGTTGGTCACGACCGATGGCGTGTTCCAGGGCCCCGCCATCCTGAAATTCGGGCTGCATGGGTCGCTGCTGGTCTTCGATCCCCCATCGTCGCCCCCCTCCTCCGTGGAGGTCCCCTATTCCTTCAACTCGCGGGTGACGGCCTCCGCCGCCCTCCTGGTTGGCGGAACGCAGAGCGCGGGAGTGTCCCGATCCGTCTCAGGGAGTGGACGAGGCTTCGAGTTCAACCAGCAACCCTCCCAAGACAATCACGGGCCGGACTGGGAGGACTCCGGCGGCTCGATCGACGTGAGCGGGCTGGACTCGTTCTCGATGGACTTCCACATGCACTTGGAGTTGTCGGTGCCCGGAGGACCGCTCCAGGTCTCTGCCTTCTCGTTGATCTGGATGCGGGTCTTTTCTCTCACCGAGGGGCCCAAGCCGCCGTTCAACGTGGTCGCGAAGGCCCCTCGGTGGAACTACCCGGTGGACGACGCCACTCGGGAGGGGGGTGTGGCGGCCGGGTTCGACCTGGTTACTCCCAGCGACCCGCCCGTCCCGTTCGAGGTCGAGGCCTACTGGGCCAAGGACAACGTGCTTCTGGGCGGCCCGCTCGTCTCGCGTCTCTCCACGGCGAATGAGCTCATCCGGCGAGAGGTCGTGATCGGAAAGAAGGCGCTCGGTCGCCCGCCTGTCGGCTCGAACCAGGTCGTCATCCGCTTTAACAACGACCGACGCGTGACCGAGTCGAATTACGGCGACAACACCCTCATCCTCGACGCGAGCCCGATGGCCGTCCTTTCGGACCCACGCACATTGCAGGTCCAGATCGGTCCTGGTCTATCGGCCACCGCTCAGTTCGACCCCGTCGGCGGAGCGCTGGACGAAGACCAATTCGCCGTGATCTGCGGTGTCGATCACTTTAACTACCTGGTCCAACTCGTCGAGTTGCCGCATGGCCTTGGTATCGAACAGTCGTTTCTCAAGACCGTACCTC
Organism: uncultured Isosphaeraceae bacterium; assembly: GCA_937858365.1. Lineage (GTDB taxonomy): Bacteria > Planctomycetota > Planctomycetia > Isosphaerales > Isosphaeraceae > CALLYK01. The sequence goes on along the minus strand of CALLYK010000167.1, from coordinate 3,857 downwards.
AATACGACTCCGACGGTCATTTCCTTTATGACAAGGCATACGAAGAAAACCAGCCGGCGGCTCTCCCGTTCGTCGTCCCACCTCCCCACGTTCGCTGGGACCCCCAGGTCCGTCTGAACTCCTCGGAGATCAAGACGTCCTGGACTTTGCAGCGGTCATGGCCATTCCATTTCGACCTCCTCGACGCCCATGGCGTACCTGTCCCCTGGTCCGGATGGGACCGGGTGGGCCCCTATTGGAACGAAGGCGACCCCGTGTTCGAAGACCCCAATTCTCTGAAGGCACGGCACCGTGACGCGGGTTTCGGCCGCACGGAGCTGACGTTTCAGGGGCCCTTCGTGGAACTACCGGATGTGGTGGCGATCGGTTCCCAGGTTCGATTCTTGGCCCAATTGATTGGGGTCCGTCCCAAGGACTCGTTTGGGGACCCGATGCTCGTTCCGTATCCGCAGACTCGCTTTGGCTGGACCGAGACCGCGTACGCGGCGTTCGCCCCCCCCACGCCCTGGGTCCCCTTCACTCCACCCTCCCCGAGCGCTTCTCGGTTCCGCCCCGACGCGAACACCACGCTCGAGGTGGCCGAAGGTGTGCCGATCGACCCGGCAAGGCTCGTCTCCCAAGTCCAGGGATGGCTCGAACCGGTCGATCGAGCGATCTTCGGGGAGGCGGTCCGCCAAGAGGTCCTGAACGTGTTCGCCCAGGCGGGCCTCTTCTTCAGCAACCTTGTCGACGTCTCCCTGGACCAACCGTTCCTCGCGCGCGTTGGCGGGACCCGGGCTGTGTTCACGATCGGCTTGCCCTCACCGGACCCGCTCGGCGGATGGTCCGACCTCCGCGACCTGAACGTCCGAGTGACGAACGTCGCGCCGAAGTTCAACACCCTGCCCTCGGTCGTGCCGGCCCTGACGAAGAAAGCGATCGGCCTGCCCGTCTCCTTCACCGACCCAGGGTTCGGTCCATGGACAGTCGATGTCGACTACGGCGACGGTACTCACGGGCACTTCCTGCGGGAACAGGCTGATGCGGGGCAGCCCATCGCCCTGTCCCACGCCTACGCCCGCGCGGGCTCGTACAGGATGACGATGCAGGTCTCCGACGGCATCGATTCGGACACGAGGAAGGTCACGGTCCAGGTCACGGACCGCCCCGACACGACGCCCCCCAAGGTCGTCCAGATCAACACCACGACCAAGAACGGAAATCTCAGCGAGGTCGTGGTGACGTTCAGCGAGGCCATGGCGGAAGCGGTCGCGGGCCTCGCCTCGTCTTACCAGTTCGTCCTCGACCCTGGTAAGGACAGGGTCTTCGGGACGAAAGACGACAAGGTCGTGAAGGTCGGTTCGGCCATCTACGACCCGGTCAAGCATACGGTGCGGCTGCGACCCGTCTCGGTCGTCTCGCTGAAGAAGCCGGTCTCCCTGTTGGTGCCCGAGGGGGCCAAGGTCGCCGACGTCTCGGGCAACCGCCTCACCCCGCTCGGCTCGCCCGTCAGGGGCCGCGCCTTCCTGCGGCGCCTCAGGGTGGGAGTGGACCGCGTTTGATCCTGGACGCCCCACGCGCCGAGAGTGGACAAGGATCGCGATTGACTCGCCGACGCGATGGTCTCCTCTCTGAGAGACTTGTTCTTCGCGGGCCCGTTTCCAATGTCGCCATGGAATGGGGCATCCCGCCGAGGATGATCACGACCCTTGGCCGGGCCGTGTCCCGTACATCACCGCGCGGACTTTCCGATAGCCAGGGGCCAGGTTCGGGGACCACTCCAAGGTCTCATTCGATCGCGCGTTCACATGACGGCGAAGTAGTTGTGGACGGCGAAGTCGAAGTAGTCGCGCGTCAAGACGAGGGGCAGGCCGTTGTAGTTGCAGTAGTTTCTGACCTGAAGCAGAAGGTCTCGCGGCTGGCAGGCCCGGAAAGGGCGATTGACCAGGTGGTAATGGTGCTCGATCAGGTAGTCGATGGCCGAATCGTCCAATTCGTCGAATCCGAGTTTGGGCCCGAAGACGTGAAACATCGCGCGGAAGATCGGTTCGCTCGGGTCGGGCGCCTCGATCTTGTAGGGGATTCGGCGAAGGAAGGCCTCATCCACAAGCTGCTTCGGCTCAAGGTTCGTCGAGAAGATGATCAACTGGTCGAACGGGACCTGGATCTGCTTGCCGTTGGGTAGGCGGAGGAAGTCGTAACGCTTTTCCAGCGGCACGATCCACCGATTCAAGAGTTCGATGGGGGCGATCCGCTGCCGGCCGAAGTCGTCGATGAGGAGTGTGCCGTTGTTGCTCTTCATCTGGAGCGGCGCTTCGCTGATCTTGGTGATCGGGTCGTAATGGATCTCCAGGTTGTCCATGATGAGCTCGCCGCCCGCGACCAGTGTGGGCCGCTTGATGCGCACCCAGCGCTTGTCGTGCGTCTCATTCTTAAGAAGGCCGCTCGTGGGCTCTTCGAGGACCTCGTGATTGGCCGGGTCGAATAGCTTGACGATTTGGCCCTCGGCGTTGATCACGCGGGGCAGCCATACCGTCGACCCAAAACAGCGAGTGATCCGCTCAGCGATGCTCGTCTTGCCGTTGCCCGGCGCGCCGTAGAGAAACATCCCGCGACCCGAATTGATCGCCGGCCCGAGTTTGGACATCATTTCGTCGGGCAGGATGAGGTCCTCGAAGGCCCGGCGCAAGTCCTCTTCCTGGGGGTGCTCGCCCGCGATCGTCTGGGCGTTGATGGCGCGCACGTAGTCGTTGAATGGGACAGGGGCAGTACCAACATACGTGCATTCGTCGTAATAAACACGCGCGCGGGCCCGGCCGGTGTCGGTGAGTTGATACTGGTAGTCGTTGGCGGCGGCCGTGTTGGCGTAGGCGACGATCTGCTGGTTCTTGAGGTGTCTCAGGAATTCGGGGAAGGGCCCGAAGGCCAATCCCAACTCACTAGCGATCTGTCGGCCCGTGGCCAGCCCCACACCCAGAAGGTACTTGAGCACGAGGGACTCGATCTGGGCATGATTCAGCCCCGCCTCTTCAAACGAGACGGGCTCGCGAGGCCGATAGGCGGCCTTCGCGAGCGTGGGTACGGCCGGCATGACGCTGGGTGCGGCGATCGCCATCTTCACGAACTCCTGGGCGCGACATCTCCGAAGTCCCGCTAACCGGAACCTAGGACGCGCCCTGGCCGCCGTCAAAACACGCGAGGTCCCTCGCCAGGGCGTGCATGAGATCGGACTCCGGCGGCTGGAGGACCACACGGCGCGTCCGTTCGCCGGTCGCCTCGATCGCGACGCGCCAAGCGCGGTCGGGAAGCTCTTGGGCCACGCGGTCGGCCCATTCGACCAGGCTAACCCCCTGCGCGTCGAAGTACTCCGAGGGCCCCAGTGCCCGGAACTCCTCCGCGGACCTTAGCCGATACGTATCGAAATGATAGATCGGCAATGTCCCTTCGTACTCTTGGATCAAGACAAATGTGGGGCTGGACACCGCTTCGGCGGGGACCTTGAACGCCTCGGCGATGGACCGCGCGAGGCGCGTCTTGCCGGAACCGAGGGGGCCATTCAAGCCGACGACACTCCCGGGCCCCAGGCACGTCGCGAGGGCCCGGCCCAATTGCTCCATCTCGTCCTCGTCCTGGACATCAACGATCAACGCCTTCTGATGGATCGTGACGTTCATGGAGGGCCCGTCCGGAAATGGTCGAAGCCCTTCGCGGCGAGAACGCGCTCGCCACCATCGGCCGTACGGAGGATGAGGCCGGGCCCTGCGGTGATCGTGCCCAACCGATGAAGTTGCAGACCCGCGGGCCGACTTGTCAGTAACCGTAGCGCATCGACCGGGTCGACGACCACGCACAGCTCGAAGTCTTCGCCGTCGCTCAGG
>CALLYK010000166.1 GCA_937858365.1 uncultured Isosphaeraceae bacterium | reverse complement strand
TGGCCGCCTCCCGAAATCGCCTCGAAGGCCGAGCCGTCGGGCAGGAAGCGGAAGTCGCGTCCTCGGACTTCGACCGGGGCTTGATCGGGCCGGGTCATGTTGCGAACCAGGCCGCCGTTGGGCCCGGCCGCACCGTAGACCCAACCGTCGGTCCCCCATAGCAGGCCGTTGAGCAGCGCCTGCACGTTCTGAGTGCCGAACCCCCGAAAAAGGACCTTTCGCACATCGGCGACGCCGTCGCCGTTGGTGTCCTTCGCGTACAGGATGTCGGGTGGCGCGGCGACGAAGACGCCACCGTCATAAGGAGCGACGGCGGTTGGCCAACTGAGGTCGTCAAGGAAGATCGTGGAGCGATCGAAGCGCCCGTCGCCGTCGTCGTCCACGAGGAGACGGACGTTTCCGGGCGGCACATCATCGGCATACGGATATCCACGCATTTCGACGACATAAAGTCGGCCGTCGGCGTCGTAAGCGGCGGCGACCGGGTCCGTGAGCAATGGTTCGCTCGCGGCCAGGTCCAGGCGGAAACCGCCTTGGACCTTGAAGGTCGCGAGGGCGTCGCGCGCCTCGGTCGCCGGTACGCGCGGGAGTTCCTTGGCCAGGTCGTCGTCGCGCATCGGGGCGAGGACGGCGAACGCCGGGACGACCACCAGCGGAAAAAGCGCGAGGCGTTTCATGTCGTCCATCCTTTCCTGGGCTCATCCCTGGATCGCGCTGGTGCGACCAAGGGCGATGTCGAAATCGCTAACGGCCGGCACGAGCATCGCCAGGAGGGCGAATCCGTAAATGCCGACGCTGAAGAGGAAGGCCGCCAGCATGTCTCCTCGGAGGAGACTGACGACGCAATAAAACGTCCAGAAGGGGGTCAACAAAGCCACTAAGGCGATTGCCTGCGACGGGTTCCGGGCCCCCAGCGACGCGAACAGGCCGAGGCTCCCGGCCCCGATGAAGAGGAGGAAGCTGAGCAACTGTCGGCCGAACTCGCGGTCCCCCAGGATGATGAGGTACGCGCAGATGAGAATGCCGGCCAGGAGGAAGAAGAGGGTCCCCAAACTGTTCGAGATGGCGGTCCGGCTGTTCGTGTAGGTGATGCCCGCGTGAAGGCCAAGCATGGCCGCGAAGTGGCACATGAGGAGGAAATCGACGATCGCGTAAAACCCCTCCTCGGTCGTGAGGCCCCGCCGAAAGACGAAGTAAATCGTGACCGCGATCGGCAGCAAGAGCATCTCGCGCGCGTTATGCAGGGCGCCGTAGAGCTTGCCGTAGATGAACTGGCGCGGTGAGAGCTCGGTGACGAGGAGGAGGTCCAAGGCCCCCGAATCGCGTTCGCTCGTCAAGGCGGTGACCGCCTGCGCGTTGATCAGTAGCAGGCTGAGGATGGCGATCGGCAAGACGGCCCAAGCGGCGCGTGTGGGGGTGCCCTGGGCCGCATAGTAGTTCGTCATCATCACGACCATCATCACGCAGAGAAGAAGATAGATGAACTTGATGATCAACGGCTTCGAGCCATAGGCACGCGTGCGGACCTCGCGCCAGAGGACGGGCTGCCGATACCAGGGGACCCGGTAAGGCCGCGCCGCGCCGACCACCCGACGATGCGTGCGTCTAGGCACGTGCAGGCCGATCGACACCTCCTCTCTTCGGACCTGGGGTTCGGTCACTTCGATCAACTGATCGGTGGCGGCCTCGGCTCCTTCACGGAGCTCTCGCGGCTCGTTGCGGCCGGGGTTCCACTTGCGGAGTCTCCAGGTCCCCAAGGCGAGTATCGAAGCCGCGAAAAAGAGTCGCACGGTGACGTACACGTAGCTGGACGCGCGCAGGCCCGTGAGTTGGTCGGACGACGGATAGAGGGCCGCCAGCATGGCCCGATACGGGTTCAGGACCTCGACCAAAGGGACGCCTTGCACACGCACGCTCGGAAAGAAATAGGCGATCGCCTCCACCCCCACGATCGAGAAGACGACCATGAGGAGGGTGAGAGACATCGACTGAAACGTTCGGTCGCGCCAAAGGGCGATGATGAGGCCGAGGGCCCCTCCCGCAACTCCCGACGCTGCCGTGACCATGAACAAGTTCACGACTTGAATGAAGGAAATACCGCCGAGCAAGACGCAGACGGCCAACACCGGAAGCCCGCCGAGCAGCAAGGTCAAGACCTGAGTCAGGCTGGAACCGAGTTTCCCAAGCACGATCTCCAGGTCGCTCAGGTCAGTCATTAAGAGCAGGACGAACGTGCGTCGGTCCTTCTCGTGGGCGACGGTCGTGGCCGCGGCCAAGGGCGCGAAGAAGAGCATGACAGTGAGCTGGCCCAACGCGAAGAAGAAATAAAGGATGCCGCCGAAACGGGCTAGGACGCCCAGGTCTCGGACCTCTTGCCAGCCCACCAGGAATTGCCAGGCCGTCCACATCAAGATGAACATGAGCCCGGCATAAGACCCGCGCAACAAGAAATAACGCAGGCTTCGCGGGGCCGTGACGACCTCGCGGGCGATGATCGGTCCCGTGTACAAACGCGGAGTCTCCGAAAGCGACTTGTGGGACCCGAGCTGGGATGACGGACGGAGCACGGGCCTCGAGAACGGACGAAGCGGCCCGGCTTGACACTGCCGAGCGGCGAACGTGTAATCAGTTTATCAACCGCCCTCCCTTCGGGCGACCCTTCGGAGACCACATCCGTGCCCAAGTTCCCGTCGCGAAGCACTTGGAACGCCCTGGCCGGCCCGGCCTTGGACTTCCTCGCGGCCAGGGCGGTCCCCAAGTCCATCAAGGCCAATGACCAGAGTGCCGAGGTCCCTTCCCATTCCCCATCGGCCATCTCGCAAACTCGCATCGCAGGCATAATTCGATTTAGATGGAATCGCCGCGACAGCGAGTTCCCTGCCGCCCCCGAACACGCCGCCGATGCGCCGGGCCGATCGCCGTGTGCCGCCTGACCCGTACCCGTCGTCGTCGTGACCCGTCCGCGCCCGGACTTCTCAGGCGTGATTCTTCAACATCCTTTTTCGTCAGGCGACATCGCACATGTCCGCGCCCACTCTTCGCCCCGTCGATCGACGGGGTCTCGTGTACACACCCGCCGTCGGGCCCAAGTTGCGTTTTTGGCTATGGCTGGTCCTCGGGGGTTTCGCACTCCTGGGGGCCAATGGCGTTTACATGGGCAGCGTCACCTTCCTCGCCTGGTGGCGAGGCGTCGAGCAGCAGACCTATTTTTATCTTCTGATGGTAGCCCTCCATCTATTGCTGGGCGCCCTCGTCATCGTGCCCTTCCTTTTCTTCGGGTTCGCTCACCTGATCACGTCTTGGTCGCGGCCGAACAAGTCGGCCATCCGTTTGGGCATTTACCTGCTCATCGTCGGTCTCATCATCCTCATCTCGGGGGTCGTGCTCGTTCGGCTCGATCTGCCCCTTGGTCCCCTGGGCAACCTCCGCCTCGAAGTGCGCGACACGACCATCCGAGACGTCGGATACTGGACCCATCTCGCCGCGCCCTTGATGGCGATTTTCCTTTACGTGCGACATCGCCTGGCGGGGCCAAGGGTCCGCTGGGGCTACGCCAAGGTCTGGGGCGGCTTGGTGGCCGTCTTCGTGGCCGCGATGGTCGTCCTGCACCATCACGACCCCCAACTACTCACCGCCCGGAAGTCTCGAGAAGGGGCCGCCTACACGTTCCCATCGAGCGCCCAACTCGTCGGCGACAAGCTCATCCCCGCGAACGTTTTGATGATGGACGACTACTGCCTGAAGTGTCATGAAGACGCTTACAAGGGTTGGTACCACTCGTCTCATCATCTCAGTTCGTTCAACAACGAAGCGTACTTGTTTAGCGTCTTGGAAACGCGGCGAGTGGGCAAGGAGCGTGACGGCAACACGCGCGTGGCCCGCTGGTGCGCCGGCTGCCATGATCCGGTCCCCTTCTTCTCGGGCGAATTCGATGACCCCAAGTGGGACGACCCGAACTACGACATCAAAGGCAACCCCACTGGCCAAGCGGGCATCACTTGCACGGTCTGCCACGCGATCACGGACGTGAGTAGCACACGCGGCAACGGCGACTACAAGATCGCCGCCCCCGTGCATTACCCGTTCGCCGAGAGCGACAACGCCTTCCTTCAATGGCTCAACAACACGCTGGTGAAGGCCAAGCCCGAGATGCACAAACGCACCTTCCTCAAGCCCATCCATAAGACGGCCGAGTTCTGCTCGGCCTGCCACAAGGTGAGTTTGCCATTCGCGCTGAACCACTATCGCGACTTCGTGCGCGGCCAGAACTCCTACGACACATTCACGCAATCGGGCGTGGCGGGCGGCAACGCCAAGTCGTTCTATTACCCTCCCGTGGCCAAGACCAACTGCAACGAATGCCACATGGGCCTTAAGCCGTCCAACGACTTCGGCGCCAAGGACTTCGACGGCAAGGGGGGCCGCAAGATCCATGACCATCTCTTCCCCGCCGCCAACACTGGCCTGGCCACGTTCCAGGGATGGCCGGAGGTCGCCGAACGCCACGCCGCGTATCTCCGCGACAAGAAGACGCGCATCGACATCTTCGCCCTGCGCGAAGGGGGCAGCATCGATGGCCGTCTCATCGCCCCGTTGCGTCCCGAGGCCCCGAAACTCGACCCCGGCACCAGCTACCTTGTCGAGGTGGTCGTCCGGACTCTCGGTGTGGGCCACGCCCTTACTCAAGGCACGGCCGATTCCAACGAGATCTGGGTCGAGCTGAAGGCACGATCGGGAGATCGCTTGATCGGCCACTCCGGCGGACTCGGGAGCGACGGCAAGGTGGACCCTTTCGCGCACTTCATCAACATCTACATGCTCGATCGCGACGGCAATCGGATCGACCGACGTAATCCTCAAGACATCTTCACGCCTCTTTACAACAAGCAGATACCTCCAGGCGCGGGCCAAGTCGTCCATTTCGAATTGGTGGTGCCCGAAGGGGTGGAAGGGCCGATCACGTTGGAGGCCAAGCTCAACTACCGCAAGTTCGACCGGACGTACATGGACCATGTCTTCGGCCATGGAAAAGGGCCCGAATTGCCCGTCGTCGTGATGGCCGAAGACGCGTTGAGGCTTGCGGCCGCTGGCGGCCCGGCTGTCGAGGTCTCCCCGTCGCCAATCAGTGAGACTTGGCAACGCTGGAACGACTACGGCATCGGGCTCCTTCTCGAAGGGGAGGATAAAGGAGGCCAAAAAGGAGAGTTGCGGCAGGCGGAGGAGGTCTTCCGCAAGGTCGCTGAGCTCGGGCGTGCCGACGGCTGGGTCAACTTGGCGCGTGTCTATCAGCGCGAAGGGCGCACGCCCGACGCCCTTGAGGCGCTCAAGAAGGCCGCTGAGCACCCCGAGCCCGCCGCGCCCTGGACAATTGCTTGGTTGACCGGCCAGGTGAATGACCGCAACGGCTTCCTCGAAGAAGCGATCGCCAACTACGAGTCCGTGCTCGCGACCCGCGTCCCCGAGCGAAAATTCGATTTCTCCAAAGACTACGACGTCCTCAACGCGCTCGGTTCCGCCTATTATCGGCTCTCTCGGGTCGCGGCCGTGGGCAGTCCGGAACGCTTCGCCGCTTTGGAGAAGTCGGTCAACACGTATCGAAAATTGATCACGCTCGATTCGGAGAACGTGGGCGGTCATTACGGCCTCGGGTTGGCCTACGCCGACCTGGGGGGCTCCGGAGCGGATGCCCCGTCGACCACGAAAGGAAAGGCCCCTTCTCCGGAGCGACTGATCGACCTGGCAGCGGCCTTCGCGACCAAGCCAACCGCTCAGGGATCGACCGACTTCCTCAACGAGTTAAGGACGTTCCTGGACGGTCCTCGACCCGAACTCAGCAATCGTCTAGAGCCGATGCACGAGGTCTATCGCCGCGTCGCACCGGCCTTCGACGCGGCGTCCGACCCGGGCGTGAAAGCGTCGGCGGCTCGTGTGCTCGCCCGCGTCCATAAGGAGCTTCACCTGCGTTTCAAGGAAGACGAGACCGCCCGTGGCCGCGCCCAACGGATCGCGCGCCAGGCCAATCCAGCGGCCGACCGCAACGCCCAATCCGTGGTGATTCACCCCCTTCATGCCCAGGGACCTCCCAACACGAAAGGGGCCTCGGAATGACCCGGAAGTGCTATCTTCTCGCCCTCGGTCTGCTCCCCCTCACCGCGTGCGATCGCTCGGGGCCCGTGAGCAGCGTCCCCACACCGGTCACGCCCGTGGCGCCGACGAGGGTCGCGATCGGGGACCTCCCCAAAGTCAAGTTCGTGGACATCACACGCGAATCGGGTCTCAATTTCATTCACCATAATGGGGCACGGGGTGAGAAGCTGCTCCCCGAGACGATGGGCTCGGGGGTCGCCGTTCTCGACTACAACGGGGACGGCCATCCCGACCTTTTCTTTGTCAACTCATGTCCCTGGCCGGACGCGCCTGGCGGCGAGCGGCCGACGCATGCCCTCTATCGAAATGACGGCCGCGGCAGCTTCACCGATGTGACCAAGGAGGCCGGGCTGGACCAAACGTACTTCGGACAGGGCGTCGCGGTGGGGGACTATGACAACGACGGCGATCCCGATCTCTACGTCACGGCCCTGGGCGGCGGCCGACTTTATCGCAACGACGGTGGGAAGTTCACCGACGTCACGGCCGAGGCAAATGCTCGAGGCGGCAACGGCTGGTTCACCAGCGCCGCCTTCTTCGACATGGACAACGATGGCGACCTGGACCTCTTCATCTGCCGTTATCTCGCCTGGACAGCCGATTTCGACAGACGGCAGGGGTTTCAACTCACCGGCCGACCCGACGAAAGGTCCTACGGGTCACCGCAGAGCTTCCAGGCGACCCTCAATGTCCTCTTGCGCAATGACGGCGGCAAGTTCACCGACGTGAGCGAGTCGTCGGGTATTCAAGTCCA
>CALLYK010000165.1 GCA_937858365.1 uncultured Isosphaeraceae bacterium | reverse complement strand
CTCGGGCGCGCGACGGCCGGTCGGTCGCGTGGCCGCGACGCCTCGCCGGTCCGCGTCTATCGTCTGGCCGAATCGCGCGGGCAATGGTCGCGGGTCGAGTCCGACGAGTCGGCGCCGGGCGGCTGGGTCGAGACGAAACGCCTGGTGCCCCTTTCCCGGGCCGAGCAAGACTTCACGCGCTTCACCCAGGCGTTTCCCGACGACCCTGTGGGCCGGACCCAACTCGGTTGGTGGCTCATGCGCGAGCGGCGCCACGTCGAGGCGCGCGAGGAGTTCGAGGAGGCGATTCGGCTTCAGCCGGGGTCCTTCAGCGCGCATCTGGGTCGCGGCCGCGCGGAGTTGTGCGTCGGCTTGCCCGCTCGGGCGCTGGAGGACTTCGAGCGGGCCCGCAGGATCGCGCCCAAGAGCGCCGACGTGCTCTTGGGCCGCGCCGCGGCCCTCAAGCAATTGGGCCGATACGCGGAGGCCCTCGCCGACCTGGCGAGCGTCGAACGGATCGAGCCGCGAGGGGCGGAAAGCCGGCTCTTGCGCGCCGAGGTCCATGTCATGCAGGGCCGGATGGAAGGCGCCCTGGCGGAAGTGGACGAGGCCCTCCGTCTCGCCCCGAACTCCGTGGAGGGTCGGATGGGACGTGGTCGGGTCCTGCAGGGTCTCGGGCGGCACCAGGAGGCGATCGACGAGTACGACAAGGCGATCGCGCTTCGACCCGACGACGTGATCGCCCTGGTCGAACGGGCCGAGGCCAGGTCCGCGAGCGGTGATCAAACGGGGGCCCTGGTCGACCTGAATCAGGCCCTGCGGCTGGCCCCCGAGGACCCCGCGACCCTGGACCGGCGCGGCGTCATCAACATGAGACTGGGTCGGTTCGAGGCGGCGGTCGCCGATTTCAGCGGCTGCCTGAAGCTCTGGGTGGACGACCCGGATGTGCTCGCGCACCGAGGCACGGCCTATCGGTTTTTGTGCCGTCTCGACAAGGCCCAGGCCGACTTCGACGGCGCCCTGCGCGAAGACCCGGACCAGGAGGAGGCCCTGCGAGGTCGCGGCATCATTCGCCACGTCCAGCGGGACCATCGCGGGGCCCTCGCCGACCTCGACGCGGCGATCGCCCTACGGGCCGACCTTCCCGAATCCTACCGCGTCCGGGCCGAGGTCCTCGACGCCCTGCGCGAGTACGAGCGGGCCATCGCCGACGACGACAAGGCCCTGGAATTGGACGCCGACGATGCCCTGATCTTGATCGGTCGGGGCTCCCGCAAGGTCCGCCTGGGCCGGCTCGATGAGGCCCTGGCCGACCTGGAACGGGGCCTGGGGCGACGACCGGAAGACGCTACGGGACACTATTGGCGGGCGGCGGCTCTGAAGCTCAAAGGACGCTTGGAAGAGGCCCTCGGCGCGATCGACCAAGCGGTCCGTCTCGACCCGCGTTCCGCCTACTACCGATACGAACGAGGGACGATCCGCGCCCGGAAGGACGAGTTCGACCAGGCGCTCGCGGACTTCGACGCGGCCATCCGACTTGACCCGGGCCGGGGCGTGTTCGTCCTCGCCAGGGCCGACGCGCACATCAAGCGGGGCGACCGCGAGGCCGCGCTCCGGGACTACGAACTGGCCGTGAAGGCAGCCCCGAACGACGCGGACCTACGGCTCGCTCGGGCCCGCGCGATGGAACGACTCGGGGAACACGCCGCGGCACTCCAAGACTACGAGGCGGCCGTTCGTCTCGCCGGCAACGCGACCGCTCGCAACGGGCTGGCCTGGTTCCTCGCCACTTGCCCCGAGGCCCGCTTTCGCGACGGGAAAAGAGCGGTCGAGGAAGCGGAGAAGGCCTGCGCGTCGTCCGGCTGGAAGGCCCCGGCCCAGCTCGACACATTGGCCGCCGCCCTCGCCGAAACGGGCGACTTCGACGCGGCCGTGAAGCGGCAGCAGGAGGCGATCACCGCGGCGCCGGCCGATTACTGGGACCTCGTGGAGATGCGCCGCCGCCTGGAGGATTATCGGGCGGGACGGCCCTACCGCCGGGTAACGCCGAACGACTGAGGCGCGACCGCGCCTCAGTCGGCGATTTCCGACCCGAACGATCAGGGCCCGCCGAGTTGCTTGAGGAAGAGGGCCACACCCGCCTTGGCGATCTCGGCGTCTTGCTCGCCCGTCCCGCCGCCGACCCCGATGGCGCCGATCACTTGGCCTTCGACCGTGATCGGCACGCCCCCGAAGAGGGTCGTGAATTTACCGCCGCTCGCGCTCGCCGCGTTCTGGATGCTCAGGTTCAAGAGCAGGTCGGGCGCGGTCGTGCCCGGTGGGAACGGGCCGGTGGCCAGTCGCGTCGTCGCCGCGCTGGTGGCCTTGGTGATGGCCGTGTAAGCACTGGCGGGCCGGGCGCCGTCCATTCGGATGAGCGCCATGGGATGACCACCGTCATCCACGACGGCGATGTTGACCTTGAGGCCCATCTCCATCGCCTTGGCTTCGGCGCCGGCAACCACGATCCTGGCGCCGGCGAGGTTCAGTCGGACCTGGTCGCGAACGACAAGGTCAGGGCCGACGATCACGCCTTCGAGCGACTTGGCGATCGTCGCCACGGCGGCGCGAAGCCCGTCGTCGAAGCGGCGTTGGCGGAAGTCGTCGGTGAACGCATCGCGAATCGCCGCGAGTTTGGCGGGTGCGACCTTGTTCTCCACGCTCCTGGGCGCCATTGCCTTGGACGTCTTGGCCTCGCGTTTGGAAAGCAGGACGTAGAGCGATCGACCACCCTCCTTTTGAAAACGGGCCGTCGCTTCCTCGTCGATCCCCTCGTTGGCGGGAAGGGCGTCAACCGTTTCGATCACGATCGGGAAGCCGTGTTGCTTGGCGATCCGGTCGAGTTGGGCGACGGCTTCGCGGACGGCCGCTTCACTGAAGAGCTTGGCGCCGTCGCGTACGCTTGAGGCGGATTGACGGCCCCACGCGGGGACCGTCGTCATGAGGCAGACCAGACCAACGATCAGAAGCCGAATCATGAACGGTGTCTCCTCCCTCAAGGCCGCGCCTTGCGCGACTGTTCCAGCATCCACGACAGCAGGGCCGGGTCGGAGTAGGCACGGTCCCAACTGTTGTGGCCGACGTTGCGATACTCGGTCAGGCGCGGTTTGGCCCCTTCCTTGCGGACCGCGTCGTGCATGGCGCGCAGGTTCAGGACGGTCGCTTCGCGGTCGTTGTCACCCACGAAACTCCAAAGCGGGAGGGTCTTGAGGGTCTTGGCGTCTTCCAGGCGACCGGGCCCGCAAATCGGCGCGACGGCGGCGAAGCGATCGGGGTGGGCCGCGGCCATCTCCCACGAGCCTCGTCCGCCCATCGAGAGGCCCGTGAGGACGACCTTGTCGGGGTCGCACTCATACGTTTTCATCACATCGTCCAGGGCCGCCAGGGCCGACTTGGCGTCTTCGGAGCCGGCCGCCCAGGTCTCGCGCGCCTGCGGGAAGACCGCGATCACGGGAAAATCGGCGGGACGGCCCGCGATGATCGCGCCCAGGCCAACTTGGGCCGGGACGACCCCGTCGGTGCCGCGCTCGCCCGAGCCATGGAGAAACAAGACCACCGGAAACGCCTTGGTGCCGTCGTATTTGTTGGGCAGGAAGACCGTGTATTTGCGATCGCCGCCGTCGGCCTTGAGGGAGCGGAGATGGAAGCCGGGGGTCGCCGCGTTGTCGGCCGTGGGTGAAGGAAGGGGCTGGACCAAGATGTCCTTGAACTGGACCTCCATTGGCCCCCCACCGTGGATTTGCAAGGCGATCTTGCCCCCCTGCGCGGCGATCTCGCCGTCCTCTTCGCGGTAGTCGACGGAAGTCACGCCGTTGAGCGACAAGCGCACCTGATTGCCGATCGCCCGAATGACATAATGGTTCCAACCCTCTTTATGAAGGCCCTCCAAGGCCTTGGGCGAGGCTTGCGCCAGCACCTTGTTGCGGCGTGATTCGTCGTAGAGACAGCCCCAGTAGTTTTGGCCGATGTCGGCCTGATAGCCCTTCATCTCGGTCCCTGGAATCCGGACGCTCCGGAACTGCACGCCGCTGTTCCCTTCACCATTCACGAGCTTGAACGAGAGTTGGAGGATGAAGTCCTTGTAATCGGCCTTGGTGGCCAGGAATTGGTTCTCTTTGATGCCGGGCGACTTGCCCACGAGTAGGCCGTCGCGGACCGACCAGAGGGACGATTCCCCCTCCCAGCCGTTCAGGTCGAGACCGTTGAAGAGAGGGACGAAGCCGGCCGTCTCGGTGATCGCGGGTTGGCCGTCGAGCAGGCGGCACCAGTAGAGGATGATCGCGGCCGTGTAGGTCCCGCCGATGTCGGCCGCCTTGCCGAGCGCGGGGGCGTAGCCGCCGTCGGACTGCCTGTGCTTGGCAACGAACTTGCGGACGGCCTCCAGGTCGGGCTTCTCCTTCATCATGTAGAAGCCACGCATGATCCGATAAGTTGATCCGAAGTCGGAAGGACCGTCGTCCTTGCTCCAGCCGCCGTCGGGGCGCTGACCGGCCCGCATCGCCTTGAGGACCTCGGCCTTGTGGTCCACCTCCAGCCCGAGTCGCAACATGGCCACGGCCGCCGAGCCGGTGGCGAAGGCCTGTCCATCCCCTTTGCCCCAGGTGCCATCCGGATTTCTGTCCTTGAGGACGACCGCCTTCCATGCGTCCAGTACCGGAGACTTGCGCTGGACCGCTTCCAGCCCGGCGACCGCCAAACGCACCTCCTCGAACGTTTTGGCGTTCTCGGCGAGGTATTGCACGGCCTTGTCGACCGCGGCCGGTTCGGCCGCCTTCAGTTCGGCGACGGCCATCAGGCCGATCGAGGTCGTGTTGCAGTCGGCCTTGCCCCCAGGGGTTTGGGCGAAGCCCCCCGAATCCTTGTCCCAGCAGGAACGAACATAGGCGAGGCAACCCGGCACGTCCTTGATCGAGCCGCCTAGGTACTTTAGGGTACGGATCGCGGAAGACGTGCTTCCCAGTGACGACGCCTGGCCGACCGAAGGGGCGAACCCGCCATCGGGGTTTTGAAAGGCCGAGACGAAGCGGGCGGATTGCGTCAGTTCTTCGGGTGTCTGCGCCCAGGCGACCGCCGCGCAGGTCGGCAGCAGCGCTAATGCGGTCCACAGGCGAATGGGTCTTCTCATCGCGTTCTCCTCCCAAACTCACTGTGTGAAGGGTATCGGGGCGGCCATTCGGGCCCGCCGATCGCGGACCATCCTCCCGCGATCGGGAGGCGATCGCAAGGCCCGACCGGCTTCCTTCGCGAGGGACCCTCGCCGCGTGCCTAGAATAGGTCCAATATGCGACATGTCGATGACCGTACGCATCAGGGACAGTCGATGAGCCTATCTTCCCTTTCCCCAAAACTGGCGGCAAACGGGGCCCTTTCCCGGCGTTGGGCGGGTCCCGAAAACGGTCCGTTGACAATCGAACAGCTTAGCCCCCCGCACGACCTGACTCAGGTCGATCGCTGCCTGACCCGGCTCTTCGCCACGGTGGGAAGGCGTCACGGCACCCACGCGCATGTGCGACCCTGGCTCGACCGAATGCGCGACTTCGTGCTCCAAGGCGGCAAGCGCTTCCGTCCCCGCCTCTGCCTGGCGTCGTACCGGATTGGGCGACGATCGGCGGGCCCACCCCCGCGCGGTGTTTGGCTCGCGGCCTCGTCGCTCGAACTACTCCATGCGTTCATGCTCGTCCACGACGACCTGATCGACGGCAGCGCCCTGCGCCGAGGGCTGCCGACCCTCCACGAGCGTTATCGAGCGAACACGACCTTCACCGACCTGTCTCGCGACCGCCAACGAGGCGCCGACCTCGCCCTGGTCGCCGGGGACTTCCTCTTCGCGATGGCCTTAGAGCTCCTGAGTCGTTCGGGTCTCCCCGCCCGCGAACTCGTGAAGGCCCAACGCCTTGTTTCGGAAATGCTCCTGGAAACGGGCCTGGGCGAGGCCCTCGACGTCCTTCACGACGACCTGCCCCTCGCCGACCTCACCGAGGGACAAATCCTGCACGCTTACGCCTTGAAGACGTCGCGATACAGCATCTCCGGCCCGCTCGCCCTGGGGGCCATGCTCGCCGGCGCCGGCCCATCCGTGACGAAAGCCCTGAGCGGTATGGGAGACCGCCTCGGCATGGCCTACCAAATCCAGAACGACCTGGCGGGTGTCCTAGGTGACCCGGCCACCGACGAAATCGACGACATCGACGGCTCGAAGCGCACTTACTTGCTCTGGGTGACCTATCGCCGCCTCTCGGAAAGCGGCCGTGAGGCCCTCGACGACGCCCTAGCCTCTCCCGTCGGTCCCGATCGCCGCCGGAGGATCATCGCGATGGTCAGGGCGAGTGGCGCCCTCGAAGAGTGTCGCTCGAAGATCAGTCGCCTGCACGACGAGGCCGCCACGCTCTTGGACGAGTCCCCGCTCGACGCCAGTCAACGCCGCGGGTATCTCTCCCTCGTCGCCACCTTCGGTCTTCAAGGGACTTCACTTAGTCATGTCTCGCGAGGTTGATCCGGCCCCCGCACCGCCCAGCCGCGGACGGCGCGCCGTCGTGATCGGCAGCGGCTTCGGCGGCCTGGCCGCGGCCATCCGCCTTCGGGCCAAAGGCTACGACACCACGGTCCTCGAAATGCTCGACAAGGCCGGCGGTAGGGCCTACGTCTTCGAGGACGACGGCTTCACGTTCGATGCCGGCCCCACCATCATCACTGTGCCGTTCATCCTGGACGAACTGGCTGAGGTCGCCGGCAAGAAGCTCGAAGACTACGTCACCATCGTCCCGTGTGATCCCTACTACCGCATCTATTTCCCAGACGGCTCGACGTTCAACTACACGGGCGACCCGAAGGACCTCGAAGCCGAGATCGCCAAGTTCCAGCCCGCCGACGTCGAAGGCTATCGTCGGTTCGCGGCCTACAGCTCGCGCGTCTTCGACCGGGCCTTCACCGACCTGGCCGACCATTCGTTCCATTCAATCTGGGAGATGGTCAAGGTCGCCCCCGACCTCATGCGTCTTCGGGCCGAGCAATCGGTCTTTCGCCGGGTCTCGTCGTTCATTCAAGACCCGCGACTGCGGATGGTCTTCTCGTTCGAGCCCCTCTTGATCGGCGGCAATCCCCTGCGGTCATCGTCGATCTACGCGATGATCCATCACCTGGAAAAGACCTGGGGGGTCCACTTCGCAATGGGCGGGACCGGGGCCCTCGTGCGGGGTCTCGTGCGGCTCTTCGAGGACATCGGCGGCAAGGTCGAATTGAACGCGAAGGTCGAACAGATCGAGGTGGAGACCGGCAAGGCGCGCGGGGTCCGACTCGCCGACGGACGGCGCTTCCCGGCCGACGTGGTCGTGTCGAACGGCGACGTGGCCAACACGTATCGCAAACTGATCGCGCCCGAGCATCGCCGCAAGTGGACCGATCGCCGGGTCGAGCGCATGCGGTACGCGATGTCTCTCTTCGTGGTTTACTTCGGCACCAAACGCACCTATCCGCATTTGCCTCATCACTCGATCGTTTTGGGGCCCCGTTACGAGGGCCTTCTGACCGACATTTTCGACCGCAAGGTCGTGGCCGAAGACTTCTCCCTCTATCTCCACGCCCCAACCCGCACCGACCCGAGCCTCGCGCCGCCCGGCTGCGAAGCCTTCTATGTCCTTAGCCCCGTGCCCCATCTGGGCGGCGGCCAGGATTGGGACGCGATCAAGGAGGAATACGCCGACCGCATCCTCGCCTCGTTGGAGCGGGCCGACCTTGTGCCTGACCTTCGAAAGGAACTGGTGACGAAGCGTATCTTCACGCCCAAGGACTTCGAGACGCGCCTCGACGCCTACCTCGGTTCGGCCTTCCAATTCGAACCCGTGCTCACGCAAAGCGCCTGGTTTCGGCCCCACAACAAGAGCGAGGACGTGGAGGGCCTCTTCTTCGTCGGCGCCGGCACGCACCCAGGAGCTGGCCTGCCCGGCGTGATCAGCAGCGCGAAGGTCTTGGAGCGCTTCCTGTGAACGACGGGTTCGTCACCCTCGACCCGATCGACCCATCGTTCTCGGCCGCTGAGCGACGCGGAGCGATCCTCTGCCGTGAAATCACCCGCCAATACGCTCGGACGTTCTACCTCGCCTCGCATTGTCTCCCTAGCGCGACCCGGGCCCACGCCTACGCCATCTACGGCTTCTGCCGATGGGCCGACAACGGTGTCGACGAGGCAGCCGATCTGGCCAAAGCGACCGCCAGACTAGACCAAGCCCGCAGGGCCCTCGACCTGACCTACGGCGAGGGACCCGTCCCCGACGGCCTCGCCGCGCTCCGGCGGACCGTCCGCGAACGCGGGGTCCCGCGCGACCTCTTCGTCGAACTCCTCAACGGCATGACCATGGACTTGACCGTTTCTCGTTACGAGGACTTCGCGGCGCTGAAACTCTATTGCTATCGCGTGGCGGGTGTGGTCGGCTTGATGATGACGCACGTTTTCGGCTTTCGAGACGATCGCTGCTTGCCACGCGCGGAAGACCTGGGCACGGCCATGCAACTGACCAACATCCTCCGCGACGTCGGCGAGGACCTTCAGCGCGGCCGGGTCTATCTGCCCCAAGACGAGATGGCCCAATTCGGCGTGGACGAAGACCAACTGCGTGAGGGCCGCATGGACGACCGCTTCCGAGACCTCATGCGTTTCCAGATCGAGCGGGCCCGATCGTACTACGCTTCCGCGAACGAGGGCGTTGCCGACCTGATCGGCAGCTCCAGCCGCCTGACCGTGCGTGTGATGGGGCGCCTCTACGGCGCCATACTCGAGGTGATCGAGCAAAACGAGTACGACGTCTTCCGCCGCCGGGCCCGCGTCTCGGGCGTCACCAAGGCCCGATTGGTCCTCGCCTGTCAGGCCGAGACCTTCGCCGAATCGCTCCACGGGTTGCGGGGTTGAAAGGTGCTCGAGGTGAACGACCCTCAGCCTGGTCTCGACCCCGACCGCTTCTTCAATGACCGGACCCCCGGCTCGCAAGAATGGTGGTACTTCGACGCCATCTCCCACGACGGTCGCGACGCGCTTGTGATCGTTTGGTACGCGTCCTTGCCTTTTGACCCCGCTTATGGACGCGCGGCGCGAAGGCACTTGAGCGGTCCACAGCGCCACCCGGCGCCCGACCCGCTCGATCATTGCGCCATCGGCCTGAGCTGGTATCGCGACGGTCGGACGATTGCCTACGCCTTGAACGCCTATCGCCGGGCCGACTTTCACCTTGAGGCGGCCCCCTTTACGGTTTCGGTGGAAGACAACCAACTGACGCGCGACGAACGTGGTTATCAGCTCCGTGTTCGAACACCGGCCGTGGATGGCCGACGCTCCATCACCGCCGATTTGCGGTTTGACCCGGCCCAATCGACCAGACCGTTCGAGCAAGACCTGGGCATGCCCGGAAGTCCCCATCGCTGGGTCCTCGTTGCCTCGGATTGCCGGGTCGGCGGGGCCGTCCACATTGACCACGAGCCACCGCTACACTTCCAAGGCCGGGGCTACCACGACCACAACGCGGGCGCCGAGGAGATCGGCCTCGCGATGCGCTCATGGCGTTGGGGACGCGCCCATGCTGGCCCGATCACGCAGGTTTACTATCTTGCGGAACCTCGCGGTGGACCGCCAAAGGGCCTGTGGATCACCTGTCGCGACGGCCGGCCCGAGCGTGTCCGCGCGATGCCGACCGTGGGCCTCGAGAGGTGGTCATGGAACCCTTATGGTCTACGGACCGCCCGAAAACTGACGATCGACGGCGAACTCTTGCGGGAACACGAGCGTATCGTGGACGACGGCCCCTTTTACCAGCGTTGGCTCTCCCGGTTTTCCTGGCCGGGCCAAGGCCACCCGGTGTTGGGGCTGAGCGAGTTGCTTCGGCCGGAAAACCTGCATCGACCGTGGTTTCGGTGGATGGTCCCTTACCGGCTTAAGCGCCCAACGCGAAAAAAAGGCCCGATGGGTGTCGGTTGTCAAGGCGTTTTCGCGACTCTTGGGGTGCAACCGGGATGTTCTCAAGGAGTCGACGAGAGCATCGCATCACGACAAGGAGGTCCCTCATGCTCGTCCTGAGCCGTAAGCGTTCCGAACGAATCTGGATCGGCGAGAACATCTGCATCACCGTCGTCCGGCTCGACCGCCACCAGGTCCGCCTGGGGATCGACGCCCCCGAAGACGTCTCGATCGTCCGCGAAGAGGTCCTGCTCGAAGCGTCGATGGACGAAGACGAATCGCGCACCGAGGTCCGCCTGGCGTCCTGATCCGCTGCGCAAGAAAGCCTTGAGAAGGGCCCGATTCCGACGACACCTCGGTCTTGGGCCCGCTTGTTCTGAACTGAGTTTGTGATTCGCCACCGTCGCCCCGCGCCGGAGCGGCCCGCAACATGGGACCCAATCCCTGCTGTCGCGCTTCAAGGTACACCACGTCGAGCGATGACTACTGATGTTGAGTGCGGCAACATGGCCGGGCCTTAGGGCTGGGCGACATGTCGCCGCTTCCCCTCCACGCGGCAAGTCGTGTCCATTCAGACGCGGACCTGGCCGCACGCCCCCTTCCACCAGCACTTCGTACCCGGCATCTCCATGACGACCGCCGGCGGCCATCTCAAAAGGCCGGACCAACGGAAAGCACTTTTCGGCCCCATTTCGCCTTCGCTTGCCTCTTTGGGGGCCGTCGGGTATCTTGGTCGTTTCGACCAGGGAGACGCTGCGCGGTCATGTTTGACGACCTTCAAAAACGCCTCAGCACCGCCATTGGCCGGTTCAAGCCGCGCGGGGTCTTGACCGAGGCCAATATCAAAGACGGTTTGCAAGAAGTGCGCAACGCCCTTCTGGAGGCGGACGTCAATTACAAGGTCGTGCAAGAGTTCATGGCCCGCGTGAGCGAGCGGGCCGTCGGCGCCCAACTCATCAAGTCGGTCCGCCCCGAACAACAGATCGTCAAGATCGTCCATGACGAACTTGTCGATCTCATGGGCGAGCCCGACACGTCGATCCGCTTCGACAAGAGCGGGCCCACCGTCGTCATGCTCTGCGGCCTTCAGGGGTCCGGCAAGACCACCACTTGCGGCAAGCTCGCCCGAATGCTGATGCAGTCGGGCCGCAAGCCCTTCCTCGTCGCGGCCGACTTGCAGCGCCCCGCCGCCATCGAACAGCTCAAGGTCATCGGACAGCAGTTGCAGGTACCGGTCTTCTCTCAGGCCGACTCGGACCCCGTGAAGGTCTGCCAAGGCTCGATCGCCGAGGCCAATCGCCAAGGTCGCGACACAATCATCCTCGACACGGCCGGACGCCTTCACGTCGATGACGACCTGATGGCCGAACTCCGCGAGATTGAAAAGAAAGTCAAACCACACGTCGTTCTTTTCGTTTGCGACGCCTTGACGGGTCAAGACGCGGTCGCCAGCGCCACCGCGTTCAACAAGGCGCTCGAACTCGACGGCGTGATCATGACCAAGCTCGACGGCGACGCCCGCGGTGGCGCCGCCTTGTCGGTCCGCAGGGTCACGGGTGTGCCGATCAAATTCGTCGGCATGGGGGAAAAGCTCGACAAGCTGCAAGCGTTCGACCCCCATCGGGTGGTCGGCCAAATGCTCGGCATGGGGGACATTGTCGGCCTGGTCGAAGCCGCCCAGCAGGCGATCGACCAGGAGGAGGCCCTCCGCCAGCAAGAAAAAATGATGAAGGGGAAGTTCGACCTCAACGACTTCCGCAATTCGATCGGTCAGATGAAAAAGATGGGGTCGATCGGCGAACTCATCAAGATGTTCCCCGGCCTTGGGCAGATGGACCTGGACATCGACGGCCTCGACGCCGAAGGCGAGGTGCGTCGGCTCCAGGGCATCATCGACAGCATGACCCCGGCCGAAAAGGCCGACCCGCACATCATCGACATCTCCCGCCGCCGCCGGATCGCCGCGGGTGCCGGCGTGGAACCGGCCGACGTCTCCAGCCTGGTCAAGCAGTTCGACGGCATGGCCGCGGTCTTCAAACAGATGGCCCAGATGACCATGCTGGACAAGATCCGCGCCATGACCGGCCTGGGCAAAGCGGGAGCGTTCAACCCGGGGGCTAAGCTCATGGCCCCCAAGATCGGCACCGGCAAGCGCCTGTCTCCCAAAGAGAAAGAGAAACTCCGCAAGCTCCGCGAGAAGGAAGAACGTAAAAAGCGCCGTGAAGAACGCGATCGCGGACGGCCCGACGACAAAGGACGTCCGCGACCATGACCTGATTCTCTTGGACTGACCCGTTTCGACCAGGGTTCGCCACGATCGAGCGCGATCGGGCGCGGGGCCGCCGCCGGCTCGGGACCGGCCCCGTCCTCCCTCGGGAGGTTGCACCGTCAGCAAACCCGCTGGACTCGCCATGCCTCCGAGCCAGGTGGTTTCTCAGGAGTGTTTTTCCGTGGTTCGCATTCGCATGAAATCGATGGGTCGCTTGCACCGTCCCTTCTTCCGGATCTGCGCGATGGACTCGCGCACCCCCAGGGACGGCCGCACGATCGAGGAACTCGGGCATTACGACCCGCTCGTCCGCAACCCCGAGGCCCAAACGGTCCTCAACGTCAACCGCATCCGCTACTGGCTGTCTGTCGGCGCCCAGCCGAGCGACAAGGTGGCCGCCCTGCTCAAGCGCTTCGGCGTGAAGAAGCCGGCCAATGGCGAGCCCTGGGAGCTGCCCGAGGAAAAGAAGCCGACACCCGACGCCGCCGCCACCGAGGAGGGGCCGACGACCGCTTGACGGCCCGGCCGACCGACCATGGCCGCCCTGCGGTTCGATGTGCTGACCCTCTTTCCAGACCTCTTCCGAGGGTTCCTGGACGAGAGCATCCTCAAGCGCGCGATCGCCAACGGGTTGGTCGAGGTCCATCGCTGGGACCTTCGCGCCTGGGGCCTGGGCCGGCACCGACAGCTCGACGATCGCCCCTTCGGCGGTGGTCCCGGCATGGTGCTCATGGCACCGCCCATTGTCGCGGGGGTCGAAGAGGTCCGGTCCCTGGTCGAGCCCGCCGGTCGTCTGGTCGTGCTCAGTCCCCAGGGACGCCGGTTTGACCAGTCCCACGTGGCCGACCTCGCCCGCGAGTCCCGGATCATCCTGCTCTGCGGTCGTTACGAGGGCTTTGACGAACGCATCCTTGAGGAGCTTTCACCCGAGCAACTGTCCATCGGCGACTACGTCCTGTCTGGGGGAGAAGTGGCGGCCATGGTCGTCATCGACGCCGTCATGCGGCTCATCCCCGGGGCCCTCGGCGACGAGGCCAGCGCGCTGGACGAGTCGTTCGGGCCGGACGGGGGACTCGAATACCCGCAATACACCCGACCTCGCGAGTTCCGTGGACGAAGCGTCCCCGAGGTCCTGCTCAGCGGCGATCACGCCGCGATCGCCCAATGGCGTCGCGACCACCGCCGCGGACCCGTGACTGACACGATGACGAACCGAACAACCGACCCCAGCGCGAAAGGCGCCGAGTCATGCAAAACGAGTTGATGGAGCTGGTGGAACAGTCCAGCATGAAGTCGCAAGTCCCATCGTTTGAGATCGGCGACACGGTGGACGTTCACGTGCGCATCCTTGAAGGTGAGAAGGAGCGCATCCAGGTGTTCAACGGCGTCGTGATCGCCCGATCGGGGGCGAAAACGCGCGAGATGTTCGTGGTCCGGCGGATCGTGCAAGGCGAGGGGGTGGAGCGTAAGTTCCCTGTCCATTCGCCGCGGATCGCGGACATCGTGGTGAAGCGTTCGGGCAAGGTCCGCCGGGCCAAGCTCTATTACTTGCGAGGACTCTCGGGCAAGGCGGTCCGCCTGAAGGAGCGGTTCGCGGGAGGCAAGGCGACGGTGGCGGAGGCGGAGGCCGCTCGCGTGGAGAAGCGTGCCGCCCGGAAGGCCCGGAGCGAGGCCCGCGCCGCCGCCAAGGCGGAGGCGAAGGAACAAGCCAAGTCGCAACCGCCCAAGAAGAAGGGCAAGAAGGGGGAAGCCCCCGAGGCCGAATAAGGTCCATGCACGGAGACCGGGGCGAAGGGAGACCGAATCGCCCTTGCCCCGGTCCGGCATGGGCCGCTAAGATTCCAATCTCCCGAGCGGCGGCGTAGCCAAGTGGTAAGGCAACGGTTTGCAAAACCGTCATCCCCCGGTTCGAATCCGGGCGCCGCCTTGATGACACAAAACGGTCACCCGTCCGCCTTCCCGCTCCGTCACGCCCAAAGTGACGGCCCTTCAGGGATCGGCGTCCTTTCGCGCGTTGATTGACCTGAAGCTTGAGGCGAGCAGGTCCGGGTGGAAACGACAAACGCCCCCTTGCGGGGGCGTTGTCGTGATAGTGCCGGAGACAGGACTTGAACCTGCACGGGCATGGTTAGCCCACTAGCCCCTCAAGCTAGCGCGTCTGCCAATTCCGCCACTCCGGCTTTAAAGGCGAACTCACAGAATCTTAGCAGCCTCGCCTGTGAGAGTAAAGTCACGGTTCGTCCCCAGGACCGATCGGGTCGTGACTTGACGAGAGAACCAAGCCGTTGGGGCCCTTCCGGCGCGCCGGGCCCTACCGAATCCACTTCATCCGTTCGACGTAGGGCCGGAACGGGACGTGGAAGTCCTTGTTGATGGCGATGTCGGGCCAGAAGGGCTTGCCGTGGGGCCAGTACACGAAAAAGGCCCGGCCGATCAGCAGGCTTTGCGGCACTTCCCACGGTTGACGGCCCGTTGTGTCCCAATCGCGGTCCGCGTCGTTCCACTCGCGGCCGTCGTAACTCTCCGGGCTGTTGTCGCCCATCATCATGTATTTGTCCGGCGCGATCGCGAAACGACGGCCATGAGAGGTCCCAAACGCGGCGAACTTCGTGGGGTCGCCCAGCGATTCCTGCAGGATGCGCGGGTCGTTGGGCAACTCGTCCTGACCGGAATAGGCGCCGTCGTAGCTTAGACTGTCGGCGCGGAGGTAGTCGGCCCGCTTGGGACGTTCCGTGTAATAGATGTCACGCTGGATTTGCAACCTGGAGACTTGCACCTTGGCCCCGCGCGCCGCGATCCGGGCGGGTCTCAGGTCGGCCTCCGTGGGGACGGGGCGCGGCTCGTCGCCTTCGTCGTGGGTGAGGCCCTCCCCCATCGACGTGGGCGTTCGGCCGTCGACCCAGAGGGTGAGTCTGCCATCCACGTTGGCAAACGAGACGTCGAAGGAGCCGGCCCCCCGTAGCCGGGTCGCCACGGGATCGCCGAGCATCGCGCCGTACTTGCTGAAGACGGCCTGTCCGGTCGCCAGGTCCACCTCGCAGCGGAAGGGGACGCCACCCCGCACCAGTTCGAGGGCCACAGTCCCCTGCGACGACTGGACGTCGAGCCGGCATGACAGGGTCAGGTCGCCCACCCAGTGTGGCTTGTCGTCCCATGGGTAGTCTGGGTTGGTGAAGGAACTATTGTACGAGTAATTGTCGGTGATCAAGATTGGCTTGGGAGTCACGACGGGCCGGCCGTGGAGGAGGTCGTCCCATTGGGTCGGCGTGGGGACGAGGTGCTGGTAGCCGAGTTCGACCCAGTCGGTTGATTCAGTGGTCTCGAAGAGGCCGGGGCGGGGTTCGGTCCAGTCCCCCTCTCGGGTGGCGGTCCATCGTTGCCATTCGCGCTTTCCTTCCAGCGCCTTGGGCCGGTGCTCGTCGTTGTAGACGAGCATTTGCATCGCCTTCTGATGTTCCAATGGCTTGCGCGCGTAGATGAACGATGAGTCGGCCGAGCGCCGGACGAAGACGTCACCGCCTCGGATCAAGAGTTCGTCACCGGGCAGACCCACGAGTCGCTTGATGTAACTTTGGTCCGGGTTGCCAGGGAACCTGAAGACGACGACGTCCCAGCGATTGGGTCCCGAGGCCCCGGGCAGGAATGGAAGATCATATGGGAACTTCGAGACCAGGATGCGGTCTCCCTTGAAGCTGGGCAGGTTGTCCACGCGGACGGGCACGCGGCAGTTGGAGCAGAGGCCGAATTCCTGGGGTTCGGGGCGCGCGTCGAAGCGGCGGGGGGGGTCGTCGCCGTGGACGTTGACCGTGAAGGTCTCGCCGCACTCGGGGCAAGAGAGTTCCTTGTGCTTGCCCATGAGGGTGGGGGCCATCGACCCCGTCGGGATGACGAACGCCTCGGCGATGAAGCCGCGAATCAGGACCGCGAGGATGATCGCCACCACGAACGACTCGACGGTCTCGCGGTTTCGCTCGGCGGGCCGCACTTCCTTGGCCGGTTCCGGGGCCGCCTTTGACTTCTTCGTTTCCGCCATCGTGCGAGTCATCGCGCGGCCCTTCTGCCGGGAGTGCTTCGGGGGCCGAGGAAGGCCGGTGCCCGAGTCATCGAATGTAGCGTATTTGCCTGGGGTCGGGTATCCAGTAGGTCTGGCCGCCAAAGACCTTCAGGGGAAAGGCCCTGCTGGGCAGATGGACGAGAAAGGGCTTGCCCGTGAGCATCTCCTCGGGCAAGACCGGCCCCTGCGTCCAGAACCGCGAGTCGAACGACACGGGACTGTTGTCTCCCAAGACGAAATACTCTCCAGCGCCCAACTGGCAGGGGCGGTCGGTGCCGAACGTGGGTCGAGAGGCCTCGGCCAAGGGGCTGGTATAGTAGATGTCGCGAAAGACCTTCAACCCGCGCACCTCGGCCCCCTGCCCCACGATCCCGAGCGCGATCGGACTGCCCAGGGGCCCAGACAGGGGCCGCCCTTCGCCGGCGTCCAAGTCCAGAGGTGTGAACATAAGCTGACCATCCAAGGCCACCGCCAGTCGGCGGTCAACCCATGATATTTCAATGAGATGCTCAGTACCTGAGTCGTCCGCGGGCAGCGGCCGGAGGGGGAAAGGGTCGATCACGGGTCGGCCGTCGTGGCGGACCTTGATGGGCCCCTGGCCGTTGGTGGGGACCGAGACCCAGACCGATTCTCCCAACGCCTGGGACCGGGCGACCAGGGCCTTCACGTTGGGACCAAGCTGGACCTTGGCTTCCAACATGAGGTCCCGAACAACGTGCTCCCCCGCGCCTCGGCTGCCGTTGTATGGGGTGTGGTCCTTCACGGGGCCATAGGCCCCTCGATCGGGGTCGAAGTGGCGGTATTCGAGCCAATCGGTCTGGCCGGAGGGGACATCCTCGCCGCCTTGATGGCGAAACGAGGTCCCCTCCGCGGACCAGCCGCTTTGGGCCTTCTGCAATCCGCGACCAACACGCATTTGCCAGCGGGGATAACGAGTCGCGTCGGCCGGCTGGAACTCGTGGTCGTAAACGAGCAGACGCATCGCCTTTTGTTCTTCCAGTTCCTTGCGCGCGATCTGGCCATTGATGTACAGGTCGCCGTCGCGAACTTGCACCGATTCACCGGGCAAGCCGACGACCCGCTTCACATAGGCCTGCGCTGGCAGCGAAGGGTTCTGGAAGACGACGACTTCGTAACGGCGCGGCGGTCGCCAATCGTAGAGGTGCTTTAGCACGAGCAGCCGATCACCGTCCCGTTCCGATGCGGCGGAGAGGTCAAGATCATCGTGGCCGCAGTTGGGGCAGGTCGCCCGGCCGTAGTAGCCGTGGTCGTCGAGGCCCATCGCAAAGCGCAAGCCGCAGAAGGAGCAAGCCAACTCGCGATGTTGGCCAAGCAAGGTCGGGGCCATGGAACCGGTCGGCACGATGTAGGCTTCGGCCAGAAAGGTGCGGAACAGGAGGACGCCGAAGAGGAGGACGACCAAACACTCGACGAGCGGCCGAGCGAACGAGGCGGGCGGCGCGTCCTCGTCGCGCGAGGTCGCGAGCGGCGCCGGTCGTCCTTCTCCCGTTTCATTCATCGCCGTTGTCCAGGACCGAGAGGAAGGCCTCTTGGGAGATTTCGACGTTCCCCACCTGCTTCATCCGTTTCTTGCCTTCCTTCTGCTTCTCCAGGAGTTTTCGCTTGCGGGTGATGTCGCCGCCGTAGCATTTGGCGGTGACGTTCTTGCGTAGGGCCGAGATGGTCTCGCGGGCGATGACCTTGTTGCCGATCGCCGCTTGGATGGCCACCTCGAACTGGTGGCGGTCGATCTCCCCCTTCAGCTTCCGGACGAGTTTTTGGCCTCGGCGATAGGCGAAGTCACGATGGACGACGATCGAGAGGGCGTCGACCCGCTCGGCCGCCACGAGGACGTCGAGACGAACGAGGTCCGACGCTTGGAAGCCGATCACTTCGTAGTCCATCGTGCCGTAGCC
>CALLYK010000164.1 GCA_937858365.1 uncultured Isosphaeraceae bacterium | reverse complement strand
ATCGACCCGGAAGACCCGGCCTCGGCGGGACTCTTCGCGGGTCGGGTGGTGGACGTCGACGGTCGGCCGATGGCGGGTGTTCGAATCCACGCGGTGCCGTTGGGTGGGGCATCGGACCGACGAGACGACGTCCGCGCGATCACGGGGGCCGACGGCCGTTTTCGGTTCCAAGCCGACGACCTGACCTTCGTCGCGGCGGACGGCCTCCGCGCGCGACTGCCCGCGCTGGTGAGCGCCGCGACGGAGGGGCACGGTCCCGATTGGATGTGGACCTGGGGTCAAACCAACACGTCCTTTCGGTCCCACTGGGACCCGGTCAAAGGGGCCGATTTGACCCTCACGCCGGTCCGTGACGACGTGCCGATCCGGGGACGATTGCTGGGGCCCGAGGGTCGGCCTCTCGTCGGGGCCGCGGTCCGGCTCACCTTTCTCGCCGCGCCCCGCGATCGGGACCTGACCGCCCATCTGGAACGCTATCGAGGGCCGGGCGGACTCTACATGTCGGTCGATTATCAGCGCGATATCGGTTCGCCTGACCTCTTGCCCGGCTTGAAGACCGAAACGGTCACCGACAACGAGGGCCGCTTTCGACTGGAGGGCCTGGGCCGCGAGCGCCTCGCCCGTCTGAGTGTGCGCGCCCCGAACGTCGTGGACACAACGATCGGGGTGATGACGCGCCTGGCCCCCGACGACCTCCCGGAAGACCCGAACCGGGAGGAGCATCGGATCACTCGCGGGGCCGATTTCACCCTCACGCTGAAGCCGGGTCGCACCGTGACCGGCGTCGTCCGCGACAAGACGACCGGCTCGCCCCTCGCGGACGTTTTCGTCAGTGTGGGGGTGAACGCCGTTCGGGCCTTGGAAACGGGCACGCACCCCGACGCGACCGACGCCCGCGGCCGATTCGCCATTTCCGGCGTTTCACCGGACTGGAAGGACCCGGTGGTCCTGGCGGTGCCCAAGCCGGGCATGCCTTGCTTTCTGGCCCAAGCCGCCGTAAGCGACAAGGGCGATACGGTGGTGGAATGTCCTCGCGGCATTCCGTTCCATTTGACCGTGCGCGACGAAGCGGGCCGCCCCGTCGAGGCCGTCGTCACCTATTCGGCCATCGCCCCCAACGAACACTTTCAACAAGTGAGCCAAACGATCCACGCTCAAGCCGGGTCGCCCTTGTCGCGCGCCGAGCGAAGCGCCGACGGGACCTATCGGGGCGTGGCCTTGCCCGGACCGGGCGCGATCGAGGTGAGGACGGACCCCAAGACGAAGTATCGGGCGGCGCATGTGGACCCCAAGGCGTTCTTCGCGCCGGGAAAGACCGATTGGACCGCGCAAGACCTGATCACGACCTACGGCAACCACGACACGCTCTCAGTCGCCACCTTTTTCGGTGGCGCGTGGGTCGACCAGCACGACGACGCGGCGATCGTGCTCATCAACCCGACTGAGGACGCGACGACGCTGGAACTCGAAGCGACCGTGTACCCGGAACGGCCCCGCATGATCACGCTTCTCGACCCCGAAGGCCGGCCCGTGACGGGCGTGAGCACGACCGGGATGACGTACCACCCCTGGGACCGGGAGCCGAAGCTCCGCGCCGCGACTTTTCCCATCACGAGACTCCACCCCGATCGGTCCCGGCGGGTCTCGTTCCTGAAGGAAGACCGCAAGCTCATCGGTTTCCTTTTGGCGAGAGGCGACGGCGACGCGCCCTACACGGTCACGATGCGACCCTGGGCCACGCTGACGGGCCGGGTGCTCGACGAGGAAGGACGCCCCTTCCCGCGCGAAGCCCCGCGTCGCATGAGCATCGTCCAAGACGGCCAGCGCGCCAGGGCCGACCACGACGACCCGGAAGTGGGGACCTTTCCGGGCGCGGAGGTCGATGAACAAGGACGCTTCATCGTGTCAAGGCTGGTCCCCGGCCAACGCTACAGCGGCACGGTTTACGACCCGGTGAGGGACCACCGCAAGGCGATCATCTTCGAGGGCCTGAAGCTAGCCCCCGGAGAAGTGCGCGACATCGGCGAACGAAGGGTCAGCTCCGCGAAGGCCGAGAAAGACCCGGTCGCGCCGACCGCGGTCCCTCCCGGCCCTCCTTGAGTGAGACGACTTCAATCTAGGTCGAAGTCGATCGTGTTGCTGCCTGACTTGACCGTGGCGGTCTTGCCCGAATTGCCGGGGTCGTTGTACTTCTTGGGGATGGCGCTTTTGGCGAGCTTCACGGGAGCGCCAGGCAGGTCCGTGTTGAGCTGGGCCGAATCGACATCACTGAAAGCGACGCGGTATTCGCCGACGACGGCGCCGTCGCCCGGTTCGGTCGTTTGCAGCGTGTACGATCCCTTGGTGATCGTGCCCGTGGCGCTGGGGCGTTGACCATCGGTCGGTGTGAAGCTGATGGTGCCCTTCTCCAAGGGAGTACCCTTGACCTTGACGGTCCCCGAGACACGACCCATCTCGGGACCGCCTGGGCCACAACCAGTCACGAGGAGCGAAAAGACCAACGCGGCGCCGCATGCGGCGACGGATGTGCGCACAGGAATTGACTCCAGGGGGGTGGATTGGGGAGGGTCGGGGCGACCACCAAGACGACGGTCCCGCCCCGACGGTTCAGCATGGGCCTAGAAAGCGGCTCAATAGGCGTCGGCCGAGACAATCTCGCCCGCCGCGCGGGTGCTGAGGGCTTGATAGACGTTGAAGTTGATCGTGCTCTTGATGAACTTCACGGTGCCGTCGCAGAAAGCGAAGTTCGCCCCGCCGGCGTGTTCGCTCCGGAAGCTGATCTGTCGGGTCCAGTTACCCGTGGTGGGAGGAAGCAGTTTGTAGTTCAAGGGGACGGCGGTCGAGCCGACGGCTTGGTTGGCCTGGACCCAGGCGTTCCAGTTGGTGACCTTGCGAATCTGTTCGCCGATCATGAACGTGTTGGCGCTGCCGTCGGTGATCATGTTCATGCCGACGTCCGGTCCCCACGCCCAGTAGATGCCGCTGCCCGCCGGGCTGCCGTTGTTGATCTGCGGGTCGGTGAGGCGCGCGTGACCAAGCTGCGGCAACCGGCACGGAAGGTTCAGGTCGGCGCACTGAACGACCACGCCCAACCGGTCGTTCAGGCCGCCCGCGCAGGCGAGGCAGTTGTCGCCCATGTTGCCCACATAAGAAGTCCCGGCCGCGGTCAAGCCGATGAGGTCGTCGGCGTTGGTGTTGTCGAGGTTCGGGCTGGTGTCCGACGGACAAATCAGGGAGTTGAGGATCGTCAGCCGGACGGTACTGTTGGGGTCGCCGAATGCGTAGCGGGGGTTCCACCGCCATCCGCCCGAGATGTTCGTCCCCATGAACATGCTGAAATTCACGGCGTTGTATAACGCTTGCTGCTCCATCTGGGGCAGTTGCTGGACGATCCAGCTCGCGTTGCTCCAGGCGGTACCGTCGGTCGGCCCGAAGACCGGGTGAAGGTACATGGCGGTCGGGAACTTGCCGTTTTGGTCGTGGTAGTTGTGGCCCGCGAGGGCCAGTTGCTTCAGGTTGTTGGTGCATTGGATGCGCCGGGCGGCCTCACGGGCCTGTTGCACGGCGGGCAAGAGCAGCGCGATCAACACGCCGATGATGGCGATGACGACCAGGAGCTCGATGAGCGTGAACCCGCGCGATCTGCGGAGAGTCATGATCGTGGGACTCCTTGAATGGATAGGGCCCGGGGCGGAAGTTGGACGACAAGGACGGAATGGGATGATGGGCTGGGTTCGTCGGCCGGCGGATTGCCTTGGTCCACCAGCCTGTTCCAACGAATTTCAACCCGGGATTTGATTCTCAAGCGGGCGGGAACGCGAGTCAAGCGCCTCGAAACCGCCGACCGGCGGATTTCCTAAAGCACCAAAAACACCGCGCCAGGTCGAGCCTCAACCCTCTTTTTTCGGCCCATCGTCGTCGGGCTTGGGGTCGGGCGGCGGGACCCAACGCAGGATGCGGGCCTCTTCCTCGATCTTGGCGAGGTCGGCGTCGGAGATCTCAAAACGCACGGCCAACGCGGGTACTTCCTTGGCGAGGTATTCGTCGATGAGCGCCTTATGGTCGGCCACGCGCTTGTCGAACTTGGGCGTGTCCAGTTTCGGCAGGCTGTCCTCGTCCATGGGGATGATCGAGTTCGCGTGCAGCACGGCCTTGGCCCGAAGGATGTGGACCGCGGCGAAGATCTCCTTGCGTTTGGCCTCGGGAAGGGCCACGGGTGTGAACCCCTTGGGCAGAAGAAGACCGCCGCCGCTCTCAGGTTGTTTGCCGCTCTCCGTGGCGGACGGGTCGCAGCCGGTGACGATCAGCAGCAGCGCCGGGACCAATCCCAAGACGCCGTGCCTTCGCGGGAGACGTAGCATGAATGGGGACCTCATGAAAAGGGACGGTGATGGATAAGCGCCATCGCGCCGAAGGGCCGGGGTCGATTGTATCCGTCCCCGGGCCGTCCGTGAGGGGGCCTGCCGACGGCCCTTCCCGGCCCGGGATTGCGAGGACCGCCGGACCATCGCTAGCCTGGGGGCCAAGACGAGGCCACAAGGAGCGTCGTCCGAAGCCAAGGGGGGGAACGCGCGCCGTGAACACGTCCGAGGAACTTTGGGACCGCGTCCGCCGGGCCGAAGCCGAAGGGTGGCTCTCCGCGCCGGCCGCCCAACGGCTGGGCCATTGGTTGACCGAGTCCGCGTTCGCCCCCTACCGCGACCGTCTGGCCGCCGAGATCGTCGCTGGACGCTGGGCCCAACTCGACGACGCCTTCTACACCGTCATGGAATTCGGTACGGGGGGCCGGCGCGGCAAGATGTATCCGGTCGGCACCAATGCCCTCAACGATCGGACGATCGGCGAGAGCGCCCGCGGTCTGGCCGACCACATCACCGCGCGTAAAGGACCAGGCACGCCCCGCTCCTGCGTGATCGCCCACGACACCCGCCACAACTCCGAGGCGTTCGCCAAGCGATGCGCCTCGGTCCTGGCCGCGGCCGGTTTTCGGGCCTACCTGGTGAAGGGGCCGCGTTCCACCCCCCTGCTCTCCTTCGCCGTCCGCCACCTCGGCTGCGACGCCGGCATCATGATCACGGCCTCCCACAACCCGCCCGCCGACAACGGCTTTAAGTGCTACAACGCCCTCGGCGGCCAGGTCGTGCCGCCTGAAGACCACGCGATCATCCGTTGCGTCGACAACGTTTCCGACCTGGAAATCGCCGAGGTCCCGTTCGACGAGGCCGTCGCGGCCGGGCAAGTCATCTGGGTCGCCGAGGAAATCGACCGCGCCTATCTCGACGCGGTCGTCGGCGAATCGGTCAGTCACGCGCGCGACGTCTCGATCGTTTACACGCCCATGCACGGCGTCGGCGTGACCTCGATCGCCGCCGCCCTCGACCGCGCCGGCTTCACCAAGGTGGAACTCCTCGCCGAACAAAGCACCCCCGACGGCAGCTTTCCCACTGTCCCGGGTCACGTCGCCAATCCCGAGGTCCCACGGACCCTCGACCGCGCGATCGCCCGGGCGCGCGCCATCGGCGCCGACCTCGTGATGGCCAGCGACCCCGACGCCGACCGAATCGGCGCGGCCGTCCCCCTTACGAACGACCCACACGGCGAATGGACCTGCCTCGACGGCAACCAGATCGGCGTCATCCTCACCGCCTTCGTCATCAAGCAAGTCGAAGCGGCCGGCAAGCTCCGCGCGGACCACTACATCATCAGCACGCTCGTCTCGTCCCCGATGGCCGAGGCGATCTGCCGCCGCGAAGGCGTGCGCCTGGAAAACGACCTGCTCGTCGGCTTCAAGTGGATCGCCACGCGGATTGACGAGGCGGGCCCCGCCGGCTTCCTCTTCGCGTTCGAAGAGTCGCACGGCTACCAAAAAGGGACCTTCGTGCGCGACAAGGACGCGGCGGCCGGGGCCCTGCTCCTGGCCGAACTCGCGGCCGAAGTGAAGGCCCGCAAGCAAACGATGCTCGAATACCTGGACGACCTCTACATCGACGTCGGCCACCACGCCGAACGCCAGGTGACGCGCCTTCTCGAAGGCCGCCAAGGCGCTCAGCAGATCAAGGCCCTGATGGCGGCCTTCCGCGACATGCCGCCCACGAGCCTCGCCGGCCTGCCCGTGGTCGAAGTCCACGACTACAAGACCCGCGAGGTCCGACCCATCACGGGCCCCGGGTCCATCCGCTTGCTGGAAGGCACGACCCCCGCGAGCGACCTCCTGATCTTCCACACGACCGACCCCGGCACCCGCCTGGCCGCACGGCCATCCGGCACCGAACCCAAGATCAAGTTCTACCTCTTCGCCCGGACCGAGACCGGAGGCACCACGGACCGCGCCCAGCTCGTCCCCATCAAGGCGGCCACCAAGGCCCGCCTTGACCACATGGCGGGCGACATCGAACATTACATCCAAAGCGTCCTCATCGCCTTCGAAGGCCGCTGAACCAGGACGACCTTCCGTCCGGCCCAACGCGGACGAAACCACCGTCGGTCCCCTTCATCTTCCGCGCGGACTTATGGCGAACCCAGAGCCCAAGGGACCCGGTCCCGCCGAGAAGGCCCGCAAGTTCTCCAGCGGGCCGGGCGTCTACCTCCTAAAAGACGCCCAAGGGCGCGTCCTCTACATCGGCAAGGCCCGCAACCTCCGCGCCCGGGTCTCCACCTACTTCCAAAAAGGGGCCGATGACGACCCGCGCGTCCGCGACTGGGTCGGCCAGGTCGCCGACGTCGACTGCCTGGAACTCCCCAGCGAAGTCGACGCCTTGCTCACCGAGGCCCGCCTCATCAAGGACATCCAGCCGCGCTTCAACAAGGAACTCCGCGACGACAAGACCTTCCCCTACCTCCAAATCACCACCTGCGAAGACTTCCCGCGCGTCAATTTCACGAGGGGACCACTCGACCGAGGCGTCAAGCTCTTCGGCCCCTTCCCCCGCGCCAAGGCCCTGCGTGGCGCCCTTCAGGTGCTGCAAAAGGTCTTCAAGTTCCGCACCTGCTCCCTCGACATCGAAGAAGACGACCCCCGCTGGCGATGGTTCCGACCCTGCCTCCTCCATTCGATCAACCAATGCACGGCCCCTTGCAATCTACGTGTCGATAAGGAGTCTTATCGCAAAGATATCCATCGACTGAAAATGTTTCTCGAAGGAAAGCGTGACCAAGTTCTGGCGGAAATGGAAGTGGAGATGAGGGAGGCGAGCAAGGGCCTCTTGTTCGAGAAGGCGGCGCGCCTGCGCGACGAGATCGACTCGTTGCGGAACCTCCACAAGCGGGGCAACCTGGTCGATCACGCCCAGCCGGAGGTCTTTCACATCGACCCACGGAAAGGTCTGAAGGGCCTGCAAAAAGTGCTGGGGCTGGCCTCTTTGCCCAGGACGATCCACGGTGTGGACATCGCCCACCTCGGCGGCACGGAAACGGTGGGCTCGCTGGTGACCTTTCTCGACGGTCTGCCCTTCAAGCCGGCCTACCGACGCTATCGAATCAAGAGCGTCCAAGGCGTGGACGACTACGCGTCGATCCGCGAGGTGATCAGCCGACGCATCCAAGGCCTGCGCGAACGTGAGGAGCCCCACCCCGACGTCTTGATGATCGACGGCGGCAAAGGCCAGCTCAACGCGGCCCTCGACGCCTTCCGCGCCCTGAACGAGACGCCCCCCACCATCATCTCCCTCGCCAAGCAGGAGGAAGAAATCTACCTCCCCGACCGCGCCGAGCCCATCCGCCTGGCCCGACGCTCCTTCGCCCTAAGGCAACTCCAATACGTGCGCGACGAGGCCCATCGGTTCGCCCAACACTACCACCACATGCTCCGCAAGAAACGCACCCTCGGCGAAGAGTGATCGACTTTGTAGGAAAGAGGAATGGCACCACAAAGACACAAAAAACATGAAGAGGACCGGATAATCTAATGCTGAAAACAATACTTTGTCATTTCGCTTAGTACCTATTTCTCCTTTTTTCTTCTTCGTGTACTTTCTTGTCTTCGTGGTGAATGGCGAGCGGGCCTGTTGCAAGTCGGGTACTGGTTCGATATGATTTTGCAGCCATTTCGGCGAAATCACCTTTCTTCCCGCGCGCCCCCAGGACGTCGCCCCGCATGAGAGTGTTCCTTCGCGGGATCGCGCTGGGAAGAGGAACGTGGGCG
>CALLYK010000163.1 GCA_937858365.1 uncultured Isosphaeraceae bacterium | reverse complement strand
CTCGTCGAAAATGAGAATTGGCGCGTTGCGCAGAATCGCTCGCGCTATTGCGACACGCTGCTTCTGCCCGCCCGAGAGCGTCGCCCCGTGCTCGCCGCCGTAGGGAAGCCCCTCGACGAAGTCCTTCCGCGCCGGCGATCCCCAGACGGCTCGAAGCACCGAGACGAGCTGGTTCGCCGTCACCTGGTCGTCGCGCGACAGCCCGCTCCCGTCGGCGATCACCGCGCCGGTCATCCGGACGCCGGCCTTCTCGAGGACGGCCCGCGCCGCCGGTCCTTTGCTGGTCGAACCCGTGCTTGTCCCTCACCCCGACCCCTTGTTCGCCGAGGAACGCCTCACCTGGCTCGAAGTCCGCCGCCTTCCCGACCGCGAACTCGTCACCGTCATCGAGCTCCTGTCGCCCTCCAACAAGATCGGAGACGGCCGCGATTCCTATCTCCGCAAGCGTAACGAGACGATGGCGGAGGAGGTCCACCTGGTCGAGTTGGACTTCCTCCTCGGCGGCCGGCGCTTGCCTTTGGCCGGCCCGCTGCCTCCCGGCGACTTTTACGCGCTCGTCACCCGCGCCTCGCCTCGCAAGCGTACTTGCGCCGTGTATGCCTGGTCGGTCCGTCAGCCTTTGCCGCTGGTGCCTGTGCCGCTGAAGGCCCCCGACGCCGACGTGGGCCTCGACCTGCACGCGGTCTTCGCCGACGCCTACCGCCGAGGCCGCTACGCCCGCTCCTTGCGACGGTCCCCGACCGAGTTCCCCCTGGCCGAAGACGACCGCGCCTGGGTCCTGGAGCAAGCGAAGCCGGCGCCGCGCGGCTGACCCGCGAGTTCGCCCGAGCGGCCACGTACCATCGACCGGTCCTCCGGCAGGTCGTGAATGGAGATCAAGAGGACCGCCGAGCCCAGCGAATCCAGGGCAAGCATCAAGGCCGAGGCGGCGGTCGTTCCCGCCCTGGGCCCGGCCCGCCTTCGAGTTGAATGATGTGAACATGATGGCCCACCGACCCCGCCCAGACGCGGCCCGAGGGGTGTGTGGTGATGTTGTCCAGGGCTTCCGGGAACCAGGCGATCGGTTCGCCGCCGCTGGCGGGCTCGATCACCGTTTCCAGGTTCCGCATCATGGCGCGCCAGGGGGACTCGGTCGCACCTTCGGCGGCGATCGCCGCGGCGTCGCCCGGTACGAGGTAGCCCGGTAATCGGATGACCTTCAGACACTCCCCGCTCCGGGCGTCCCAGACCCTGACCGTTTTGTCGCGCGCCCCGCTCACGATCCGGCTGCCGTCGGGGAACGTCACCACGCAGGTGACCGAACCGGTGTGCCCGCGTAGGCAGGCGAGTTCGGCCCCGCTCCGGGCGTCCCAGACCCTGACCGTTTTGTCGTCCGCCCCGCTGACGATCCGGCTGCCGTCGGGGGACGTCGCCACGCTGGTGACCCCGCCGGTGTGCCCGCGGAGGCAGGCGAGTTCGGCCCCGCTCCGGGCGTCCCAGACCCGGACCGTGTTGTCGTCCGCCCCGCTGACGATCCTGCTGCCGTCGGGGGACGTCGCCACGCTGGTGACCCCGCGTGTGTGCCCGCGGAGGCAGGCGAGTTCGGCACCGCCGAGGGGGAACGGGGGCGGGCGGAGCGACCGCAGCCAGAAGAAGCCGGGGTGCCGTCGCTCTCTGGTCACGCGCCAGGACCCAAGCCACGTGGAGAGCCTTTCCTCCACCGGACGGTCCCAGGGTGGGCCTTCCTTCGGCCATCCCGACGGGGGCGGGTCGTGGTGCAGCGCGGCGTCGGGATGGTCGTACCACCAGCCGCGATTCCAGAGGCACTGGAACAGCGTGGTCGGCTGGCGGGCGATGAAGTGCAGGTCCGCGCGAAGGGCTTGCTCCACAAGACGCGCGAAACGCCTCGCGCGGTGGTCCTCCGGCATGGCCTCCCACGCCCGACGGAGGTCCATCGCCAGGTCGAAGACCTGTCCGCGTTCCGTTCGGGTCTCCAGGTAGTCCGGGTCTTTCAGGAGGACAGACAGGTCTTCCCAACGCTCAGCGCCGATCAAGTGCGCCGGAAGGTGTCGCAGCGCGTAGGCCGACATGCCGGCGGCGCCGCGTTTGAGCTCCTTCCAACCGAGATCGGCCAGGCTTTGGTGGCCGCGTCGGGCCTTCACCGCGAAGTTGCGAATCGTGGTCTTGAAAGTCGCCGGCGCGGTCAGCCAATCGGCCAATGACTTGTGGAAGACCACGTGTTTGCCGTCTCGCTCGGGCAGGTAAGACGCCAGACGGCCCAGCGCACTCGGCAATTCGTAATCCGGGTCGAGGCCGCTCGCTTCCGCAAGCTGACCGGCCGTGAGGGGTTCGGCGGCGGCCACCACCACTTCCAGCAGCTTGCGGGCCGGGGCGTAGCTCGCGTCGTCGGGGAAGTGCCGCTCGAAGAAGGCCCGATACAGGCCCGGCAGGCCCGAGGGTAAGTCCTCCAGGCGATCGAACGAGAACTCCCCGCGCTCGATGCTCTCCAGCGCCTGGCGGGCCCAAAGGAAGTTCCCCTCGCTCTTTTCGCGCAAGCGGCGGATCGCCTCGTTGGTCGCGACCCCAGTCGCCTCACGGAGCGCTGTGAGCTTGTCCTGACCCAGACGGTGGGTCAGGAACCGCTCGACGTCGTCGAGGTTGTCGGGGTCCTGGGCGTTGAGGACCTCGGCGCGGAGACCGCTCAGATGTTCCAGAACGTCCGGCTCTCCGCGCGTCGTGGCCACCACGCGCAGCCAGCCGGGCAGACGCTCCAGGCGCGAGGGCGAAAGCAACCCCAGGATCGACAGCCCCTGTTTCAGGGTGAGGGCCTCGTCGAGGGCGTCGATGAGCAAGTACTTCGCCCCGCCCGACGGTTCGGACAGCTTGTGCAGCGGGTTGAGGATGCCTTCCTCGAACGCGGAGGCGGGGTCGGTCTCACACGCGGAGTGGCTCAGCGCCTCCTCCACTTTCGGGTCGTTCAACTGACGCGCGTACCCTTCCAGCCGGCCGGCCAACATCCCCGCGACGCAGCGCACGAATCGCGCGGCACGCAGCGTCTCGGGCGTGTCGGAGCGGCAGCAGTGATAGGCGAGGACCTGCCCGTCGGGGTTCGTATGAACAAGTTGGGCCACGATCGCCGACTTGCCGATGCCCGGGTCGCCCGTGATCAACAACGCTCGCTTGCGGTCGGCGGCCAGTCGCCAGGCGTCGATCCGCGAGAACAACCATTCGCGCCCGCAGAAGTCACGGCGCCTGTCGAACAGGAAGGGGCCGAAGTCGAACTGAGGGAAACGACGTTCCCACGATTGAAACCGCGGCGGCTCACCGCGCAGTCGGGACAGGACCGCGTCCACCAGACGTCGAAACCCGGCCTTGTATTGGTCCTCGGAGTCGTTCCAGGAACATAAATCGATGTAATCAAGCCGGTAGATGACGAACGGCGGGTCGCATGGCTCCGCCAGCAAGGGCACGATCGGCAGCTTGAGGGCTTGCTGGGCGTACTCCAATTCGATGAGGCAGACGCTCTCTTGGCGGACGGCGTGGGGCGTGAGCATGGCCACCACGAGTTGGCTCGAACGCAAGCCGTCCTCGATCTCGGACGACCAAGGACGCCCATGCTGGATTTGCGTCCGATCGCGCCACACGGCATAGCCGAGAAACGACAGGTCGGCCTCCAGGCGCTCGGCCAGGCGAACGCCCGCTTCGGTCCGGCCGTAGCTGAGAAAGAGCCGCACTTTGTCGGTCGGCGCGGGCCAGTTTTCCCGGCAGGCCGAGCAAGTCACAACGCCCGCGCCGTCGTCGGCAGGGGCCCCGGTCGCTCCGCACGACGGACAGCGGACCTGGTTTGCACTCATGGGTCACACCTTCTATTCCGATTTCATCACACTCTGCTTTCCATCATTGGCTCGCCGCGGTCGGAGTTCAAGGGGCCCTTCCGGGCCGCAGCGAGGGCGGAGAAAAAGCGAAGAGGTCGCCCCACACCGTGTGGCGACCTTCTTGGAGCACGTCGGCGAGCGCCCGCGCGCCGCTCAGTATTCCCGGTTCTTGAGCAGGCCGGGGGCCGGTTGCGGGTAGATGCCGTTGGCCGCGAGCAAGACGGGCGCGGGGGAGTCCATCGTGAGTTTGTCGACGTCGGGCGCGAACTCGTGGTCGTCGCTGAGCATCTCGTCGAGGGTGATGACCTGTCCGGTGTGGCAGGCCTTGCGGCCGAGGGCCGTCACCAGGCTGGCCATCGCGCCGCGTTCGACCTCGTTGTAGGGCGTGTTGGTGCGCACCGCGGCGATCAGATCGTTCCATTCGAGCTGATAGGGGTTGGGCTCGGGTTGCGGGAAGGCCCAGGTGAGGCTGGCCTTGTCGTTCACCTTCTGGCCGCTGTAAAGCCGGCACTTGGCGGGCGTGTGAACGTAGGTGGAGATCACGGCCGAGTTCTTGGTGCCGTGAACATAACTGGCGAACTCGTCGTGACAGCCGGGAATGTTGCGCGTGTAGACGATCAAATTCGTGCCGTCGGCGAACGTGTATTCAATCGAGTAGTTATCGAAGTTCTGGTCGACCTTGTCCTCGCGGTACACACGTCCGCCGTTGCCTTGGGCCTTCACGGGCCATGCGTCCTTCATCCAGCAGCATTCGTCGATGTTGTGGATCATGAAGTCCATGAACACGCCGCCGCTCGCCCAGAAGAAGCCGTGGAAGTGGCGGACCTGATACAGAAGGTCGCTTACGCCTTCCTTGTTGGGGCCGATCAGGCCGCCCGAGGCGACCTGGCGGTAGGAGCGGAACGTGATCGGGTCGCCGATCTGACCGTCCTTGATTCGGCCGTAAAGTTCCTTGCGGGCGGCGCAATGGCGGCACATGAGGCCGACGCCCACCTTGAGGTCTTTCTTCTTGGCCTCGCCGGCCAGGGCGATCATCTTCCGCGCGGTCGGACCGTCGACGGCGATCGGCTTTTCCATGAAGACATTCAGGTTTTTCTCAATGGCGTATGTAAACATCGGCCAACGGAAGGCGGGGGGCGTGGTGAGCAGGACGATATCGCCCGGCTTGAGGCAGTCCATCGCCTTCTTGTAGGCGTCGAAGCCGACGAACTTGCGGTCGTCGCAGACGTCCATCTGATCGGCGAAGTCTTTCTCCAGGTTTTCGTAGCTTCGCTTGACGCGATTGTCGAAGACGTCGGCCATGGCGACCAGCTTGATCGGGCCGTTCTTGACCGAGAGGGCGTTGGCGGCGGCCCCTGTGCCTCGTCCGCCGCAGCCGACGAGTGCCAGTTGGATCGTGTTGTCCTCGCCCGCGTGGACGCTTGGGACGGCGAGGCCCGCGAGGGCGCTCACGGCGGCGACGCGGCCGGTGTCTTGGAGGAAGGCGCGACGGGACGTGCCGGGTTTGGGTTGAGTCATGGAGAAGGCCCCTTCGCCTGGTTGGGGTGGCGATCCGCCGTGAGGGTGGGACACGGTGGGATCGCGGAGGGTGGGAAAAAAAGAGGCCCCCGCGCGCTCCGTCCCCAGCGAGGGTGAGAGCACCGGGGGCCTGCATGACCCTGGAGGGCCCGCCCGCCATGAGCGGGACCGTGAGCCTTCACCTTAACGCGCCGGCAGACCGAAGCAAGGGGTTGGCGTGACGATCAGCAGGCGCCATGTTCCTTAAACCAGGCGAGAAGGCGCTTCCATCCGTCCTCGGCCTTGTCTTTGCGATAGCTGGGTCGGTAATCGGCGTGGAAGCCGTGAGGCGTGTCGGGATAGAGGACGATCTCGGCCGTCTTGCCGGCGTCCTTGATGGCCTTGCGCATCTGCTCGACGCTCTCGTTCGGGATGCCGCCGTCAGCCCCGCCGTAGAGCCCCAGCACGGGGGCCTTCAGTTGGCCCACCAGGTCGATCGGGTTCTTGGGGTGGAGGTCATCGGGCGGCCCCACCAAGCGGCCGTACCAGGCCACGCCCGCTTTCAGCTTCGGGTTGTGGGCCGCGTAGAGCCAGACGATGCGTCCGCCCCAGCAGAAGCCGGTGACGCCCAACCTGGCGGTGTCGGCCTTGCCGGTCGCCTGAGCGTAGGCGACGCTCGCGTCGAGGTCGGCCATCACTTGGGTGTCGGGCACCTTGGAGACGACCTTGCTGATGATCTCCTGGAAGTTCTCGATCTTGGAAACGTCACCCTGACGCGCGTACAACTCGGGCGCGATGGCGAAGTGGCCGAGCTTGGCGAAGCGTCGGCAGATGTCCTTAATATGTTCATGGACACCGAAGATCTCCTGGACGACCAAAACGGTCGGGAAGGGGCCTCCTTTGTCGGGCATGGCGCGATAGGCGGGGATGGTGCCGTCGGCGACGGGCACTTTCACCTCGCCGGCCTCAAGTCCTTTGGTGTCGGTGCTGATCGTTTGTGCCGAGACGGGACAAGTGGCCAGC
This sequence comes from uncultured Isosphaeraceae bacterium, assembly GCA_937858365.1. GTDB lineage: Bacteria > Planctomycetota > Planctomycetia > Isosphaerales > Isosphaeraceae > CALLYK01. The sequence continues at coordinate 10,936 of CALLYK010000163.1, read as the reverse complement.
GCGAAGCCGGAGGCCAGCGACGTGACCACGAAGCCCCGACGAGAGACGTCGGGCAAGACCGGTGCGTTGGAGGATTCGTCAAGCATGGCTGGTCGCTCCATCAGCGTGGGGGTCGGGGGAGAAGGCCCCATCGTAGCGGCCCCTGAAGCCGGCCGCGAGAGGGCCGCGAACCCGCGATCGGCCTTCCGTGTCTTGCCCACGTCGCTTATGATGCATCTACACGGAAACGGGGGCGAAAGCGCCCCCGTCTTGTTTTTTCGGGGGAGTGCGATGACGGACGAGGGTGGCGGGCCCGCACCTGGGCGACCTGAGGGCCAGGCTTGGGTTTACCTGGGCCTCATGGTCTTGATTGGGTCGAGCACCGCGACGGCCGCTAAGGTCACACTGCGCGAGTTTCCTTGGGCCCTCTTGCCTATCGTCCGCTTCGGCGTGGCCGGCCTGGTGCTGGGCCCGCTTGTCGCCAGGCCCCTTCGGAAGATGCTTCGCGAAGACCCAGGACGACTCTTCGCGGCGGCCTTGCTGTGCGTGCCCATCAATCAGTCGTTCTTCCTCAATGGCACGCGCTTGGCACCGACTTCGCACGTCGGCTTGATTTACGCGACATGTCCCTTGATCGTGCTCGGTCTGGCGGTGCTTCTGGGTCACGAGCGTTTCCAGCGCGAGCGGGCGCTCGGCGTGGCGGCCACGGTCTTGGGCGTCGCGATCATCGCGTTCGGGAACTTGCTTCAAGCCGGGCCGGGCGGGGCCGACTTCCTCTATGGCGACCTTCTCCTCCTCGGGGCGGTGGTTTCGTGGGGGGCCTATCTCACGATCAACAAGCGTCTGGTTGCGCGTCACGGCGGCGTGACGACCCTGGCCGGGACCTTCCTCGTCGGCTGCGCGCTGGACCTGCCCATCGCCCTGGCCAACGCGGACGATTGGTCGCGCCTGGCGACCGTTTCGCCGACGGCCTGGGGCGGCCTGATCTACTTGACCTTGGTCGTGAGTGTCTTTGGCTTGATCTGCCAGAACCTGGCGCTCCGACACGTGGACGCCAGCCAGCTTGCGACGATCGGCAACGCGGCGCCGTTGCTCACGATCCTTTGGGGCGTTTGGCTGCTGGGCGAATCGCTCACGCTGGCGATCGTTTTGGGAGGCGCCTTAACGTTGGGCGGGATCTTCCTATCGAGCCGGCCGGTTTCCTCCAGGTCGGAACGTTGCCCCGCATGATCATGGTCCATCAGGCGAGGTCCGGCTCGATGAGGCCGCGGATCGGCCAAGGAGTGAGGCGCCACGACGCCTGATAGGTCTCTTCGAGAGGCACGTTCACATACCAACCCGGTTCCAGAAAGAGGGGCGCATCAGGCAAGGCGTCGCCCACCGCGATCGCTTCGACGTAAGCAGTCAGCGGGAAACCGGCATCAAAAGCGGCCACCGTGAGGGGCTTCCCGTCGGGGCGAGCCGGGAGCGTCTCGTCGGTCAGTCTCGACCAGATCGCCTGGGCCAGACCATGCGGATCGCGCGGGCCGATCGGGAAGGGGTCGACCATCAGGAAGTGAATCCCGTTGTCGAGGAAGTCGACCGCCTTGGTGATGAATGAGGCAGTCGCGTGCTCTGTGTCCTTGTTGCCGGGCGAGACGACCTCGATCATGGCCACCACGCGGCCCAGCTCGTTGCGGACGGCGAGGCGGTTGGCCTTGCGGGCGTAGATCGCCGGTTCGATGGAGGTTTGCACCGCTCGGCCGAGTCGCGGTGGGGCCTCGGCCACGGCCAGCCCGCCCGGAACGTCGGGGGCCCCGCGAAGCTGAAGGGCGATGACGTCGGGCTCGGGCCCGCCCACGCGCTGGTCGGCCATCGCGAAGTAACCGTAGGGGAGGACACTGGAATTCAGGCGGTTGCAAATATCGACAGTCCACCGCTGGTGAAAGTCGTGGTAAAACCCGGACTTGACACGGGTCCAGTCGTGGATCGGCATGAGGCACCTCCCAAGCGACATTCTACCAGGTTTCGTACCGATCGATTGGGAGCGCCATGACGGCGAATCGACCATCATGGAAGGCGGCGCGGGAGATGGTCGTCGGGTTGACCGCTTTTCGGTTAGTTTGTCGAAAGAGGGGTCCTCGGGAGAGACTCGCCGACCCCTTTTTCCAATCTTCCAACGTCGGGTTGGAGGTCCACGGGATGGCGATCGCGGTGGTTTGCACCAGCGGAAAGAAATGCTCGCCAAGGACCATTTCGCAGGGCCCTACACGAGTTGCCCCGACTGCGCGCGGCCGGTTTGGACGGCCACACCGCGACCGTACCCGAGGTCGTTGTCGAACCGCTCTTTCAAGCCGACGTCCCGCGTCGACGGCCCTTCAGCCGGCGTCCACGCCTTGAGTCCGATCGAGCGTTCGGGCGGCCGACTGAAGGGGCGATTCGTCGGCATCTTAGGCATCATCATCGCAAGCACGACCCTCGCCCTCCGCTTCCTTTTTTGGTCCTCCTCGCTCTTCCGAGCTACTGATGCATGTGGGCCGCTCGAAGCGTGACTCGACCGGGGCGGGGCCATCGGGACAAGCTTTGGATTGAGGTTGGATGATCGGGCCGTTTGTGGCAGGATGCGTCACCTTCCGTTCGGGGCCGAACGCGTCCCGCGTCGTCAGGCGGATGATTTGCGTCGCAAGGGCGAGCGCCATGGACCAGGCGAGCCAGCAAGCCGAACCCAGCACGTCCCATTTGCGTGTGGACAGGGTCCCCACGCCACCGAGCGGTCGTCCTCGCGAGAACGCGGTAGACCTCCTTCGCGCCGGGGCGATCCTGCTCGTCGTGACGCTCCATTCGGCCCTGGCCTACATTCAGCAGGAAATCCCGGCCTTGGTCTGGGCCGTTCATGACCCGCTCGGCACCAATCGGGGCTTCGACCTCTTCTGCTGGTGGTCGATGAGTGTCTCGAACGCGATGTTCTTCCTGATTTCGGGCTTCCTCGCCGCTGGCATTTGGGACTCGCGCGGCCTTGTCGGCTTCTGGGTCAATCGGGGCCGGCGGGTGCTTTTGCCTTTCCTCATAGGCATGGTCGTGATCGCCCCCTTGAGCCTTTACGCCTGGTATTACGGCTGGCTCGTCATGGGCCGCGCGACGCCGCGTGAGGTCGCTAAATGGCAATTCAGTTACCCCGGCTTCCAAGCGAACCTCTATGGTCCAGGGCATCTCTGGTTCCTCTTTTATCTGATCATGATGCTGGGCGTGTTCACATGCGGACGCTTCTTCGGCGGTCCGTGGCGGCCGCTCGAACGTCTGATGGGATGGCTCGCGACTCGGAGCGTGGGCCTGCTCGGTTTGGGACTCATTTCGACCGTCTTCCTCGGTGCACACTTGTATTTTTATGGGATCGACGCGGCCCTGGACCGGCACAACTCGTTCGTGCCCGACGTCGTGCGCGTGGGGCATTACTTCATGTTCTTCCTGGCGGGCGTCGGGTTGCGAGGCATCCCCGGCAGCCTCGCCGGACTTTGGCCGAGGTCTGCCTGGCTCTTGGTCCTTTCGGTGCCCGTCTTCGTCGCGCGGGCCCTTCTGCTTTCGATGGATTGGGTCGCGCCTCTGCCTCTCGCCCCGCGCCTGGTGATGACCGTGCTGGGCGGCTTCTTCTCGTGGCTGACGGTCCTGGGCCTTCTGGGCACGGCCTGCCACTACGTCCATTCGCCGATGCGCGTCGTCCGCTATTTGGCCGATGGTTCCTTTTGGATTTACTTGATTCACATGCCCCTGGTGGGCGTTTTGCAGGCTGACTTCTATCAGGTCCCCATCCATCCGGTGCTCAAGTTCGCGATCGTTTGGACGGTCACGATGGGACTGGGCATCGGCACTTATCAGCTTTGGGTACGTCACACGTTCATCGGCCGTTTCCTCCACGGTCCCAAGCCGACTTGGTCGGAGATTCCCGGCGCGAGCCCGACTCGTCACGCCCCGAAGACGATGGACGCGGCCCCTGCCGTTTCGCCTTGAGGAGCCGGCTTGCCGACGCACGGGCCAGTCGCTATCTTCGCCCCTCGATTCGATGAGCTAGGTTCCTCGTGGCGGAAGGTGAGTGACGGAGGCGATGATGGGGCGACGAGGCGGCGGCCTGGCGGTTTATGTGACCAGCCACGGCTTCGGGCATTTGAATCGCACGGTTGCGGTGCTCAACCGGATCCCGGCCGACGTGCCGATGACCATCTGCTGTCATCCCGACCTTTTCCAGCACTGGAGAGAGCGCTTGCTTCGACCCGCCGAGTTGCGCTCGCACGTCTCCGACGCGGGCGCCGTGAACCCGGTGGGCGACAGCGCCGCGACCGATGGTCCCGCCACCTTGAAGCTCGCCGCGAGCGTCCATGCCGAAGCGTTGGCTCGTGTGGACCAAGAGGCCGAGTGGCTCCGAGCGGCCGGGGTCGCGACTGTCCTCTGCGACGCGCCGCCCGTACCCTTGGTGGCCGCGCGTCAAGCGGGACTTCCCGCCTACTTGCTCGCCAATTTCACGTGGGCGGATATCTACGAGTCACACGCGAAGGCGCTTGACGACGACGCTCGCCGCCTCGTGCTCGCCCTTCGCGCGGCCTATCGCCAAGCCACGGCCGTCTTTCATGCTCAACCCGCTTTGGCCATGAGTTGGCTCCCACGCCGGATCGACGTGGGGATGGTCGTGACGCCCGGGCGCGATCTCCGAGTCGAGCTCCGGCGCACACTGGGACTGGGACCGAACGAGCGGCTCGTCTATTTCTATGTGGGACGATACGGCCAAGAGGGCATGGACTGGGAGAGGATCGAGCGCTGGGAATGTCAGGGGGTCCACTTTGTCGGCTTTCACGAGGCCTCGGTTGGCCCATTGGCGAACCTGCACGTACTCCCGCCAGAACGATGGACGGGGGCCGACTTGGCCGCGTCCAGCGACGCGATCGTCGCCAAGGCGGGTTATGGCTCAAGTTGCGAGGCGATGGTCGCGGGCACGCCGATGATCTATCCGCCCCGGACGGGCTTCGCCGAGTTCCGCGCACTCGACCGGGCGCTTCGTACCTGGGGCGGCGGCCTGCCTGTCTCGCGCCGGAAATTCGACGCGCTGCGTTTTGAAGGGCCCCTCAAGCGGGCTTTCCAGTTCCAGCCCGGCCCCGCCCCATTCCCCAGCGACGGTGCCCGGCGCGTGGCCGAGCACCTGACGCGCCTTTGCCGCGGACTCGCGGTCGCTTGAAACGCTCCAAGGCCCATCCCCCATGAAGGTCCTGATTCACCCAGCGATCGACCCCGGCCGTCTGCTCGCCCTGAAAGTAGCCGCGCCCCAGTTCGACTTCGTGAACGCGACCACGCGCGACGAGGCGGCCGAGGCCGTTGTGAACGCCGACGCCCACCTCGGCAAGATCACGGCCGACCTGCTGGCCAGGGCCGGCCAACTGCGTTGGGTGCAAGCCTTCACCGTCAGTTTGGAGCATTACGTCTTCCCCGAACTGGTTGAGCACGAGTGTGTCCTTACGAACATGCGCGGGCTGTTTGGCGACGTGATCGCCGACCAGGTGATGGGCTATGTGATCTGCTTCGCAAGAAATCTCCATATTTACATACGAAATCAGATGGCCCATCGTTACGAGCCGTGCGGGGGCGAGGGGGCCCGCGTGAACAACGCGGTCGGACCGGGCACGGTCAACGCGATGGACCGCGCCACGATCTTCCTCCCCGAGACGACGATGGGGATCGTCGGCCTTGGCGCGATCGGCACCGAGATCGCGCACCGCGCCCGCGCCTTCGGCATGACCGTTCGGGCGGTCGATCGATTCCCGGAGCGGGTCGGCGCGGTCGAAGGAGTTGTCGAGGTCGGGGGGCTTGATCGCCTTGAGGACTTGCTCGCCTCCAGCGATTTCGTCGTGATCGCCGCTCCGCACACGCCCGAGACCGAACGCCTGTTCGATGACCGCTTGCTGAATGTGATGAGGCCCACAAGCTACCTTATCAACATCGGTCGAGGCGCGATCGTCGTCCTGGACGATCTCGTCGCGGCCTTGAGGGAGGGTCGGATCGCTGGGGCCGCGCTCGATGTTTACGAGGTCGAGCCGCTGCCCGCCGATCATCCGCTCTGGGACCTGCCCAACGTGATCCTGACCCCGCACACGGCGGGCTACTCCCCGGCCATCGCGCCGCGCCACCTGGCCACGCTGGTCGAGAACGTGGGCCGGTTCGCGCGCGGGGAAGAGTTGCTCAACGTGGTGGACAAGGCCCTCTGGTTCTGATTTGATCGGGGCGTTCCTCCTCTCTCCTTTGAAAGGACGCCCCCGATGCCGCGAACCGCACTCTTGTCGCTTCTCGCCCTCATCGCGATCGCCTCGTACTCCCCCGCCCAAGAGCAGCCCTTCGGGGTGGCCACCGAAAACGACGTCGTTTACACCAAGGTGGGCGAGACCGAATTGAAACTCGACATGGCCCGACCTCGCGACGGCAACGGTCTGTTCCCAGCGCTCCTCGTCATCCACGGCGGAGCATGGCGCGCCGGCAACAAGGCCGACCTGAGACCACTCCTGTTGGAATGCGCCCAGCGCGGTTACGTGGCCGTCTCGCCGCAGTACCGTTTTTGTCCCAAGGACGTCTTCCCGGCGCAGGTCCACGACGTGAAGGCGGTCGTGCGCTGGCTGCGAACGAACGCGGCGAAATACAAGGTCGATGGCGAGCACATCGGCGCGGTGGGCTTCTCGGCGGGCGGCCACCTTTCGCTCATGCTGGGCCTGACGGACAAGGAAGACGGTCTCGAAGGCGACGTGCCCAGCGACGCGCCTAGTTCGAAAGTGCAAGCCGTAGTGAACTACTTCGGCCCAACCGACCTGGCGGCGTCCGACCTTCCCGAAGTCTCCAGGGGCCTGGTGAACAACTTCATCGGCGGCGGCCCAGCCGAAAAGGCCGAAGCCTTCGCCAAGGCCTCACCCTTGACATTCGTGAGCAAGGGGGACGCCGCGGTGCTCACGTTCCAGGGGACCAAGGACCCGCTCGTGCCTGACTCTCAGGCGACCAAGCTAGCCAACAAAATGACGGCGGCCGGCGTCTCCGGGCGCGTCGAGCTATTGATCGGGGCCGGACACGGCTGGGCAGGTGCCGAACTCGATCGAACCAAGGCGGAGACGTTCGCTTTCTTCGACATGCACCTGAAGAGGCCCAAGTGACCTCTTCTTCGGTCCGACCCACGCGAAAGGGACGACCATGAACGGCCCAGTCCCGGGCATGGACCCGTAACTCGAGGCCCCGCGGCATTGGGGAGATGTCCATCAGCGAATCGTTATGTATGCCTGCGATCAAATCCAGACGCGTTTTCCGACCGACTTGCGCGCCCAGACCCAGGAGCGTTTGGTGATCGCCTTGCCCGGCGACGTGGCCCACGCCTTCGTGCCCGACGTCCGCGTGGTCGAGCGACCTCGGCCCGTGAGTGGCGGGGTCGCCCTTGCTGAGGAGGAAGCACAAGCCGCAAGGCCGTTCGTTTTGGAACTCGTCCTGCCTCGCGCCGAGGCGTTCATCGAGATCGTCGAGGCCGGGGCTCGGGAGAGGGTCGTCACGGTCATCGAAGTCTTGAGCCGGTCCAACAAGGAGCCGGGGAAAGACCAGGAGAGTTGCCTTCGCAAGCGTGATGACCTGGAAGAGGCCGGCATCAGCCTGGTCGAGATCGACTTGCTGCGTGCCGGCCGTCGCGTGGCGATGGTGCATCCGACGCGGGTCCCCGCTTCGCACCAAACGCCCTATCAGGCGGCCGTGCGTCGGGGCTGGGGAAGGCCCTTGCTCGAACTCTACGCGATGCCCTTGCGAGAGCGTTTGCCCAACATCGCGGTGCCGTTGCGATCGACCGACCGGGACGTTGTGCTGGAACTTCAGCCGTTGATTGAGCAGGTCTATCGCAACGGCCGATACGACGACATCGATTATCGAGCGCCCGCGCAGCCGCCGCTCGAAGGTGAGGACGCTGCCTGGGCCAATGCCCTTCTGCGCGAGCGGGGCCTTCGATCGATTCAAATCGTAACGAAAGAGTCACTTTTAGAAACCACCTCTGCCGTCGCAGGGGGACTCATCGATCCGTTCTTCGTGGGCGGAGATCCGGAGCGCATCAATCGCCTGACGACGGGCGTCTTCGAAATGGGTTCGACTTTCAAGACGCTCACGCTGGCGATGGCGCTGGACTCCGGCAAGGCCAACCTCAACACGCTCTATGACGCGCGCGGCGCGCTGCACTACGGCAAGTTCGCAATTCACGACACCCATCCGCTCGGCCGCTCCATCACGCTGTCGGAAGTGTTCACCTTCTCCTCCAACGTCGGCGCGGCCCGCGTGGCGCTGAGCCAGGGCGTGGAGGCGCACAAGGCCTTCCTGCGCAAGGTCGGCCAGCTCGACCGGCTCCGCACCGAACTGCCGGAGAGCACGGCGCCGATCGTGCCCAAACGCTGGGGCGAGCTGAACACCATCACCATCTCCTTCGGCCACGGCATCGCGGTGGCGCCGCTGCAGGCGGTGATGGGCATCAATGCGATGGTCAATGGCGGGCTCCTGATTCCGCCGACCTTCCTGAAGCGCTCGGAAGAGGACGCCAGGACGATGGCCAAGCGCGTCATCAAGCCGGAAACGTCGGAAAAGATACGCTACCTGATGCGGCTCAACGCCGAGATCGGCACCGCCAAGAAGGCCGATGTCAGGGGCTATTACATTGGCGGCAAAACCGGCACTTCGGAGAAGGTCGTGGGCGGCCGCTATTCCAAGAAACAGGTGCTCAACTCGTTCACGGCGGTCCTGCCGGCCGACAATCCGCAATACCAGCTCCTGATCATGCTGGATGAACCGAAGCCGCTGCCGGAAACCCACGGCTTCATCACTTCGGGCTGGAATGCAGTGCCCACCGGCGGCAACGTCATCGCCCGGATTGCGCCGCTGCTCGGGGTCGAACCCCGGTTCGACCTGCCGCCGTCCGACCGCCTCATTCTTGCGACATCGAGGACAAATCAGTAATCCACTGCTATTGGCGGTGTGAGTCTCCGAGGCCCCGCGGCCGACCGGACTGGAACAGCATGCGACTTCGCGACCTCTTTGGCGCCGACGCCACCATCGATCCGCAGGCCGAGGCGGTGGAGGTGAGAGGGCTGGCCGTCGACAGCCGCGTCGTGAAGCCGGGCGATCTCTTCTTTGCGCTGGCCGGCCACAAGACCGATGGCTCGCGCTTCGTCGAAGCGGCGATCGCGGCGGGGGCAGTGGCGGTAGCGGGCAGCGACAAGCCCCAAGGCGCGAACGTGCCCTATGTGGCGACTCAAAATCCCCGCCGGGCTCTGGCGATGGCAGCCGCGAGATTCTTTCCGAGCCAGCCTGGCACCATCGCCGCCGTTACCGGCACCAGCGGCAAGACGTCGGTGGCCGCCTTCACCCGGCAGATCTGGCAGAGCCTGGGCCACGAGTCGGCCAGTATCGGCACCATTGGCCTCGTGTCGCCGAAGCGCACCGTCTACGGCTCGCTGACCACGCCCGATCCGATCGCGCTGCATCGCCAGCTCGACGAGATCGCGCGGGACGGCGTCACGCATCTTGCCTTCGAAGCCTCCTCGCACGGGCTCGACCAGTTCCGTCTCGACGGCGTGCGCGTCGCAGCCGGCGGCTTCACCAATCTGTCGCGCGACCACATGGATTATCATCCGACGGTCGAACATTATCTGGCGGCCAAGCTGCGGCTGTTCACCGATCTTGTGGTTGACGGCGGCGCCGCGGTGATTGCCGCCGATCACGATCATTCCGCGGCGGTGATCGAGGCTGCGCGACTTCGCAGGCTGCGCATCATGACGGTTGGCCGCAGCGGTGAAGCGATCCAATTGCTGGCCGCTGCTGTCGATGGCTTTGCACAGAAATTGACCCTCGAACATGACGGCAAGCAGTATCAGGTACGCCTGCCGCTGGTTGGCGAATTTCAGATCGAGAATGCGATGGTGGCCGCGGGCCTCGTGATCGCAACCGGCGGCGATCCCGCGCGCGTCTTTGCAGCACTGGAAAATCTTCAGGGTGCGCCGGGGCGTCTTGAGCTTGTCGGTGAGCGCAACGGTGCACCGGTGTTTGTGGATTATGCGCATAAGCCCGATGCGCTGGCGAAGGCGCTGGAAGCGCTGCGGCCCTATACGAAGCGCAAGCTCGTGGTCGTGTTCGGCGCGGGCGGCGACCGCGATGCAGGCAAGCGTCCGCTGATGGGTGCGATTGCGGCGGAGAATGCGGATACCGTCATTATTACCGACGACAATCCGCGCTCGGAAAATCCTGCGTCCATCCGTGCGGCCATCATGGCGGCAGCGAAAGGCGCGACGGACATTGCGGATCGCAATGAGGCGATCCGCGCAGCCGTTGCCGGCTTGCAGCAGGGAGATGCGCTGCTGATTGCCGGCAAGGGACACGAGACCGGACAGATTGTGGGAGATAAGGTATTGCCGTTCAGCGATCACGAAGCCGCCGTCGCGGCATTGGCGGAGCATGCGGCATGAGCGCGGCATTGTGGGCAAGCGCAGCGATGATGGAGGCGATGTACGAGCGCTTCTCCACCGAGCACGGCATGAAGCTGGCGGCGCCGGCGCCGTTTTCACTGCTGCGCTACGAGAAGGAGATCTCCCGGCTGGAGGAGGGATTCAACGCCCACTTCAACACGCTGCTCAACATGGTGACCCACGCCAAGCGCGGCCTGACCCAGCGCTTCTTCGAGACGGCGGCGACCCAGGTGCGGCGCATCTTCGAGCTGGTCAACCGCGATGTAGACCACTGGCTGCGCGCCGTCATGGCGCCGCTGGAAACCCAGGTGCGCGAATACCAGCTGCAGCTGAAGCGCCGGCTGGAGAGCGTCAAGCGCATCCACCAGGCCACCGACACGCTGGAGGACCGGGTGCGCGAACTGGCGCAGATGCAGTCGGCGCTGGAGGCCCAGCTTGCGGAACTCAACGGCATCGCCACGGCGCTGCGCGAGACGCTG